>CAMIVR010000090.1 GCA_946402065.1 uncultured Brevibacillus sp. | reverse complement strand
TCCCCACCCCGGCAAATCCCCTGTCTTGATCGTATATCCACACCGATTGAGATAAGCTGCGACGTGCTGGTAGCGACCGTGATGCTCACCCGTTCCATGCACCAAAACAATTGACGCCTTCGCGTTAGTGACATTCCATTCATGGCGATATAGCTCCATTCTCTTCCTCTCCCCCGTTCTTTCCTCTGCTCGTTGTTTTGCTATGTATACCTCTCATTGTAATCAGCCATGCGTCATTGCACTACCGTCTTGCTTATGTCAGGATTTTGCAAAATTCGATTCCATTCGCTCCCGGGAACAATATATAGACGAATTAACCCATTTCGCTCTATATATTGCTGATTGGAAGTCGCTCTATGGATTTTTGCAAAATCCTCATGTAAAAAGAGCAGAGGTCTCTCCTCTGCCCTGCACTGCTCTGTAGCTTAGTACTGGTTTTCCTCGAAGGGCACGGCCGGCAGGTGCTCCTGAAAGAAAACGGACAGCTCGTGTGCTTCTTCAACGTCATTCAGCCGGAAAATTTTTTGCAGGTACCCGGGATTCACAGTATCCTCTGAACTCAAGAGAGTGGATTGCCCGGTCTGCATACAGACGACTAAAGGCTTCCCGAAAAATCTGGAAGTGTAGACGATTCCGAAATCGTACCTGGCTTTTTCCGTCGTCATGCCGAAAAAGCGAACCTGCGCGGTTTCTGTGATATCGTACAAGTTTTCAAAGCGATCCATCGCAACCCCTCCCTTTTTGTTTAGTAAACCCAAATTCACCCAGCATTAGGAGAAAAGGGTTTTTCTTATTTTATCATAAATATGCCCGTTACTCGCTACAAAAATGTAAAAAGTCCAAACCGATTTTTGACAATTCTTACGGAGTGACATGCAATCGGTTGTCAAAGAAAGGGAGGAATGCTACACTATTTTGAGAATGATGTAACCGCTTTAGATATGAGCTTGTATGGGAGTGAAGTCGCAAGTGAATACGCAATCGGCCTATATTTATCTCGTAGACGGGTCAACTGCTTCAACGGTGACAATTCCGGATGTGAAGGCAAAATTCAATCGATATGTCGACATGATGGCCAAAACAGCACAACAGCTTGGTTGGGAATACGGAGACGCTGCTTTTCCATATGTAGTGGAAGAAAAAGCGGAAGGAAAAGACCAATGGTTCTTGTTAAAAGGAAAAGACCCGCGGTCGTATAAATATGTCATCGTCGGTGTAGGCAGCAAAGAAAAAGATGGCAAAGAGCGGCAGTACATCCAAGTATCACTTCCAGAAAGCGCGACCCAGGGTGACAAAAGCAAGGCCAATGAATACTGTCGTTTCCTGGCCAAGGAGTTTAAAGCTGAGCTGCATCTGTTTAACGGACGGGTTCAATACTTTCAACCTCGAAAATAAGCAGCGCATAAGGCTCGTAAACATGCTCGGAAGAGAACGTGATCCATCCATGTGGCAAAAAAAGCATTCCCTTGTCAGACACAGGAGAATGCTTTTTCCATTTATCAGCAATGTACTCTACATATAAGATGTGATCATCTCAGAGCGTGTAAGCGAATAAAATCTGCCATCGACCATGCGTATGCCTAAATCGACTCGATAGCTTAGCCCTGGTTTTACGCCGTAAAGAACCCATTCGGATGACCGGTGATTAATATCGAAATCAGTGTAAATATCAGAACCGTCGTCACGAATCTCCAAGCGGTCAGTCACGTCGTACAGACGCAACACAAACGGCAGTTCCGCAAACGGAATAGCAAACTCACGTTCAATCTCCCGCTGGAATTTTTCCGTCATTCTCCATTTTGCTAAGATCGATTGCTCATCTTTCCAGGCGATACTTATACTCGGGCCATCTACGTCAGTGGATGACTGTGGAGGGTTGTTGTCCATTCGCTCCCATCTTTCCTTTCTTCATACGATAAGAAATCTCAAAAATTTCCTATGCGCGGGAACACAGAGCGACACTCTCCGTGATTACGAAAAATGCGGCCTGTGTTCCTGTAAATGGATAAAAACGTATTCTTCATCCATTATACCACGAAGTAACATTTTGTGAAATCAGGGGACTAGCCAAGTTTTTACCTGCCGACAGTAAAACTGTTTTCTCCAACCACGACGTAATTGTCATACACATCTGTTTTCATTTTCACTTGTACGCGATATGTGCCGTACTGATCGAGCTTTGTCGCGATAAATGGCTCAGAAAAGTAAAAGCTGTTTCCATTTTTCGTCGAGTACGACCACTCTTTGCCGCGATCGACTTCTTTACCATCTGGACCAATCAAGAACAGCCTCATCTTCAAGTCTTTGCTCACAGGCGCTTCATCGACCTCGACAAAAACATTAAAGCTGCGTGGAACGTCTTTTTCGGCATACGATTTGATCGGATTGCTGAAAACAACGCCTTTGTTTTTGTACTGCTGTACGCCCTCCAGAATCAAGACGTTAACAAGTGGTTTCTCCACCTCTAACGTGCCGGTTTTCGAATCGTAAACAGACAGTCCGCCCATCTTGGTAACCAGATCCTGGACAGACTGGCCATCCGATGCTGCAAAATCCGTATCAAGTCTTGTTCCACCCAAAATCAACCGTAGGTTTCCATCCCCCATCGCCGTAGTCGCCACTGAGGATATCAACAGTGTTGCAAAGGCAACTAGCAGTGCTTTTTTCATCATTTCGTCCTCCAATATATTTATCCGTTCTTTATCAGAATTGCTTTCCATTAGTTTATACGCATCACATCGGAAATAGTTGTGGTGCTTTTCAAATTTTTTTCAACAAAATCCACAGTATCCACAAGCAAACATTTGTTTGCTCTCGCCAACTTATACACATCGCCCTGTGTATAAGTGTTGTAATTACACGGCTTACCA
The DNA here is from genome assembly GCA_946402065.1 of uncultured Brevibacillus sp. Lineage (GTDB taxonomy): Bacteria > Bacillota > Bacilli > Brevibacillales > Brevibacillaceae > Brevibacillus_D. Next base: position 20,927 of record CAMIVR010000090.1, on the reverse strand, counting down.
TTGCAAAAAAAGCCGTCTCACCTATGAACGTGTACTCCAATTGTTAGACACGCCTAACAATTGATGGTACAGTTCACCAACTCAGTGGGACGACTTTTTTCTGACTGTTACCTTTTTCGACCCGATCCAAGAGAGTGTGAGGATTACTCCTCTCTGGTTGCCTTCCAGGTCAAGTATTCACTTACCAGTTTGATTCCTACTGCAATCGCTCGTTCGTCGGGCTCAATTTTGGCGTGGTGCAAGCCATATGGCGTGTCCACGCCAAGCCAGAAGAGAAAGCCGGGAATTTCCGCCAGAAAATAGCCAAAATCCTCCCCTGTCATCGCTTCCTTGCACTCGATTACAGCGAGGTCGGTTCTTTCTCTTGCCCATGCGAGGAATTGTTCCGTAAGCGGTGGATTGTTGTACACTTGACAGTAATTCGAGCCGTAATCAATCGCTGCCTTGCACGCAAAGCCTGCCTCAATGCCTTTGACCAGCGCTTCAATCCTGCCTTTTACTTTTTGCATCGAGTCCATGGAAAACGTACGGATCGTTCCTTCCAGCCTGGCCGTTTCCGCGATGATGTTCTGACGAGTACCGCCTTCGATCTTGCCGACTGTAATCACCGCAGAATCCAGCGGATCGATATTGCGCGCCACAATCGACTGTAATTGCGTAACCAGATGGCTGCCGGCGACAACCATATCGTTGGCTTGATGAGGGAACGCAGCGTGTCCGCCCTTCCCGTGCAGGTCGATAAACAGTTCAGATGTATTGGCGAACAAGACTCCCGGCTTGGTCGCGACGGTTCCAACCGGATATTCCGGCGCAATGTGCAATGCAAAGATGGCATCCGGTCTCCATCGGTTGAATTCTTCACTCGCAAGCATCGGTTTCGCGCCACCTGGGCCTTCTTCCGCCGGTTGGAAAATAAACAGCAAATCGTCATCGACTGGCGCATCCACAAAATGCGTCAGAATCCCCAAGCTGATCGTCATATGGACATCATGGCCGCAGGCGTGCATAAACCCTTCGTGGCGGGAGCGGAATGGGTAGGACGTCTCCTCCCGAATCGGCAATGCGTCCATGTCCGTCCGCCAAGCGAGGAGCTGTTTCGGCTGTCTCCCTTTGACTTTTACCAAAATGCCTGTCCGCCACGTTTTTATTTCCACTCGCTCTTGGGGCAGCTTTTTCAGGTAATCGAGCAAATACTGCTGTGTTTTGAATTCTTGAAACCCTGGTTCGGGAATTTGATGCAGATCACGGCGAATCTGAATATAAGGAAATGATTCCATAGCGTCTTCCTCCTGCCCTCCAAAAGTCCAGTCGTACTCGCGACCGCTCTTCCAAGGAATTGTCGCGGTTAAAAATAGGCAACTGCCGCTCGCATCATGCTTGTACGGCGGCAGTGAATGAGTGAGCACGAGCAATTCCTGATGGAACACGTGCGTCAGCGTTCGTGACGCTTACAGCTGACGCAGCTCTTGCATAATTTCTGTTTTTGACTTCGTTTTATCATCGATCTGCTTGATAACGCGCGCCGGCGTACCAGCAACGACTACATTCGGAGGTACGTCATCAATGACTACGGCGCCTGCCGCTACCACGGATCCTTGGCCGACGCGAACACCTTCCAGGATCACCGCATTCGCCCCTACTACAACGTCATCCTCAACGATTACAGGTGTTGCTGAAGGCGGTTCTACGACGCCGGCAATTACCGCACCCGCACCGATATGGCAATTTTTGCCAATCGTACCACGGCCACCGACAACTACATTCATGTCAATCATCGTGCCTTCGCCGATAACGGCTCCGATATTAATGACGGCCCCCATCATGATGACGGCGTTGTTGCCGATGGCGACTTGATCGCGAATGATGGCGCCTGGCTCGATCCGCGCCTGAATATGTTTCGTGTCCAGCAACGGGATCGCAGAATTGCGGCGATCGCTTTCCACGACGTAATCGTCGATCTTGTCCTGATGCTGTTCCAGTACGGGCTGCAGCTCTTTCCACTCGCCAAACAACACACCGACATTGCCGTTGACAAACGCTTTTGTATTTGCACCGAAATCGATGCCTTCAAGCTTGCCCTTGATATGTACCTTTACAGGCGTTTTCTTTTCGCTCTTTTGGATAAACGCGATAATTTCATGTGCATCCATCATTTTCATCGTTGTTTCCTCCTCGGATTGCTTCGGTATAATTTTTTGGACAATACTCTCAAGGCCTGTTAAGGATGGCATTCGCCTGTGCAAGATCAGCTATGGATCGGCGGGCGCCAAATAAAAAAGGCAATGAGTAGATCGCATTACTCATTGCACAGCATCCTTAGCAAGTGATAAATAGCGCTCCACGAAAGGGTTTCCTTCATGACAGGACTCATCGTTGTTCACGGTGCTCCCAGCCCGTGCTGCATTGGGGTTGCAGCAGGGACTTCGGCGCATTGGCCTTTTACTCCTTTTCATTGTTCCCCAATACGTGAAAAGAGCTACTGATCCGTTGCGCACCTCTATTTACTGACAGTATGTAATTGTCTTAACTCTACCAGATTTGCATCCCGTAGACAACTATTCAAGCTCGATTGTCGTGGAGAATGATTGTTCTACTGTGCAAAGGAAAATTAGGTTCTTTTACTATTTTTTCACACATTGCCTTCCGGCGTCAGCTCGATCAGTGGAAGCGTAACAAATACTTTCGTTCCTTTGCCCCGCTCACTTTCAATCCGCAGATTGCCCTGGTGCAGCAGGATAATCTCCTTGCAGATGGACAGCCCCAGACCGCTCCCTGCTTGTCTGCTGTCGCCCTTGTAAAATTTTTCGGTGACGCGCTGCAAATCTGCACGGGCAATCCCTTCCCCATCATCTATGACGCTGATCTCTACCATTTTGTTACATGCTTCGACAGTGATTTTTATTTGCCCGTGGTCATCCGTAAACTTGTAAGCATTATCCAGCAAATTGACAAAAACCTGCTTTAAGCGATTGGGGTCGCCATCAACTAGATAGGATTCTGCCGGTTTGATCAATTCGATGTCGCGTTCTTTCGTCGATTGGCGATAACCGAACTGCAGCACAACCTCTTCCAGCATGTGCCCGATATCGATCAGCTCGCGTTCCATTTTCATCGTCCCGGCTTGAAATTTTGAGAAGTCAAGCAATTCCTCGACGAGCCCGATCAGTCTGTCCGTCTCTTTGGAAATGACGGTTAATCCCTGCAGCGTCTCGTCTTTATCGTCAAGATCGCCGGACAGGATCGTCTCGCCCCACCCTTTGATTGACGTAAGCGGCGTTCGCAACTCATGGGAAATCGAGGAAATAAATTCGTTTTTCAGCTGTTCATTTTTGCCCAGCTCTTCTGCCATCCGGTTAAAGCTGTCCGCCAGGCTGCCAACCTCGTCGTCGTACCGCTTTTGTACGCGATCCGTAAAATTGCCCCTGGCCATCTGCTTCACAGCCGCCGTCAACTCTTTGATCGGGCCGATGATCCGGTTGGCCAAAAACAGGCTCAATACAAAAGAGATCAGGATGACGGCCACGCCGATAGCAATCGCTACGATCGTGATCTTCTCAATCAGTTCAAACGCCGGTTCAGCAGACACGGTATAGCGCAGCACGCCGACAATCTGGTTGCCGTCGTTCTCTAGCGGATTGGAGACGGCCACCAGGTGCTCCTTTGTCCCTTTGCTCTTACCGACCCACACGCCTGTCTCGCCTGCCAAAGCCGTTGCGACGTCAGGGGTGTCGACTTGGGTATTGGGCGAGAAGCCATACGAATTCTGGATCACCTTTCCTTGCCAATCAATGATTTCGACGAGGGCGAATTCATCCTTCGCGATATTTTCCAGCAGGTATTTCGCCCGGTCTTTTAATGTATAGCCCTGCAGATACTTGTTGTAAAATTGGGCCGATGTCGTCGCTCTCGTACTGAGACTTTCCACAGCACCACCGAGGTAGTACTCTCTGACCGTCATCAGGAACATGCCTTCGAGGGCGACGACGACGAGCACGATGATGATGCCAAAGCCAGCGACCAGTCTGCGTTTAAGTCCCTTCATCAGCCTGTTCCTTCCTCCACAAATAGCCATATCCCCATACGGTCTCCAAATGCTTGGGGCGAGAAGCATCCGCCTCAATTTTTTGCCGGATTCGCCTGATATTGACGTCGACGATCTTCAAGTCGCCGACGTAATATTTGCCCCATACCGCCGTCAAAATCTCATCGCGGCTCACAGCCTTGTTCATCTGCTGCATCAAAAGGGAAATGAGTTCAAATTCCTTGGGCGTCAACTCGATTTCCTGCCCTGCCTTGAACAGCCTCCGCTCGTCCAGCAGGATCGTGAAAGGGTCGACGACAAGCTTCTGCTTCAAGTCTCCGTCATCAGGGTGCATGCGCCGATACAGCGCTTTTACCCGTGCCACCAGTTCAAGCGGCGAGAACGGCTTGACGACGTAGTCATCCGCTCCCGCTTCCAAACCGATCACTTTATCCTGCTCCTGTCCTTTGGCAGTCAGCATGATAATGCCCATACGCGGGTAGTGATGCCGCAGTTCTTTGCAAACGGCAAATCCATCCATCCCGGGCAGCATGACATCGAGCAGCGCGATATCGATCTCCCGGTCCATCATCGCCAGCGCCAGCGCCTCTTCGCCCGTGGACGCTTCCACGACCTCGTAGCTCTGCCGCTTCAGGTTGATTCGAACAAAATCGCGTATGGACAGCTCGTCTTCCAGCACTAATATTTTCATTTCCATCCTCCCCGCCTGCCTTAACGCTCAGGGGCGCTATTTATCTTCGCCAGCTCACTCATGGATTGTTCGAAAATGCTCGCGAATTTCCGCTTCGGTCAACAACAGCTGCTTGTATCGCTCGGGATGGGACAGCTTTTCCTGTCCATTTGGCTGCAGTGCGACGATTACTTGGTCTTTCCCTTTTGCAAGCAGCGTGTAACCGACACGATCCCGCTTCAAAGCCTCTTCCAACTTGCCCCACTCCTGTCTGTTAGCCAGGCGCAGCGTCAGCAGTTTGGCTTCTGCTGACGGCGATTCTTCTATGTAATAGAAGCTGAGCGCCGTCGATTCGCCGGCCTGCTCGTTTTTTACCGTGTAGGAGCCCAGCCATTTTTGCGGGATGCGGAAGACGAATTGATATGCGTAGTTGGCGTAGTCCTCTTGGATCGGTACCAGCTTGCTGCCGTTCCATTGGTACCACACATTGATCCACGGTATTTCAGCCATCGCCAGCTCTTCTGTGCCGGGCGGCTGTTTTTGAATCCCGATCTCGATCACACCGTCGTGATTGACGTCTTCACTTAGCACGGAGTATGCCTTGAATGTCAGGGCTATTTCATCGTCCCCTTGCTTCAGGGCGCTGACGAGGTGATTATTCTCCATGACGAGCAAGGCGGTGTAAGCTGAGTGAGCGCCCATTCCGATATCGACAAACACGCCGTTTTGGGTTGGCGTCGCCTTCCCAAACAACACCTGCTCGTAGCCGTTGATCCCGCCTTCCATCGGCAGCTCATCGATTTTTTTGATCGTTCCCCCCGAATAGGCGTACAGCTCCGCCGTAGAGATTAACTTTTCGTGGTTGTGCCGGAGGATTGTGATTTCCGCCTTGCCGTCGTTATTCAAATCGCCAATCGCCTGCTCTGTATACGACTGGGTCCACATCTGCGTCAACTGCTTGCCATGCAAGGAATAGACGGACAGCTCCCGATCGAGGTTCGCCCCACCGCTCCAGCCGATCACCATTTCCGGTACGCCATTACCTGTCAGGTCGGGAAAATCGAGGTAATCGACATCGACGCCCAAGCCCTCCAGATTGGCAATCCGGGTCCATCTGTCCCCCGATCTGCCCAGCACGAGAACTCCGATCTGATAATCGTTTTTATCTTTTTTATAAAAGGCGATCACTTCGTCACTGCCGTCACCATCCAGGTCTTTTCTCGTAATCGCGCTCGCATTTTCCGGATGGAGCGGGACAACAAGCCTTGCGCCCGGCGGCAAAAAATCCATGACAGACTGATTCAATTCTTTCTGGGTGAATTCAACTGCAGGCGCTCTGACCAGGTCGGCGGGCGACGTGTTTATGCCACATCCCGCAGCCAGGCAACTAAGCGCAGCGAACAAACCAGTCGCCAATAGTTTCCTCATTTATTTCTACCCTCTTTTACGCCTGTTTTCGTTTGGTCTACCCTGTATTGTAACGCGACCTAGAAGAAAATTGGTTGCAAAGTGGTTAAAACTTCTCTCCTGCCCCTATTGTTGCCGGAGAATTTTGCAAAAATCCATAGACAAGATGGGTTCATTCTTCTATATATTGTACCCGGGAGCGGAAGGAATCGAATTGCCCAGACGAAAAAATCAGACAGCGCTCAAACACTACGCTTGCAAACTTCAGAAAATGCGATACGATAGAAAATACGAGCGTAAAAACACGGTCCGGTTGGTAGTCCGGATGCATCGCCAGTGCGGTGTCGTATCCTTCCCCCTCGGGATGTCCCTCGTTCGGTCTTTATTGGGGGGATTTGCATGAAGTTAACTGTCTTTTTTGACCCAGCCTGCCAAATGTGGGTCGGCATTATCGAAGAGCGGGAGCAGCAGAAATTAAAAGCGAGCCGCCACGTCTTTCATACCGAGCCAAAGGACGTGGAGATCCTCGACTTTGTGAAGCATGACGTACTGGATGTTCTCGGCAGGTCAACGGTCCAGGTCGAGGTCAATCCCACGGTCGAACGAAAGCGCAATGCCAAGCGGTTGGCCCGGGAAGCAGCACGGGAAATGGCTGCCCGCGGCGTTTCCGCTGTCGCTCAGGCTGCTCTCAAGCTGGATTTGGAGCAAAGAAAAAAACAAAACGGGTGCTGACCAAGGAGCTGCGTGAAGAGCAGAAGGCGTACAAACGGGAAGTTGCCCGCCAGAAAGCAAAAGCGAAGCATCGCGGAAGGTAGCGCAGGAAAAAACAACTCGGTCTTTTCGACTGGGTTGTTTTTTTGGTAAATGCAGGAGCATACGCGAGGATAATGAAGAATTACTCAACCTGCAGGAGATAATCACATCGTTTTTCCAATGTCATCGCTTTCATTGCAGAAAGCGCCGGAAAAAACAGGGATTTCTCGTTTGCGAAGGTGAGCGGCAAATAATTATAATAGGAACAGGTGGATACGTAAAGTATTTTTTTAAAACCGAAACCAAAAAACTAAGCTCTCATCAACGCACAGGCAGCAGCAGACGCCTTGCGAAAAATCCAACATTTTCACGTTTCATCAGCGTTTCTAATAGTTAGATGATAACGGCTTTGATGGGAAGCGTCTCAAGGAGGCGTTACGTATGTCGATTGTAGAGATTATCGCAATCTTGTTCCGTTGGAATAATCGTCAGTAACCATGTGAAAGCCGTATCCACTGCAAGTCGAAAAAAGACGCTCTGGGAAGGGCGTCTTTTTCGTCACTGTGTGTATTTTTAGCAACTCACAGCACCAACGATCACGAGAAGAATAAACAGTACAAGAATGAGCGTAAAATCGTCAAAGTTCCCAAAAATACTGCTTGACAATTGGATCCCTCCTTTTTTGTACACTGTATTCTATGTAAAAGGCGGGTGTCCTGTACTAGGGGAACGCCTAAATTTGATGAATTCGTCTACTTTATTCGTACAGCCGTTCTGGTGGCAATCACCATCATCATGCCTTCCCGCAACGTTTCGTAATCCAAGTCAACGCCAATCACGGCATTCGCACCGATCGCTCTGGCTTTGGCCTTCATTTCATTGATCGCTACCTCTCTGCCCTCAGCAAGTTTGCTCTCGTACGCGCCACTTCTTCCACCGATGATGTCCGTAATTCCAGCGAGAAAATCACGCACGACGTTTGCTCCCAAAATGACTTCGCCGCTGACAATATCGAGGTATTCTGCAAGCCGAAAATGTGTGATTTACAAGCAGCAAAAACGGGTATAGCTTGAAAAGAATAGGAAGAGGTGACAAGCAGTGAGGGGTAACCCATTACAACCAGACCCGTTAACAGAAAAAAAGCGTGAATTGAAAAAGCTCATCCACAGCATCACACAGCTTCCTGATTCCAATTCAACCGGAACGATCAAGCAATTAGTAATGTATCTGACTCAACTGCTGCGAGTGAAAGCGGTCGTCCCGCCAACATCAGAAATCATGATCTTGTTGCAATCGCAAAAGCCTCAGCTCTACCATGGCGCGCGCTTGTCTGTCCAGTCAAGCAGCTTGTTGCACATGCTGTTTAGCATTCACGGAGATGCCCAATTAGCGGCAACCCGGCTGGAGGAGTTCATGAATCAGTAAAAAACCGGCTTCGTCATCGATGCCGGTTTTTCGATCCGATTATGAGTTAGCGGCTAAGTGCAGCAAGCCGTGGCGCCTTTTTCAGCAGCAAGGTCAGAACAATTCCCGAGAGGATGAGTTCCGGCAGCAAGTACGTTACATTGTAGACAAAAGCGTACACGGGCACCGGCATTCCTTCCGGAGCGAATTCGCCGAACCAGATCACCGCCGATGCGAAGTGGCAGACAAATCGGCAAAAAACGCCAAGCAATAGGAACAACCAGGTAGAAGTCACGTTCATTTTGTTCGTTCTGCGCATGAGTCCAACCAGGCCTACGGATGCGTAAGCAAGCGGATAATCAAGCAGCACTTGCACCGGATGAACGTAATACCCGCCCATCATATAATCCAACAGACCTGTTAAAAATCCGGTTATGACGCCCGCTGCTACTCCGCGCCGGATCGATATCAAGGCGATCGGCAGCATGATCAGGCAGATCGATCCTCCCTGCGGCATCTGAAAAAGCTTAAACTGTCCCAATATATAAGCAAGTGTGGCCATAATGGCAATTTCAATCATAATCAGCAAGCGTTCGTTTTTCATTATCGATCCTCCCCGCATTTCCTCTGCAGCCATACTTTCATCATGTTACATGTGAAAATCTGCATTCCCCCTCCACGTATACTAGCACTTTCCTTCTGGAACGATGGACAAGAGGGCTCCTGGCGCAAAATATGCAAGGAAACAAAAAAACCGCTGTTCTAATTGAGCGGTTCCAACATACGCAACACGAAACAACACGTGTTAACGCAAATCCCTCCGCTGGCATTATCCAGATCAGGTTAAACGGTCGATAACAATACAGCTATCCTCTCAGCCTAGTATCCTAAGCTCCCGTATATAAGTGTTTACCCCTTTATCATAGCAGACACAACATTCACCGGTCAACGCAAAAACAGTTCGCTCGTTAGGGCTGATTGCGCTCTGGTCGATTACGCGTGAGACGTCTATAATAAAAATTATTGATTACATCAGGATTTTGCAAATTTCGATTCCGTTCGTTCCCAGGTACAATTGCTGATCGAACGCTGCTCTATTGATTTTTGCAAAATCCTCACATTGGAGGGAGAAGCATTGACAGATCATCGCTATCCGATCGGGAAGTTTTCGTTACCGGGTGAAATCAATGACGCTCAACGGAAGGAATGGATGAATGAGATTGCCTGTTTTCCGCAAAAGCTGCAGGCAGCACTAGCCGATTTGACAGCCGAACAGCTTGACACGCCATACCGCCCTGGGGGATGGACTGTGCGCCAGGTAGTCCATCATCTTGCCGACAGTCACATGAATTCTTTCATGCGCTTCAAGCTGGCCTTGACGGAAGACCGCCCCACGATAAAGCCGTACCTGGAAGCAAACTGGGCAGCGCTTGTCGATGCTGCGAATGCCCCGATCGAGTCTTCCGTACAAATCCTGGAAGGTCTTCACCAACGCTGGTTCCTTTTGCTGTCGTCGCTTAGCGAAGAGCAATTTGCGCGTGTATTCATTCATCCCGAGCATCCTGGCACAGGAGAAAATCGACTTGAGATCGCACTCGGTATATACGCCTGGCACGGCTTGCACCACATCGCTCACATTACTTCGCTGCGAGAGCGTATGGGCTGGAGCTAACACTTCCCCAGCCCGGAAAATTTTCCCCGTGCTGACGTCCGTTTTGTGATCTCGACAACAGTTTTATTCACGCAAACATACGATAATACATACAGACGGTCCGTTAAAACGTGGAGAACAACGATGAAGGGGTTCGATCGGAAATGACTGCATGGGATTTGGTTTGGGGACTCAAAGCCTTCAACACTGAAGAGGGATTGCAAAAAATGTTTTCTCTGGGCGAAATATCGATTGATGATGTGATCATCAAGGCATCCATCCTGCCCATTTCGGATGGCATTCGTTCCGTAAAAGTGGGAAAACACCGCAAATACACCGTGACGATCCTTAACGGTCAAATCGAAAAAGTCGTCTGAGCTTGCACGCCAGCAGCCAGCACCGGCTCATGCATCGTGCTGGCTGTGAAAAAGCTCGCGGGCAGCCGTTCATTATTGACATCACGCTTCTTTAGTTGACTAGCGTACAAAAGACAACGAGTCGCATGGAATGCTCCTGTGTTCTCTTGTTGAATTTTCCGGTGCATGTGATGAGATTTAGACGAGCTTTATCGGAAGCGCCAAAAATATCTTGCAAGGGAGCCTCTCGTGTTCGGAAAGCGACTACTTTTTCCACTTGAAACGTAAGCGTGTGGCCTGTCCGGTCAAGAACCAGCACTTTGTCATTGGGCTTCAGCTTGCGCAAATGGTAGAAGACGGCTGGACCTGTATAGTGATCAAGATGTCCAGCGATGACTGCATTGCCTTTTTCCCCTGGCATTGTCCAGGGGGACAAGATCCCCACACGGTCAAACGCTTTCGGCACACCCATCTGACCATTTTTCAATACACCGACAGGCTCTACAGCCGTGTCCAGCTGAATCGCCGGAATGACCAGGCGAGCGGGCATAATCCCTTTTTGCTCACCAGCAGCCGACACATTTGCTGACGTTTCAGCGGATATACTCGATGAACTGCCAAAAAGCAATGCTGCCGTGAGGAGTATGGCCTGAACAAACTGTTTCATTGCTACAGTCCTCCATTTTGAAACAAAGAAAAAGAGGGTGTCCCCCTCTTAATCGTTGCTTGTTCCGCCCATACCGGTTTTCGGCATTCCAGGTGAAACCTCGCGAATTTTTACCGTTTTGCCTTTTTTGTGGGTAACACTTTTTACTTTTGTTGTTTTATGGTGCTTGTGTGTTTTCGCTCCGCCGTCATGGTGCATTTCAGCAAAAGCGGATGCTGAGGTGAACACAAAACAAAGGGCAACAGCACATGAAATGAGCTTTTTCAATTGAATCTCCCCGCCTTTTAGGAATGATAGTGGTACATACATAGCGTTTCCCGTGCGATTGTTTTGTAGTTAGGTAAGTTCCGTTACCGCTACTATTTTGTGGCATAAAGCCGATGCTCACTACCAAACAACAAATCCAGCCTGGACCGTATAGGATGCAGGCTGGATTCAAGGAATTTCGTAAAGGTGCCGATGCGCTTCTTACTTGCGTTTGGCGACGATTGAAAACGCCAGCGCGTCCTCGTCAGCGATGATCGTCGCGTTGGCGTGGTTGAGCAACACGGAAGCCGGAAGCTCTTCCGTCACTTCGCCACGCATCAATTCGGCCAATACGTTTGCCTTTTCTCGCCCGGAAGCGAGCAGCAGAATTTCTTTGCTCTTTGTAATGGTGGCAATTCCCATCGTAATCGCATGGGTCGGCACCGCTTCCAGCGAAGAAAAATAACAGGCATTGGCTGCGCGCGTGCTTTCCGTCAGCTGAACCAGATGCGTACGCGACGTAAAGGGCGTGCCGGGTTCGTTAAAACCGATGTGCCCATTTTTCCCCACACCCAACAGCTGCAAGTCAATCCCGCCAGCCTGTTCAATCAATGCCTCATACCGCAGGCACTCAGCGTTTACATCGGCTGCCAGTCCATTCGGGAGATGGGCGTGCGCTTCGGGCAGATCGATGTGGGCAAAGAGATGTGTCCTCATGTACTGATAATAGCTGTTGGGATGCTCCCGCCCCAATCCGATGTATTCATCCAGATTAAACGTCTGGACATCGCGAAACGACAGCTGCCGTTCTGCACTGTACTCGCGCAACCACCGATACATCTGCTCAGGCGTCCCGCCCGTTGCCAGCCCGAGCGTGGCGTTTGGCTTTTCCGCGATTTTTTCCGTCATGATGCGGGCAGCCAATTGGCTCATTTCCGTGTAATTTTTGACTTGTATCCATTTCATGAAAGACGCTCTCCTCCTGGGCAAGAAACGCTTCCCCTTATGCATTCACCCGTTTTGCGACTGCTGTCGGGCAAACTGCGCAATGGTTTCAAAATGCTTTAGCTCTGCCCAGCCATAGCAGTAGTAAATGATGTCGTCGGCTGCACTGGCCCTTGCTTCCCTGACGGCTTCCAGCAAATCCGCCGTGTCGATATTCCACATCTGGATACCGCTGTAGATTTTCGTCCCTGGCTGAGATAATGCTCGCACCTTGTCATTTTCCGCTCTGACGAACTGCAACGGATATCCTTTTTGTTTAAATTCAGCGTAGGTCAGCGTGTAGGGCAGGCCAAACAGCGCACGGAACGCCTGAAACGCCTTTTCCCGCTCTGCGTCGGTCTTGGCAAAATACTCGATCAAGCCTTGCACATCTGCGCCTCCACCGAGCTTGTGGTAAGGAAAATGCTTTAATATCGGAGCGCTTTTAGTTAGTCTGTGATAATCCTGCCCCAATATCCACGCATACGCTGGCGGCCATAGGTCCAGCCAGAAACGAATCGACGGATTTTCCTTCTGGACGCATCGGATCAGCTCTTCCACGAAGCCGGAAACACTTGCTTGACGGAAAGCAACCCATTGCTTGATCAACGCAGACTCCTGGAAAAACTGCACGGCGCTGTCAAATTGCTTTTCCTTCAAATTCGCTTCGATCTGCAGCATGTCAGCGACCAGCTTCGCCGGATCGATCCCGCTCGCCTGCATTTTGGCTTGGCAGTGATCGCAGAAGCAGGTAAACATCTCCTTCGGGTTGACGTCCACACCCGACCAGTCCGGGTAGCGAATGCGATCGATCATGAACATCTGGCAGCCGTACACTTCGCTGATGGCGACAATCACCTTGGTCCACATCGGCACGACATCCGGGCCGTTGGGACAAATCCAGGACGGAATCGGATTGCCTTTGTAGTCAATGACGGCATTTCCGGCGACGTTCCCTTCGAAGTGACCGTTTAACAGATTCAGCCACGGCACTACATCGTACGATTCGTTTTTGCTTGCCTCTTGAAACTGTTTGAGAGGGTCCGCTCCGGCGGAAATCGTCTCGTCCACTTTTTGATAAAGAGACGGATACAGCGCTTTCGTATCAAGGGCGACATGGATGGTTCCGTTGCCCAGGACACATGAATGAACCGGATTGTGCGGCAAGCTGCCGATGGGATTGGGATTGCGTTCAAAAATCGTATTCACTTGCGGGAAAATGGTTGTAATGTGCCCGATCGATCCGATATGATTCAAGATTTGCTCCGTTCCTTCATCAAGAATATCGTGCGGATGAATGTGAATGCCAGCCAAGCGGGAGCCCTCCTTTTCGTTACTTCAGTTCTTTAAAGATTTTCTCTGCTACGACCAGATTGTCCAGGTTAACCGATCCTGGCTTGATGACATTTGTTTTTTCGTGGTAGTCGACCAGGCTTTCATAACGGTCTTTCCAGTAGGTCGGCGATTTGGGATCGTAGAACAGTGTTTGGGCCTGTTCCTTGGAATCGGCAAAAATCAGGTAGTCCTGCAAAAACTGTTTGATTTGCTCCGGTTTATTTGTTCCCCCGGACTGTTTGTTCGACCAGTCGGCGATGAATTTGTACGATTCATCCGGATTCTCTTTCATGTACTGCATCGTTTTGAACCAGACTTGCTCGACTTTTTGAATCAGTTCCGGATTCGCATCGACGAATTTTTTCGTGGAGGCCAAGCCTGCCAGAATCACGGCTCCGGAACCGATCTCTTCTCCGCTGATGATTGCTGGGTAGCCTTTTTCCTGCAGTTTTTCCCGTTGCGGCAGTCCTCCCAGATAGAAGTCGCCCGTTCCGGAGATGAATGCGGATACCCCGGCATCCGGTTCCATGTCGACGATTTTGATGTCGTTTGTAGACAGACCGGCATTTTTCAACGCTTGCTCCACGACCATGTAAAAGGTAGCACCCGATGTGGTCACAATCGACTTGCCTTTCATCTCATTAGCCACTTCAATGGCCGCTTGTTTCGGGTCTTTTCCTTCAGCGACAAATTGCTGATACGTTTTAAAGCCGCTGTCTTTTTTGCCCATGATGGCGAAGCCTTTAAAGACGTTATGGAAGCTGATCATTTGCAAATCGGAGAATTGGGCTGCCAGTGTAATCGACGGCGTGTCCGAGAAAGCACCAATCTGGATGGAGCCATTAATCAGCGCGGGAGCCACATTGCCTTCTACCGGGAACATCGTCGCTTCAAAATCAATGCCTTCGTCTTTAAAGAAGCCTTTTTCGTTCGCCAGTGCCCACGGCGCGTAGTCATAGTACGGCATCAAACCGAATGTTACCTTGGTCAATCCGGTGCCGCTTTGTTCTGCTTTGCCGGCATCGCCAGACTTGCTCGAGCAGCCGATCAAACCGAACGCAAGAATAAGTGCCAGACTAAACAGTAATGCTTTTTTCATCTCATTTCCCCCTTATCGTGATTGCTATTTAGAAATTAGCTGTGGCGTTCAGACCATCTGGTTAAATGCTTTTCGAGTGCCCTGATGCCGCGGTCCGTCAGCCACGCTAACAAACTAATGATGATGATGCTCAACAAAATCATGTCGGTACGCAGATAGCGCTGGGCAATGATCATGTAGTAGCCGATCCCCTCCTGGGCGCCCATGAACTCGGCAGCCACCACCAGCCCGAAGGATGCAGCCGCAGCGACCCGTACAGCTCCGACCATTGACGGCACGATTGCCGGCAGGACGACGGTCCGATAGACCGTCAGCGAATTCGCGCCCAGTGTGCGCGCTGCATTTACGTAGATGCGCGGTACGTTTTTCACTGCCTCCACCGTACTGACCACGGTGATGACAAAGCATCCGAAAATGACGAGCAGCATCTGTGGCAGCGCACCGATCCCCATCCAGAGAATAAGCAAAGGAATAATCGCCAACGGCGGAATCGGTCGCAAAATTTCAATAATCGGATCCATGAACGCTTCGATGTAGCGGTTGGAAGCTATCAGCAAGCCTCCGAGGATGCCAAGCAGCGACCCGATTAAAAAGCCGCTAAACTGCCGCATCAGCGTATACCCCATGTGCTGGGCCAGATCGGCATAGGAAGTGGAAATGACTTCGTACAACTGACTGGGTCCGGGCAAGAACAGCGAATCGACCACTTGGGCCAGTGTCAAATAGAGCCAGATGGCGATCAAAAGCAGTATGGAAGCGTAACTGATCAACTTTAACCTGACATTTTTCATCGTCTCTACCCCATTACTTTTCGAAGTTCATTGCGCAAATCATAAAACTCTTTGGATTCCCGCAAGGCTGCAGTGCGTGGTCGTTCGAATGGAACCTCGATGATTTGTTTCATCCGGCCAGGCCGCGGGCTGAGCATAATAATCCGGTCCGACAAGTACATCGCTTCTTCCAGATCGTGCGTAACAAAGATGACGGTTTTCTTGCGTTCGGACCAGATGCGAAGCAGTTCGTCCTGCATCGTCTCCCTGGTGACGACATCAAGCGCCCCAAACGGTTCATCCATTAACAGGATCTCCGGCTGTACGGCGTATGCCCGCCCGATGTCGATCCGCTTGCGCATGCCGCCGGACAGCTCCTTCGGATAGGCGTCGGCGAATTTCTCCAAGCCGAGCAGCTTCAGCAGGTCGTTGCAGATTTGTCTGCGCTCATCCTTTGGCATCTGCTTGATCTTCAATCCGTATTCCAGATTTTCGATGACCGTCAGCCACGGAAAGGTCGCGTCGGATTGAAAGACAACGGCGCGATCGGAGCCGGGGCCGGCAATCGGCTGTTGGTTGAGCAGGATCGAACCGGACGTGTAGTCCGTCAATCCGGCGATGATATTGAGCAATGTCGATTTACCGCAGCCGGAAGTGCCGACTATGGAAATAAATTCTCCGTCGTTCACTTGAAAATCAATGTTATCGAGAGCGACGACTTCCCCTGAAGTACCTTGGAAGGTTTTTGAGACGTGGTTGATTTCCAGCTTGTACAAAACAATCCCCCCTCTCCGCCTACAAGATTTTGATATCGACGAAATTGATCGTCGGCTGAACGTAGCTCAGTGCCAAGATGGATATACCGTAAATAGCTGCCGCTTCATACAAATCCGTCACGGCGATCTCGACACGGTTTAAGTTCAGCGTATGTTTTTGCACATAGTGATTCACTTTCTCCAGAAACAGGTCGGACGAATAGGACAGGCCGCCTGTCAAGATCACCTTTTCCGGGTTAATGACGGTAATCAGATTGATGATCGCGATGGAAACGTATTCAATCATCTGCTGCACAATGTTAGTGGCCAGCGCATCGCCTTCCCGTGCTGCGGCAAAAATCTCTTTTGTCGAAATCTGGTCCGGATTAGCGCCGCTTTGCATGGCATACTGTTTCGCGAGCCCCGAGCCTGAAGCGAGCGTCTCAAAGCAGCCTTTGTTTTCCCAATCGTGGTGAAGCTGTTCGCGATTAAACAGCATGTAGCCGATCTCGCCGGCGCCGTTTTTGGACCCGCGAATGATCGTTCCGTCCATCAGCAACGCCGATCCGATCCCGGTGCCCAGCGCGAGCAGTACAGCGCTCTGCACGTTCTGGCACTTTCCTTTCCAGACCTCTCCGATCAAAGCGGCGCGCACATCGTTCTCGATAATGACCGGAACGCCAAAGGCCTCTTCCATCAGCTTGCTGAGCGGCAGCTGCTCCCAGCCGGGCAAATTGGGCGAACCTTCGACGACGATGCCGTTTTTGTAGTCAATAATGCCGGGACTGGCGATGCCAATCGCGTTCAGCTTTTTGCTGTCCAACTGGTTTTCTGCAATGAAAGCGGAAATTTCTTTCACCAGAAGCTGTATGAAGCTCTGGTTGTCCGGTACGCGGAAGGTGGGGATGGTTTTTTGGTACAGCAGCTCTCCGCTGAAATCAATGATTCCCATGGAAATTTTGGTCCCGCCCAGATCGAGTCCGACCACATATCGATAAGCCGCGTTATAGCGCAGCAAAACCCCTTTACGCCCCAGCGGACCGTCGTCGATTCCGTCTTCATATACCAAGTCCTCAGCCAACAGTTCATTGACGATTTCCGAGATCGTTGCTCTGGTCAAGGATGATTTCTTTGCAATTTGCGCACGTGAAATGGGCTCGTCTTGCTTGATGATATTGAGCACCATTGACTTGTTCATGATTCGTAACGTACTCGGTACACTAGACTTCATTAACTCCTCCACCTATTTGTTTGTTTTCTAAACAAACATTTTAGGTACATTCTAAAAAAAGATTGTGGTCTTGTCAACAATTAAGAAAACTTGGCGCCAGGCCTTTTGGCGTAGCCTTAGTTGCGCTTAAAAAAAGCCACCCAGCTGGTGGCGTATGATGCACAATATTCCCTGATCCTCGTCAACATTAGTAAATGTGGGAGGATGGTTCCTGTAAAAGAATGCTGCAAAAAGAATTGGCTTTGCTCTTAAACAGCACCAAGCAGAGCAGCTAATTCGTATATTTCGCGAACCCCTTCGTATCTTCCCACATCCGGTTAAACTGGCTTGTATATATCTCAGCTGCCTCCGCGTCCGGAATCACGGCCAAATTCTCATCATTGGTCGTAGCGGCAGCTTTCGAATAATTAAACGAGCCGGTTGTAACCACAGCATTGTCCGCGATCGTAAACTTGTCGTGCATAAGTCCGGAGTGGGTGTTTTGCTTAATCGGGATGCCTGCATTGCGCAGCAGTTTTAACGCTTGTTTCTGGGTCTTTCCGTTTGCCTGGCTTTGGTCTGTAATAATGCGGACAGCAACCCCCCGTTTCTTCGCGTCAATAATCGCTTTGACAATATCAGGATGCGTAATGCTGTAAATCGCGATATCAAGCGTAGTTTTTGCCTCATCAATGACGCCGATCAGCAAGGTTGCCGGATTTTCCCCATCGTGCGTAAAGGCGAATTGTATTTTGGTTCCGGCAGACAGGCTCGTGGTATGGTCAGTCGTTTGTACACCGGAACAGCCTGCAATCGTAAGTGCTACTAGTGGTACGAATAGAAACGATAATTTCCGCATGGAAAAAATCCCCCTCCTGATGTTTACTCGTAATGAAATACGCCAGACGGAAAATTAGAAAAAACTCTTTACGGGACTAAATCCGCAAGCGAGCGCCACCCTTTTTTATCTGGTGTGGGTGTACTCCGGAAAAACTGCCTGTTGGGCAGGTGTTAACTCAACTCCCCAGGAAAACTTTTCCTTTCGTTCCTCCCAAAGATACAGTACGAACAGCTTCATGAACCTCCGAAAGGCCGAATTCTGCCACTGGCGCCATAAGTCGCAAATGGTTGCTATTCAATAAAGAGAGCAAATGCTTGAACTTTTCCTGCCACGTATGTACTGATGCCTGTTGATTCCAATGCCGCAAATGAAACATCCTGACATTCACTTTTGTTCTTTGCGTGATTTCCGACCAGCTAACAGGTGTACCTGATAAAAGGCCGATTGTCAAAAACGTACCGCCGGCGCGGATGCTAAAGGCCAAATCCGTACCGGAAATTCCCCCGACCGAATCAATTGCAGCATGTGCACCGAGTCCATTCGTCACCTCCATTACGGTTTTCTGCACGGGTTCGTTTGATGAGTTGATTACATATATAGCCCCGAGTTGAAGCAACTCATTCGTATACTCGTCATTTCTCGTAACGGCAATCAGGCGAAATCCGAGAATCCGCGATAACTGGGCATAGATGCGGCCTATCGATGAGCCTCCCGCATTGACCACTACTACATTCCCCGGCTTTACTTGCAAAATTTCTGTACTGGTAACCCATGCAGTCAACGGATTTATATACAATTGGGCTGCCGTGTAGTCGTCGATGCAATCGGGTACAGGGACGACCAAATCAGCCGAAGCTTTCACGAATTCCTGCCATGTCCCCTCTCCCCGCAATGGCAGGACGCGTTTGCCAATCAGATCGTGTGAAACGCCAGGACCTGCGTCCTCCACTATGCCGACGCCTTCGTACCCCGGAATGCACGGAAGGGAAATCCGATGGGAATAGGCACCTGTAATCGGTATCAGGTCGGAGGGATTGATCGGTCGGGTGATCATGCGGACGAGCACCTCTCCATGGCCAGGGCTTTCCAGGCTTTTCTTTTCGATTTTCAGTACATCGTGTGGAGTTCCAAACTCATGAAATCGAATACATCTGCTTTCCAAGCGTGTAGTCCTCCTTCCTCTTCAAATATCCTATCATCACATACTAACCTAAAAAAACACAATGATCATCTGCTGACACTTTTTCCCCCGTTTAAAAAATCGCGAGTTATATTGATTGAAGCATGGCAGGATCACTCGCCCATAGCGTTTGGAAGCTTAAAAGCATAGAGAACATTGCGTGTCGCCGTGCGCCGAATACAGTAATTGTACAATATTTACTAGCGTACATTACCACAAAAAACCACTTACCCCAGAGCTTTCATTGATCCGCAGCGGTTCAATCCCGTTAGTCGGGACAATACCAGCATAGCTGACGCAATCCGCAAACGGGCTTGCGCCGGGGGCACCTCTGTGAAACGAATTGAAAAACCTTCTGTATTTGGCATGCAAAACATGCAGTGTGCGGCAACCGCTCTGTGCATAGCCTTGCCAGGCAAAATTCTCATAATCGGAACGGCGGGTAAGAACATACCGAAGGCGATAACTCTCTCCAGCGAAAGCTGCGATATAAGCATGATGGACAAGACGGTTGATCAAGGCAGCGGTTGTGGCAGGTTGCGAGCGTGAAGCTTGGCTTGTAAAATGAACCCACCCGATAAAACCTCACTTTCCCCCCTGTTTACACGCCTCACCCCGCAAAAAAAAGAAAGAACCGAACTTTTTTTCAATCGAGAGACAATATAGTGTGTAAGCTGCTTACTCAGGAGGGCCCTCTGAATGGAAAGTGAATACATGTACCAATTACTCACAAAGATGGTAGAAGGAGATCAACAGGCGTTCCAAACGATGTATGATGCCACCTATCAGGATGTCTACCGGACAGTCTCCTTTCTGGTGGATCATCAGCAGGATCGGGAAGATGTCATGAACGAGATCTATATGCAAATGTGGACCTCACTTGCCAGCTACGATACGAACCGTCCTTTCCGCTTGTGGTTGCACGGCTTGGTAATCCGCCAAGTGCAGAGATTTCGGGTCAAGAGCTGGAGGAGATTCCGAATTTTTGAACGCATCCGTATCTTCTCTCGGGAAGAGCATCATTGGGATCACCCCACTGTGATGACGGAGGGGACGAACCAGGAGATATCGCAGGCAATCCAAAAACTGACCGACAAACAGCGAATAGTGATTATCCTCCGCTTTTTTCACGACTATACGCTTGAGGAAATCGCGACATTGCTCAGTATTCCGCTGGGTACAGTCAAGTCCAGATATCATGCCGGCCTCCAGGCGCTTCGAAAAAACTTAGGGAATCTCCCCCTGGAAAGGATGGTAAAGACCAATGCCTATTGAAAACAAAATCCGTGAACATCTGCACAAAGAGGCGGAAACGATGAAGTGCCCTTCGGCCATTTCCAAACGAATCGAACAATCTTATTCTCAATATTTGCAAAGAAAAAGGAGCGAAATACCTATGAAAAAACGATTGATTGGCGGAATGGCTGCTGCAGCGATTTTGATTCCAACCGCAGTATTTGCGGCCCCTCCCGTAATTGAATTGCTTACGAGAACGCCAATGACCGCTGAACAAGTCAAGGTGGATGAGGTTGGCAAAGCAACACTTGAGAAGCTGTA
>CAMIVR010000089.1 GCA_946402065.1 uncultured Brevibacillus sp. | reverse complement strand
GAGGAGGCACTGGCAGCCGTGCAGCTGCTGTGCCGCACAGAAGGCATTATCCCGCACTGGAGAGCGCGCACGCCCTCGCGGAAGCGGCCAAAATCGCACCGACGCTGCCTGCTGACTACAACCTCGTCGTCTGTCTCTCTGGTCGCGGCGACAAGGACGTCATGACCATTCAAGCGTCGCTGGATGAGAAAGCGGGGGAAATCTAAAATGACAATAGCAAGTAACCGGATTGATCAACTGTTTGCGGATCGACAGAAAAAGCGCTTTATCCCGTTTCTTACCGTCGGCGACCCTTCGCTGGAAGCAAGCTTCAAGCTGGTGCAAGCATTGGTTGAAGCAGGAGCCGATTGCATCGAGTTGGGCATTCCTTACTCAGACCCGCTTGCCGACGGGCCGACGATTCAGCGTGCCTCAGCACGTGCTTTGGCCGCCAAGACGACGATCCACAGTGCCCTCGAGCTCGTCTCCAGACTGAGAGCAGCGGGCAACGCAACGCCGCTCGTGCTGTTTACGTACTACAACCCCGTGCTGCAATTTGGCATCGACCGGTTTTTTGCCGAATTGGCCAAAAATGGGGCAGACGGCGTCGTCATTCCCGATCTGCCGATCGAGGAAAACGCCGAGGCCGTGCGCGCCGCCAAAGCCAACAACATCCATGTAATCTCGCTTGTAGCGCCGACATCAGATGACCGCATTGCCAAAATCGGCCAGCAGGCGACCGGGTTCCTCTACTGCGTCTCATCCCTGGGCGTGACAGGCGCGCGCGATTCACTGCGCGACGATCTTGCCCAATTCCTTGAAAAAGTCAGCGGCTGCACGTCTGCGCCGATCGCCGTAGGCTTCGGCATCTCGACTCCTGAACAGGTACAGTCCGTGGCTCAGCATGCGGATGGAGTGATCATCGGCAGCGCCATCGTCCAGGAGATCGAACGCCAGCTGGCTCTTTTGACAGATCCTCAGACGGTAGAGGAAGGCGTCGTTCACGTAAAAAACTTTGTACAAAAATTAACAAGTGCGTTAAAATAACAGGAAACTAACCTGTTTGGAGTGACCATACATGCAACCGAAAGAGAGAGTTCTGGGTGTACCTCCCTACAAACCAGGGAAACCGATTGATGAAGTAAAGCGTGAATTGGGTTTGACTGAAGTGATCAAGCTTGCATCCAATGAAAATCCTTTTGGCTATTCGCCAAGAGCGAGAGCTGCCATTCTCAACGAACTTGAAACGTTGCCGCTCTATCCGGACGGGGGAAGCATGACGCTTCGCTGGGATTTAGCGGATTTTCTTAAAGTAAGTCCGGAACAGTTGATTTTTGGCAATGGTTCCGACGAAATCCTGCAAATGATCTGCCGGACGTATTTGGGTGAGGGCACCAATACCGTCATGGCTACGCCGACGTTTTCCCAGTACCGGTCCAATGCTATTATCGACGGGGCGGAATTGATCGAGGTGCCGCTCGTCGACGGGGTACACGATCTGAAGGCGATGGCTGATGCGGTCAATGAAAATACGCGCGTCGTCTGGATCTGCAATCCGAACAATCCATCGGGAACGATCGTGTCCGAAGCGGACTTGCTCACATTCCTCGAGCGTGTTTCCAAAGATGTGTTGGTCGTGCTCGATGAGGCCTACTACGAATACGTGGTAGCTCCCGAATATCCGCAGACGATCCCGCTGCTTGAGAAGTATCCGAATCTGATCATTTTGCGGACGTTCTCCAAAATCTACGGTTTGGCTGCGCTGCGGATCGGCTACGGCGTCGCTTCGGTCGAAGTCATTTCACATCTGAACCACGTGCGCGAGCCGTTTAATACGAGTACATTGGCACAAGCAGCAGCGCGTGCGGCACTTGCCGACCAGGATTTCATCAGCGATTGCCGCGAACGCAATCGCCAGGGATTGAAGCAGTTGACCGATAAGTTTGACGAGTGGGGGCTGAAGTACTACCCGTCACAAACCAACTTCATCCTCGTTGACTTGCAGCGGGATTCCGATGAAGTCTTTCAGCAATTGCTGCGCCAGGGCATTATCGTTCGCTCCGGCAACGCATTGGGCTTCCCTGGCTTCCAGCGCATTACGATCGGATCGCCTGAGCAAAATGAAAAAATCCTTTCTGCGCTAAGCGGTATCCTGACCGGAGCCCTGCAGAAGTAAACCGTAAAGATGCCGGCCTATTACCGGCATCTTTGTCCATGTGACTCTTCAGAACGTAGACGCGTTGGCTTGTGAAAGTGCCAGAGAGCTGCGGCTGGAATCACCAAGGAATGAAATAGAAAGAGGATTGTGGAGATGAAAACGACCATAGCATTGATCGGGATTGGATTGATTGGCGGCTCGCTGGCGCTGTCCCTGCGGAATGATCCGGACAATCGGATTATCGGATTTGACGTCCGCGAGGATTTTATTGACAAAGCGTTGACAAGAGGAATTATCCACGCCGGAACGACAGATTTGCAGACCGCTGTACGTGAGGCGGATGTGATTTTTATCGCGACACCGGTAGAAAATATTTATACGATAGTAGACAAGCTTGCAACACTCTCGCTGAAACACGGTGTCATTATTTCCGATGTGGGCAGTACGAAGCAAGGCATTGTAGACTACGCCAGCCGCTGCGTTCCTCGGGGCGTCACGTTTATCGGCGGTCATCCGATGGCCGGCTCGCACAAATCTGGCGTGGAAGCGTCGTCCGACAGGTTGTTTGAGAACGCCTACTACGTGTTGACGCCTTCTGCGCAGACGAGCAGTGACGCTGTAGAGAAGCTGACAAAGCTGCTGGAGTGCACAAACGCCAAAATCGTCGTGATGGATCCGGCCGAGCACGACCGCGTCGTCGGCGCGATTAGCCACTTCCCGCATATTATCGCTGCTTTGCTGGTTAACCTGGTCGGACGCTATAATCGCGATAACGAGTGGCACCATCGCCTCGCTGCCGGCGGTTTTCGCGATATTACCCGGATCGCCTCCAGCAACCCGCGGATGTGGCGCGATGTGCTGATCAACAATCGCGAGCATTTGCTGCAAATCGCAGACGATTGGCGTTCGGCGCTGGATGAAGTGATGGCATTGGTAGATGAGGGCAACAGGGAAGAGATTGAAGATTTCTTTCGCGAAGCACGCCAGTTTCGCGATGGGATACCCGAGCGGAAAAAAGGCGCTTTGCCAGGTCTGTATGATCTCTATCTCGACATCCCCGACCATCCGGGCGAAATCGGGAAAATCACGACATTGCTCGGATCCAAGGAAATCAATATTACCAATCTGCAAATACTGGAAGCGCGGGAAGACATGCTCGGCGTACTCCGCCTGACGTTCCGCAACGAAGCCGAATTGGAGAAGGGCGAAGAGCTGCTGCGCTACTTCGACTACAATCTGTACCGCCGCGAGTAAAATAAAAAGAGAGAGCAGGGGAGTGGAATCGTGTTACGAATAGCTAAAGCAAACAAACTTTCCGGCCAGGTGAAAGTACCTGGCGATAAATCGATTTCCCACCGTGCCGTCATGTTCGGTGCGTTGGCAGAGGGCCAGACGACGATTGAAGGCTTTTTGCCCGGCGCTGATTGTCTGAGTACGATCAGCTGCTTTCGCAAGCTGGGCATTTCCATCACACAAGCAGGCGATCGCGTGACTGTCGAAGGGAAAGGCTGGTTCGGCCTGCAGGAGCCAGAGGAAATACTGGATGTAGGCAACTCCGGGACGACGATTCGCTTGATGGCAGGCATTCTCGCCACGCAACCGTTCCACGCTGTCGTCGAAGGCGATGAATCGATTGCCAAGCGGCCGATGCGCCGGGTAGTCGGTCCGCTGCGTCAGATGGGGGCGAAAATTGACGGACGCAAACAAGGTGAGTTCACGCCTCTCTCCATCCGCGGCGGTGATTTGAACGGCATCGCCTATCAATCGCCAGTCGCCAGCGCCCAAGTCAAATCGGCGATCCTGCTTGCCGGTCTGCAGGCAAAAGGGGTAACGAGCGTTACGGAGCCGCTGCTCTCGCGCGATCATACGGAGCGGATGCTGCGTGCTTTCGGTGTCGATGTCCGGCAAGACGGCCTGACCGTCTCTGTCGAGGGAGGACAGAAGCTGACCGGCCGGCACATTGTCGTACCTGGAGATATTTCTTCGGCTGCCTTTCTCATCGCTGCCGTCATGATGGTGCCGGGCAGCTCGCTGCTGATTGAAAATGTCGGGATGAACCCGTCACGCACCGGTATTATCGACGTCGTTCGGGCGATGGGAGGTACGATTGAGTGCCGCAACGAGCGAATCGTAAATGAAGAGCCTGTGGCAGACTTGTATGTCGTCCATTCCGAATTGACTGCGACAGTCGTAGAAGGCGATTTAATCCCCCGACTGATTGACGAGATCCCGGTAATCGCCGTTATGGCTACCCAGGCGAGCGGAAAGACGATCATTCGGGATGCCGAGGAGCTGAAAGTGAAAGAGACAGACCGGATTGTCACTGTCGTCTCTGAACTGTCCAAGTTCGGTGCGAAAGTGACGCCGACAGACGATGGAATGATCATCGAAGGAAAAACAGAGCTGCACGGTGCAGAGATCGACAGCATGGGCGATCATCGCATCGGCATGGCAATGGCTGTCGCAGGCCTGGCTGCCAGCGGCACGACGAGTATTGGCAATGCGAGTGCGATTGACGTATCGTTCCCGGGCTTCGCTGGGCTGTTGGCGAACATCGCCGTAGAGTAATCATCCCTGATTGGTAGAGAGAGCAAAAGGAAGCTCCTGTCAAGCGAAAACGGCTGAGAGCAAGCCGTTTTCGCCGGCAGCGAGCAGCAAAGTTTATGTAAAAAAATATTTGACAATCTATAAGATTTGAATATAATTAAGAGTACAGTATGGTTTCTCTCCACTCCTATCCAATATAAAAAGCACGAATGTGCTACCGCCGTTTGAATGCGCTTACATAGCGACGGCGGTCTTTTTTTTTATCGTGGCTCATATGCTCGTACTACTAAGGGCTCGCGATGCAATTAGTTCCCGCTTTTGCTGGCAAAATATCAGCGGTTTTTTGATTTTTGTCAGTAAATTAGCGGAAGTTATTTCATCGCGATGCCTAACGGTTGTCCAGCTTGCCGGAGCTGGGTTTCGGGGGGCGAGAGCATGAGCAAATCAAGGGTATGCATCTATGGCGGGAGTGTTGTTACACCATTTGGTGTCCATGACGCGACACTGTGGATTCGTGATGGGAAAATCGAACGTGTTGGTCAAGATACATTGAAAAAGGCGTATGCCACTGCTGGCGGAAGGCCGGATTGCGTGGATGCCAGCGACTATTACATTTTGCCGGGGTTTCTGGCGACGTCGTATTTGCAGCCCGTCAGGCGAAAGGGAGTAACCGCATATATAGAAGAAGTTCGCAACTTGATCGCGTCTGGCGTGACGAGCATCATCGATACGATACAGCTCGATACGTGGATGACCGGGAGCCAAGTGGCGTACCAGTTGGCGAATCATTATAATAACCTTATCGACTATTGCGTGCGCATACGTTTGCAGGCGGCTCACCTTACGCCGGCACGCCTGGCTGAGCTATTTGCCTACAAAATCCATCAGATCGAAGTGAGAGTCGGGCACAGGGAAGAAATCGGCCAGCTTGACTGGGAACACCTTGCCCGGCAGCTGTCCACATACAAAGTGTCGCTGATTCTGCATATCGAAGACGAGCAATCGCTCGAGCAGGAATACAGGCAAGCAATGTACGCAGAATGGATTCATCGGTGCCTGCAGGCGAAAATACGGACAAGCATTCATGGTATCGATCCTTTTTCACTCAAAGGCCAGGATGCGTTTTACCTTTTGGCTGAAGCAGACGGAAAAGAGTGCGAGCGGGGCATCACCTATTTGAGCAAGCATTGGTACGAGTACTTGCCGATGGTATGCGATGTGCGTCAGATGACACTCCGCCAGCTTCGCAAAGCACAGCACGGCGAGCAGGCGCTATCGCTCCTGGTCCGCTTGGCCGTAACCAACACCGCGAAGGCGGCAGGCTGCTACCCGCAGAAGGGCTCTTTGCTGCCCGGAGCGGACGCGGATCTGGTACTCTTACATAAAGATGAATGGTTGACAAATTTTGAGCTTTCTACTATGCTCAAATTTAGCGAATTGTGTCTTCCCCGGTTGGTCATGTCCAAGGGGAAATGGATTTATAAGGAAGCAAATCACCTGTCCACAGTAGGGGCAGGCAGACGCTTGCAGCAGCTGCAACCGTATAATTACGTCATTTAACCCCAGCGAGGGGCTTTTTTCATACCGGATACCGTCGAAAAATGATTGAAAAAAGATTGGTAAAATAACGCAACTTTTCAGCGCTCCATCGGTCTAATTGAGTAAGATCGGATGGGGAATTGGAATCGCCGAGGGGGTATTCCTGAGAATGACCGATTCCCAGTTAATTCGCGAAATTAAAGACGGTAATGTTGAGTGTTACGCAGAGTTGATTCGGCGATATGAACGGAAGATTTTTTCCTTTGTCAGTCATATGTTGCGTCAGGCCCATCTCGAACACGTTGCCGAAGATATCTGTCAGGAAACGTTTTATAAAGCGTATAAAAGCATCGAATCTTTCCGTGATGTAGAAGCCACCTTTTCTACCTGGCTCTACACAATCGCACGCAATACGGTCCTCAGCGAGCTGAGAAAGAGTCGAAATGCTGATGTATACCTTGAAGATACGTTGCAAGTACCGGTAGCTTCTCACGACCGACTGCCCGAGCAGCAGCTTTTGCGCCACGAACGCGAAGTAATGGTACGACAAGCGATTAACAGCTTACCAGAAAAACAACGATCGGCTTTAATTTTACGGGAGTACGAACAAATGGATTACAATGAGATAGCTACGATTCTGGATTTGACGGTAAGTTCTGTGAAGTCGTTGTTGTTTCGGGCGCGTCAAAGCATCAGAGGAGAGTTAGAGTCCTATTTTATGGATGCTCATTTGGAGGAAGCTGAAGGGATGAGTAAAAGATGAAATGCGAAGAGGTACAAGAACTGGTAACTGAATATATCGATAAGCAGTTGCCCGAGATGACGCGTCGGCGTGTGGACCATCACTTGTCAAAATGCGAGTGCTGCCGTTCGGAATATTCGATTTGGTCGGGCAGCAACGATTGGCTGAAAAGTGAGAAGGAGCAGTACGCCGCCTTGACACCACAGCGTTCGATTGTTGATGTTGTCATGGCAAGAATCCTCTCGGAAGAAAAATGGGCGATTCCAATCGGGAAAAAAGTATTCACTTTGACTGCGCGTATGAGGCGGATCGGTGTAAGTGCAGCGGCTATATTGCTTATGCTCTGCTCGTTCACGCTGTTTACCAATTCCGACGATCAGGGCAGTGCGGGCAATCTGTTTATACCCAAAGGCGAGACGCTCACAGCCCTGAGTTCACAGAAAACACAGGTCGTATCCGCTTCGATTCGAGATGATGATGGTGTTTATGTCGTAGATTCGAGGAATGTTACGTCCGACCAGGAGCCTATGGACGAAATTTCGCCGACCCCGCGTGCCAACGAAGTGGCATCCGCTGCACCTCAACTCATGTCATTAAACGGCGATTCAGACTCGGGCAAACCAAACTACAAGCTAATTCTCAGTTTTTTTGGTATACTAATTGCTGTATTATCGATGAGCTGGGTAACCAGAGCGTAATAGGCCGTTATACAAGACCGTCATATGACGGTCTTTTCCGGTCATTATAGAGAAAAACGCACGAGGTGAAGAGTCATGCCGAAAAAATGGCTGCAGGTTATCAATGAAGCGGTAAAGAAAATAGAAGAAAATGAAATCGAGCTGGGAATCAAAGTCTTGCAAAAGGTTCAGGAGCACGGCAAACAACTGCCTGAAGTGATGCTCTACCTCGCCGATGTGTGGTACCAGCTTGGCCATCTGGAAGAAGCGACGTCACTGCTGAAGGAGACAGTGGCTCTGCACCCGGCGATGAACAAGACGCTCTTGACGGAATTTCACTTGCTTCTGGCCGAAATCGCCCTCGATGAGGGGGAGTTCGAACGCGCTCAGGAACTGCTGTACGAACTGAAGGAATCAGGCTTTGACGGCGTTCAGCTGTACCTGCTGCTCGCTGACTTGTACGCTGCCCAGGAGTTGGAGGAGGTAGCTGTAAAGTATCTGGAGAAGGCGAAGGAGCTTGATCCGGACAATGTAGAGATTGCCAGTGCTCTCGGCGAAATGTACATACAGCTTGGACAATTTGACAACGCGCAGGTCATGCTGGACCAGATTGAAATGCCGAGCGCCGCATCACTGCTGTTTCACGGGCGAACGCTCGCGCAGGGCGGAGATTTTGAGCAGGCCTATGCTGCCTTTGCCCAGGCGCTTGAATTGGAGCGGACAGCGGAAGGGCTTTACGGCGCCGGACTGATGGCTTTCCATCTGGGGCAGTTGGAAGCAGCTCGCGGGTTGATCGAAGAATTGCTCGTGATCGACGAAGAGTACGTCGCTGCCTTCCCGCTGCTCAGTGACATTTACCTCTCCCTGGGAAAAACGGATATGGCCATCGACAAGCTGATTCGCTACGTCGACCTGTCTGGCTTCGATCTCGAGCACATCCAACGCCTGATAGCCCTCTTGCTGCAGTCTGGGCGGTATGACGAGGCGAAGCAGTATCAGAAGATGTTCGAATCATGGAACGAGGCAGAAACGGGCTTAGAACAAGAATAACGTGTATCTGAAAAAGCGCATGCAACCTGCATGTGCTTTTTTAGTTGGTCTGAAAACAAAGCTGCACGGAAACTCGGCACATCCGGCGCGTTTTAGTTTTCCTAAAAGTGGTAACAATGGGGAGTATATTACCTGCAGATGGAGGGATACATGATGAATTTGGCTGAAATAATGGTCTTCACTGATATCGGACAACTCCATCAAATGGCTGAACACTATGGCTGTAGGTGCAATCCTCATTCCAAAAACGAGCTGATTACTTCACTATTGACCAGCATCAGGCAGAAGCAGACGATCAAGCTTGAAGTCGAACAACTCAGTTCAGTGGAGCTTCACTTCCTGCTGCTGCTGTTTCTGGACAAGCGGACGACGTTTTCCCTGGAGGATTTGCTCGCCAAAGCAGGCGTAGCGCTCCATCAGGATAAAGAGAAAAAGCAGGATGAGGCCCGCAAGTGTATTTCCAAGGCGTTAAAGCGCGGGTGGATCTTTCCGGCCAAGCACAAACAGGTGGGCCAGTATCAGGTTCCCGCTGATATCCGTGAGCCTTACATTCAGATGTGGCTGGAGCTGTGGCTTGCCGATCAGACGGTGGCAGACGAGCTGCCTGCCTACAGGGATGAAGGTAGTGCGATGAGTGCGGACATTTATCAGTTTCTCGCCTTTCTCAGCAAGGAACCGGTCCCGCTGACAGCAGATGGCGGCATGTACAAACGCTATCAAACGCAGCTGCTGCAGTTTTTTCACGTCAAGGAAGAGGCGCTGCCCCCGCAAAAATGGCGGTTTGGGTACGGCCTTCACTTCGATCTCTATCCGGATCGGCTCTCGCTTATTTACGACTATTGCTATTATCGAGGCTGGATTGCGGAGTCGCCCGGTAGCTTGCAAATCACAGCGAAAGGCTTGGAGCTTCTGACAGAAAGGGAAAAACTGACAGGTGCTGACGATTTGATCCGCTTTTGGATGCGAGTCTACAAGCGGGCAATCCCCAATCTGCCCATGATCGTTCAACTCATTCCGCTGCTCGCCAGTGGGCGCTGGGTTTCACAAGAGAGCCTGCTCGCCACGCTGTTGCCATGGGTCAAGGCGTTTTACTACGACGAGCCCACGAATATTGTCACGAACCGCATTCTCAAGATGATGGTGCATTTGGGACTGTTGAAAGTAGGCGAGGGTATGCAGGGCGAATGGATGTACACAAGTACGGCTGCGTCACTAACATGGCTCAAAACATACAACGGTTTTACCGAAACGACCATTTTGTTGAAATGAGGGATATGGAATGGAAAGCTCGCACTACATGAGAGGTACTGTTGTGTCAGGTTTGCTGTCGGAGATCATCATCGATCAGCAGTTGAGGCAGTTTCGCAAGCGTTCGCTGCTTGCGGAAATTGACGTTGCCTTAAGCGCGAAAAACAGGGAGCATTTTATCAAATTGACCGACGAGCTGCGAGAAATCATCGCATATGAAGAGTCGGTGACAGGGTGATTGCCACTCTCGCTGTTTTCATGGTAATCTAAGGGGCAGATTCCATGAAAAAGAGGAGAGCGAGCTATGCAATGGACAATTGAGGAAGTTCAAAACTGGGAGGAGCTGCGGACGTTCGTGGACACTGCGCTGCTCCCTCTTTATTTGTATCAGCCAACAGTTGAGGTACCGGAGCACGTCAAAAAAATGACATATTTAATGAAGATGGCCAGTGCGATTGAGCAGCGCCTGCGGGGAAGACTGCTGCTGCTGCCGATGACGTATCAGGTAGGGGAGGAACGGGTGGAGCAGGCGACACCCCCGGGCTTTGCGTTTTACTTCGCTCTGCGGTTTTCCGGGCAGCCTCTGCAGCTCGTAACGAACGGCACCGAGAGCGCAATCGAATACCTGACGATCAGCGACGAGGACCTCGATTCGGAAGTCCGGTATACCATTACGGTTGACATCCTCTATCAGACAATCCTAAAAACATGGCAAAAGCATCAATAGCATCCAGTTGGAATGGCAATACTACTGACGAAAACAGTTCAAGGATTAAATTTTGACAAAATCCCAACAATCTTCACGAGAGCGTTCCTGAACTGGAAAGATGCGGTATGGACATTCTTGACATCTAAATAGGGGTTAGCTATTATTGTTTTGACCTAGTATGTATATGTATGTAGAATCCTTCGTTACGTAATTCTATAGGATAAGGAGGGAAAAATAGAGTGAGTAGTGAAAAACGGGAAATCTCAAGACGCACTTTCTTGAATTATGCTCTCATGGGAACAGGCGGTTTCCTTGCTGCAGGAATGATCACGCCAATGATCCGATTTGCAATCGACCCGTTGCTGAAAACTACAGTCGGTGGAGATAAAGTAGCAGTAGGAAGCGTTGACGAATTTGGTCCGGAACCAAAACGTGTAGAATTCAAAGTACATACCAAAGACGGCTGGTATGAAACGGATTCCACATTGTCCGCTTGGGTTACAAAAGACGAAAAAGGCGAGATTTTGGCTCTGTCTCCAGTCTGTAAGCACCTGGGCTGTATGGTTGACTGGAATTCCAGTCCCGAACACCCGAACCAGTATTTTTGTCCTTGCCACTTCGGACGGTATTCGATCAAGGGCGAGCACATTTTGAACACGCCGCCACTTGCTTCACTTGACGAGTATGATGTAGAAGTCAAAGATGGAAAGTTGTTTTTAGGAGCTATTAAACCAAATCCACGACCGGGGGTGACGGGATAACATGATGCAGAAAATGTACGACTGGGTGGATGAACGTCTTAACCTGACACCAATGTGGCGTGATTTGGCCGACCATGAAGTGCCTGAGCATGTGAACCCGGCGCATCACTTTTCCGCGTTCGTGTACTGCTTTGGTGGCTTAACGTTCTTCATTACAGTTATTCAAATTTTATCTGGAATGTTCTTGACGATGTACTATGTTCCAGACATTATCAATGCTTATGAATCTGTCAAGTATCTGCAAAATGAGGTTGCTTTCGGTGTAATCGTGCGCGGTATGCACCACTGGGGAGCAAGCTTGGTTATTGTCATGATGTTTTTGCATACACTGCGCGTGTTCTTTACGGGTTCGTACAAAAAACCGCGTGAATTGAACTGGGTAGTCGGTACGTTGATTTTCTTTATTATGCTGGGCTTGGGTTTCACAGGTTATCTGCTTCCTTGGGATAACACCGCGTACTTTGCAACCAAAGTAGGCGTGCAGATTGCTGATACGGTTCCGTTTATCGGGCCATATTTGAAAACGCTGCTAACGGGTGGCGAAATCGTTGGGGCACAGACACTGACGCGCTTCTTCGCGATTCACGTCTTCTTCTTGCCTGGCGCTCTCTTGGGCCTCTTGGGCGCTCACTTTATCATGATCCGTATGCAAGGCATTTCCGGTCCACTATAAACCGTCTTCGACAATAAGGAGGAATTAGCATGGCAAAACAGGATAAAGATGCTACCTTCGTCGGAGACTCTCGGATATCGGCGAAGCGTATTCCAAACATTTCACCGTCGTACTCGGAATATCCGGGGAAAAACGAGCCGTTTTGGCCAAACTTCCTGTTGAAAGAGTGGATGGTTGCTGCGGTAGGACTTGTCGCATTTCTCGTTCTGACCGTCTCTCATCCGTCACCGTTAACAGATAAAGCGAATCCAAACGATACGTCGTTTATTCCGTTTCCTGACTGGTACTTTATCTTTCTTTATCAGCTGCTGAAATACCCTTGGGCTTCAGGGGATTGGGTCGTCATCGGGATTATCGGGATTCCGGCGATTGCCTTCGGTGGACTGATGCTGGCGCCATGGCTCGATGCTGGAAAAGAGCGTCGCCCGAGCCGCCGCCCAATCGCAACGGGAATCATGTTGCTCTCATTGGTCGGAATCTTTTACCTGACGTGGGCTGGTTACACAGAGCACCATAAATCGACGCCAGGACACAGCGGTGACTCCGCAAAAGCACCTGCTGCCGCACCATCTGATCAAAAGGCTGATTCAGGGTTCAAGCCTGACAAGCTTTGGACTGCACAGGCCAACTGTATGCAGTGCCATGGCAAAAACATGGAAGGTATTGCAGGACCTAACTTGCAAAAGATCGGAAGCCAGTTAGATGCTGCACAAATCGAAGACATTATCAAGAACGGCAAGCCGCCAGCAATGCCAGGCGGTATGTTCAAAGGTAGTGACGAAGATATCAAAAAGCTTGCTGAGTACATGGCATCCCTGAAGTAAGCTATCGTTATTCACACTTGGCTGCAAGCGCAAGCGATGCAATGAAGTGGTATGAAAAAAGTTTTGTACGATAAAAGCTGGCTGACAACTCGGTCAGCTTTTGTTTATCCATCTGTTTTTCGTTTGGGGCGCATGCGCAGGGGTTCCTAAACAGCCTTCCTTCGGGTGTATTCTTGGATCAACATGGGAGACGATTGCTAATGAAGTTTATATGGGAGTGGTTCTGGGAGTCACTGGGGAAATCGTGGTTTCTGTGGTTGCTGTTTGTGATTAACTTGTTAGGGACAATCTACGGTTTTTACTGGTATAGCGATCAATTGGCAGAAACGAAACCGGAGTTCCTCCGTATTTTTGTGCCGGATAGTCCTACGGGAAGTGGATTGTTCACACTTGTACTACTTACTTACATCATAGGCCGGCATGTACCTGTACTTGAAGCATTGGCGGGCATTACCAACTTTAAGTACGGCATTTGGGCGGTTGCGATTATTTTTGCCGGATGGGCATTGGGAAATGAAATTCGCTGGACCGATGTCATGTTGGTGGTTTCACATGCCGGGATGGCAGTAGAATCAGCACTATACGCGCGTTTTTACAAACTGAGCTGGCTTCCTGTGGGAATCGCTGCTCTCTGGACGCTCAATAACGACTTCATTGATTACGTGATGGATACACACCCGTGGCTCCCCGATGTGCTTGTTCCATATACCGGATATGTTGGGCTTTTCACGGTCTTGCTCAGTCTTATTTCGATTTCGTTCATCTGGTATCTAAACAACAAACTTCATAGAAACAAGGTCTAATCTTGTCCTGCTTTCCATAGGTTGTATTATGGGAAGGAGGTTTTTCTTTTGAAGAAGAACATGAAAATCCTCATTTTGCTATTATTTGTGGGACTATTGCTCTCATGGCCGATGTATTCTTTGCTGGGAAAACTGGAGAAAACCGCAGAACAGGAACAAATTGCGGCATTCGACAAGCTGTCCGAGGAGTTCCTCACTTTGACGAAAAAAGGCGATCTGGATGCGGCTCGTCAGAAAATAGAAAAACTGGCTGATGCTTTTCCAAGTCAGGCACTGCCGGTATCGATGCGGATTGAAAGCTTGAATGCGGTGACGCAATCCATATTGGCGGCAAAAAAGTTTTTTGGCTCAACAAACACGGCAGATGATAAGCTGCTTTGGCATGCGACACAGGTACGAATCGCCATTGATGCCCTCACACACACACATCAGCCGATGTGGAGAAACTATTACTCCTCCTACGCCCATCAGCTTCAGAACCTGATGCATTCCTCGGTGCAACGCGATTTTGTCGAGTTCCAGGCTCAATTTGCAGAGAACTATCGGCTCTATCTGGCGGTTAAACCGGCCATGAGCGTACAAGTAAACGAGGCACAGATGGAAAAAATCAGTGAAGCCTATGATTTCCTCACCAAAGAAGTGCGGAAGGAATCGATTGACTGGGCAAATATACGGGATACTCTGCGCGAGTTGAACGGCGTCATCCAGCAGGTATTTGTCGGAGAAGACAAAAATGCGTTCAGCAAATTCCTCTTTACCGACTCTACTTCCATGCTGATGTTTTCAATCGGAACGGTCGTGACGATGACGTTGGCGTATGTCGCCTGGCGCAAATACATGGGTGTCTACACGTAAATTCGGCAGCTTCCATCAAGAATAGAGAAAGGAGCCGGCATCGTCACCGGCTCCTTTTCCCTTTCGTCGATCGGGAATGTAACAATGCTTGTGTCGAGCAACAGTCGTGCCAAAAGACTCGTAGTCGCACAAGCGGCTTGAGCCGGAGGCGGCAAGCTTCCCCTAGCCTTCGCAGTTGCTGCTAGTGGTCCCGCAGCGGCTGCTTGTTCTCGTCAAAGGTAAATCCTTCGCCTAACACTTCATGCACGTCATTGACGATAATAAACGCATGGGGATCGATCTCCTGCACCATGCCTTTGAACCGGATGATTTCGTTGCGGCTGACGACAACGTATACGATTTCTTTCTCTGAACCCGAGTAAGCGCCTTTGCCGGAGAGAATCGTCACTCCGCGTCCTACCGAAAGGATGTGTTCGGCGATTTGTTCGGCTTTTTCGGAAATAATCGTCAGTGCTTTGCCGGCATAAGCGCCGTCCTGGAAGAAGTCGATAACCCGTGCGGCGACAAAGACGGCGACGAGCGTGTACATCGCACTTTCCTTGCTCAAGTAGATCAAGGAGGCGCCAATGACCAGCAAGTCGCCGAAGAACAGCGTCCTGCCCATGCTGATGCCGAAGTACTTTTGCAGCAGTCTGGCGATTATGTCAACCCCGCCTGTCGTTCCGCCGAAACGAAAGATGATGCCCAAGCCTGCTCCAGCGATCACGCCGGCGAACAGAGAGGCCAATAACGTGTCTTTCATCGGTTCCGGGTGTAGCAGAAAGCCGAACAGTGAGAAAAAAGCGGACAAGGACAAGGTACCGATAATCGTATAAATAAATGCGGTGCGGCCAAGTACCTTCCACCCGATCAGGAAGAGTGGAATGTTCAAAAGCAAGTAGACAATCCCTTGATCAAGATAGGGGACCAACAATTTGATGATAATGCTTACACCGGTGATACCGCCTTCAGCCAGACCATTCGGGATGTTAAAGGCATTGATCCCGAATCCGACAATTGCGGTCCCGATGATGATCGCAATGATGCTGCTGAGCCGAATTTTCATTCCGATTCCCCCCTCGTGATTACGCGTACCAGTGCCATTATATAGAAGGTTTTTCGCTATGTCCAATCTATGTTACACTTAATGCGTGAAAGGGTTTGGCAAAATTGACGGTGATGCGTTACCATGGAGTGAGTTAGCGAATTGCTGCCCAAGAAAGGAAGGAGTCTGGAAGTGGAGAAGCGCAAGACTTTAGACGAGATTCAGCAAGAAGTCGATACATACATATCGCAGTTCAAGGAAGGGTACTTCTCACCGCTTGCGATGATGGCGCGGATGAGCGAAGAAGTCGGAGAGCTTGCCCGTGAAATCAACCACTACTACGGGGAAAAGCCGAAAAAACGGGATGAAGAGGAAAAAACCGTGGAAGAGGAGCTGGGCGATGTCTTTTTTATCGTCCTTTGTTTTGCCAACTCTCTCGGCATTGACTTGCAAGAGGCATTTGACCGGATTATGCACAAATTTAATACAAGAGATAAAAATCGTTGGACAAAGAAAGAGGAGTAGGTCGAGATGAATCGAGAGAAACCGATTACTGTAGCAGTCGCCGGGGCAAAAGGCAGAATGGGACAGGAAGTTGTCAAAATGCTATTGCAGGACCCGAGCTTGTCGTTTGTCGTGGCTGTCGATTCCAAGCTGCACGGTGTCGATGTCGGCGAGGCGATGGATGGCCGAACGCTTGGCGTTACATTTGTTCAATCTGTTGCCGAGGCTTTTCAAAAATACCAGCCGGATGTATTGGTTGACTTTACGACGCCCCAGACCGTATACAAGCATATGGAGCTGGCATTGCAGTATAAAGTCAGGCCGGTCGTCGGAACGACGGGACTCACGCCAGAACAGCTGGAAGACTTGACGACGCGCTACCGAGAGGCTGGGCTGGGTGGAATTATCGCGCCCAACTTTGCCATTGGCGCGATTCTCTGTATGAAGTTCGCGGCGATGGCTGCCAAGTACATGCCGCATGTAGAAATCATCGAGCTGCATCACGACAAGAAGCTGGATGCCCCAAGCGGTACAGCGCTCAAAACGGCCGAGCTGATTTCCAAGGCACGCAGCGAATTGAAGCAAGGGCATCCACAGGAAGAGGAGACCATTGCCGGAGCGCGTGGAGCGGAGTATGACGGCTTCCGCATTCACAGTGTCCGACTGCCTGGAATGGTCGCTCATCAGGAGGTATTGTTCGGTGCAACTGGACAAACACTTTCAATCAGACACGATTCCATTAATCGCGAGTCATTTATGCCCGGTGTAAATATGGCAATCAAGGCAGTCATGAATCTCGATACGCTGATGTACGGTCTGGAAAATCTGCTTGACTAGCGAGAGACTACGAGGGAGGGGTATCTGATGAAAATTGCGTTGATTGCACATGATCGAAAAAAAGAAGAAATGGTTCAGTTGGCGATGGCCTACGAGGGCATTCTGGCCGAGCATGACTTATATGGCACGGGTACGACCGGCATGAGGATTATGGAAAATACGAACCTTCACGTGACCCGGTTTCTGTCCGGTCCGCTCGGAGGCGATCAGCAAATCGGTGCCCGCATCGCACAGAACGAAATGGATCTGATCATTTTTTTGCGCGACCCGCTTGCTGCCCAGCCGCATGAACCGGATATCAATGCTTTGCTGCGACTGTGCGACGTTCATCAAATTCCGTTGGCGACCAATCTGGGAACGGCGGAAGTGCTGCTTAAAGCACTGGGCAAGGGCGAGATTGCCTGGCGCAATGTGCTGCACGAGGGGTGATCGTCATGCCGCCATTGGATATACTGGCGATTGGCGCACATCCTGACGACGTGGAAATCGGGGCAGCCGGCAGCTTGCTGAAAGCGGCGAAACAAGGAAAACAGACGGCCATCCTCGATCTTACGTACGCCGAGCTGTCGTCCAACGGGACTGTCGAGCGGCGACAGGCAGAAGCCGCCGCTGCCAATTCATTGCTGGGGCTAGCCGCACGGTATAATTTTGGCTTGCCCGACCGCGGTCTTGAAGCGGTGCGGACAGAAGCCATCAAGCAAGTCGTCGATCTGATCCGTCAAGCCCGTCCGCGCATCGTGCTCGCACCATATTGGCAGGATCGCCATCCCGATCACGAAAGCGTCAGCCGGATTGTCAAGGAAGCGGTGTTTTCAGCCGGGATCGGCAAATTCGCCGGCAACGCGGATTACCCGCCGTATCGTCCGCAGCAATTCTACTATTACTTTATCAACTCGACAGCGGCGCCGCAGTTTGTCGTCGATGTCAGCGATGTCTACCAAGAAAAAATCGCTGTGCTGCAATGCTACCGAAGCCAGTTTGAAACAGAGGAAAACAGTGTCCCTACGCCGTTAAACAACGGATATATCGAGCTTGTCGAGTACCGGGAGCGGCTGTTTGGGCAACAGACGGGCCTTACCCATGCGGAGGGGTATATTAGCGCAGCTCCCTTCGTTATTTCGTCCTTCGCATAGGCGTTAGCCAGATAAATTTTACATGCATGCAAATCAAGGGAGGGTTAGACGGATGAATATCGGGATTACCTGCTATCCTTCCTTGGGCGGATCAGGCGTAGTGGCGACAGAATTGGGGAAATTGCTTGCCGAGCGAGGGCACAATGTGCATTTCATCACGTCGGGCATTCCGTTTCGTCTCGGCAAGTATCATCCGAACATCTTCTATCACGAAGTAGAAGTGAACCAATACGATGTCTTTAAGTACCCGCCTTACGACCTGACCTTGGCCAATCGGATGGCTCAAGTAGCAAAAAACGAACACCTGGACATCTTGCATGTCCATTACGCTGTACCGCACGCCCTCTGTGCTTACTTAGCCAAACAGATGGTCGGCGACCAGTTGAAAATCGTCACGACCTTGCACGGTACGGACATTACCGTACTGGGCTATGACTCGACGCTCAGCGATCTCATTCGCTTCGGGATCGAGCAGAGTGACCTGGTTACGGCAGTTTCTGGCGATCTGATCCAGGAAACGAAGCAGCTCCTGCAGGTAGAACGCCCCATTGAGCTGGTCTATAATTTCGTCGATAAACGGCGCTACTATCGCAAAGAAGTCAGCGAATTGAAAAAAGTGTTTGCCCCCAATGGCGAGAAGCTGATCATGCACATCTCCAACTTTCGCCCGGTCAAGCGCGTTCCCGATGTCATCGAAGTATTCCGCAGGGTCCATCGAGAGCTGCCTGCCAAGCTGCTGCTGATCGGAGAAGGGCCGGATATGAGCATCGCCCGCAAAATGCTGTGTGAATACGGTTTGGACGGGGCCACGCACTTTTTGGGGAAACAGGAGGACGTTGCGGAAGTGATCTCGCTGGCTGATGTCATGCTGCTTCCCTCGGAAAAGGAGAGCTTTGGACTTGTCGCTTTGGAAGCGATGGCCTGCGGTGTGCCTGTGGTGGCCACGAACGTAGGGGGGCTGCCGGAAGTCATTGTCGACGGCGAAACCGGCTACCTCTGCGAATGTGGCGATGTGCAGGCGCTGGCCGACAAAACGCTTGCGCTCTTAAAAGACGAGGCGCTGTACCAGCGCTTTTCCCGTACAAGCGTGGAGCGCTCCTGCAATACGTTTTGCCACGAGAAAATTACGACACAGTATGAAGAATTGTATGTACGCTTGCTGGCGGGGACACATGCTGCACCCCTGGCAAAGCCGATCTAACCGCGCGGCTTGACGTACTGAACGACTTTGGAAATGAAAATAAAGAAGCCGAAAAGAAATCTGGTCATCGGATAGACCTCCTCGCTTTCGTGAGCTGTGTGCCGGTAAACGATTTGGAAAGGGGACAGGATGAAATGCTGAAAGAACAAGCCCTTTTTCTGCTGCAACGATTAGAGGATAACGGTTTTGAGGCTTATTTCGTCGGCGGCTGCGTCCGCGATTGGCTGCTGGATCGACCTGTGCATGATATAGATATATGTACAAATGCCCAGCCGTGCGACACCATGCGCATATTTCCCGACCACATTCCTACAGGGCTCAAGCATGGGACGATAACGGTGAAACAGGGGCCGTTTCTGTACGAAGTCACGACCTATCGCGTGGAAGGCGGCTATACCGATCACCGGAGACCGAGTGAAGTGACGTTCGTCTCCGCGCTGGAGCAGGATTTGGCGAGAAGGGACTTCACGATCAACGCCTTGGCGATGGATAAGCTTGACCGGCTGATTGATCCGTTTCACGGTCAAGCCGATCTGGACAATCGTCTCATACGGGCAGTCGGAGACCCGGTTCAGCGCTTTTCCGAGGATGCCCTGCGCATCGTCCGTGCAGTCCGCTTTGCCGCCCAGCTGAATTTTTCCATCGAAGAAAAAACCGTGCAGGCGCTGGCCATCACCGCGCCCAATCTGGTCCACATCGCTGTCGAGCGCATCCGTGACGAACTGGGCAAGCTGCTCGATTGCGAGCATCCGGAAATCGGCTGTAAGTGGATCTCAGCGACAGACGTGCTGCGTGCTTTCCCGCTGCTTGCCCAAGCGTTTGCGCATGGCAGCGAGCAGAGCTGGCGACTTGCCAAACTAGGCTCCCTGCCGCAAAAATGGGCCATGCTGCTCTATGCGGCAGGCTACTCGGTCGAGCAAGGCAGGGCGGTGGGCGAATTGCTCCGCCTGTCCAAACGGGAAACAGACGCGATTGAACGATTCCTGTGCGTAGTCAATGACCTGGCGCCGCAATGGGATCGGCCTGAGCGGGTCGATTGGGCTCCACTGCTGCTGCGCTTTGGCTTCGATTCCTGCAAAGAAATCGACACGCTGTTACAGGCTATCTGGTTCCGCGAGCGGACGCGCGAATCGTCACAAAGCCTGGTCGATACATACGACCGCATGCCTGTCAGAAGCTTGAAGGATCTGGCTGTGACCGGCCGGGATGTGCAGGAATACTGCCAGCGTCCGCCTGGCGCGTGGATTTCCTCGCTTCTACAGTATCTTTTAGAACAGACTGCTTTATTCGGGTTGGCCAACGAGCGGGAAGTGCTTCTTGAAGCAGCACGAAATGAGGTAGAAAGACGTGAACATCAAACAAGAAATTCTCAAGGCTTTTCATGATCGACCGGGCCAGTTTATCTCAGGCGAGGAATTGAGCCGCACGTGCAACTGTTCCCGAACCGCCGTGTGGAAACACATCGAGGAATTACGTGGAGAGGGCTATCGCTTTGAAGCTGTGCGCAAATCAGGCTATCGGCTGATTTCCTCTCCTGACAGCATATCCGCAGAAGAAATCGTCGCTGCCCTACAGACGGAGCGCATCGGACAGCGCGTGGTCGCCTATGATACCGTAGAGTCGACGCAGAAGCTGGCTCATGAGGAAGCCAGTCGCGGCGCACCGGAGGGCACCATCGTCATTGCGGAAGAGCAAACAGCCGGCAAAGGACAGCTCGGCCGGGCCTGGCACTCGCCGAAAGGGACGGGGATATGGATGAGCTT
Organism: uncultured Brevibacillus sp.; assembly: GCA_946402065.1. Taxonomy (GTDB): domain Bacteria; phylum Bacillota; class Bacilli; order Brevibacillales; family Brevibacillaceae; genus Brevibacillus_D. The sequence continues at coordinate 2,922 of CAMIVR010000089.1, read as the reverse complement.
GATCGTTCGTCCAGCCATCCCCATTCCGAAAGCGCCGCAGCTCACTCTGCTAACTGCTGTGGCGATGGCGAAAGCGATCGAATCCCTGCTGGACGTTAATGTGCAAATCAAGTGGCCCAACGACCTGCTGATCGGCGGAAAGAAAATGTGCGGCATCCTGATTCAGCTGAACGCTGAATTTGATCGGATTCATTACCTGGTGATCGGAATGGGTATTAACGTCAACAGCGTGAAATCTGACTTTCCGCCAGAGCTGCATGAGATTGCGACGTCACTGCGGGAAGCGAGCGGCCTGGCGATCAAGCGGGCTGCACTGATCAAAGCGTTTTGCCAATTCTTCGAAAAGGAATACGACCATTTTCTTGCCCACGGTTTCGACCAGGTTCGCAGCGAGTGGGAGCGGTACTCCATTTCACTCGGTCGCTATGTCGTCGTCCGCCTGCACAACGCTACCTTGGAAGGCAGGGCCGTGGCGCTTGATCCTGAAGGGGCGCTGCTGGTGGAGGACGCTCAAGGTCAGCGCCACAAAGTGTACTCCGCTGATTTGGAATATCGTGCATAAGTGTTGAATCTTTGTTATACTAGTCTGAAAATGAGGCTGTATCGCCCAGGCGAACAGCACTCTGTCGTATCGCTTCACCAGCTTTGCCGTTACATTAATCTGCTCTGAGCCGATAAGGACCGAGACAGAAGGACATCCTAAAGGTATGCGCATGGGTATGGACGACCTTCTCCCCTTTTTTGGCGAGAAGGTTTTTTCGATTCTTTTTTGGCGACGAGGCTACGAGGTGGAAACAAAATGACCAGAACACAAGCAGTAACCACGGCAACATTGCGCAAGCAGAAGCAAGAGAAAAACCCGATTGCCGTCATTACGGCGTACGATTATCCCTCCGCCAAGCTCGTGGAGGAGGCTGGCGTCGATGTGATTCTCGTCGGGGATTCGCTGGGAATGGTCGTGCTGGGGTATGATTCGACCGTACCGGTCACGATGGACGACATGCTGCATCATACGAAAGCGGTGACGCGGGCGGCTAAGCGTGCGTTTGTCGTGGCGGACATGCCTTTTCTCAGCTACCACGGATCCGTCGAGCAGACCATTGCCAATGCTGGTCGGCTGATGCAAGAAGGACTGGCAAAAGCTGTAAAAATCGAAGGTGGCAGTGAAATTGCTCCCGTCGTAAAAAAACTGACGCAGGCCGGCATCCCTGTCATGGCCCACATCGGCCTTACGCCGCAGGCGGTTCATCAGCTCGGCGGGTTTAAAGTGCAAGGGCGCGATGCTGCTGCGGCCAGAAAGTTGCTTGCGGATGCGCAGGCACTCGCAGATGCAGGAGCGTTTGCGATTGTGCTGGAATGCGTACCGGAGGAAGTCGCTGCCGTGATCAGCAAGAGCATTGACATCCCGACGATCGGCATCGGTGCAGGCGCCGGCTGTGACGGACAAGTGCTCGTCTTTCACGATGTCGTCAGCTTCGCCTCGAGTATCAAGCCAAAATTCGTCAAGCAGTACGTACAAGTCGGTGAGCTGATTGAGACAGCGGTCAGCTCCTATGTGAAGGAAGTAAAGGCAGGGAGTTTTCCGGGAAAAGAGCACGTCTTCCACGCGGATGAGGAGACCGTTGCACATTTGTACGGAGAGGGTGTGAAAGCATGATCGGAATGCTGGAAGAGCTGACGACAATCGATGCGCTGCGGACCCGGGTACAGGCGGAGCGGAAAGCGGGCAAACGGATCGGGTTCGTCCCGACGATGGGCTATTTGCACGACGGGCATTTGAGTCTGGTCAAGCGAGCGCGTGAATTATGCGAGGTTGTCGTCATGAGCATATTTGTCAATCCGCTGCAATTCGGTCCGAATGAAGATTTTAGCCGTTATCCGCGCGATCTCGATCGGGATCGGTCGCTAGCCCAGGAGGCAGGGGTAGATCTTTTGTTTGCCCCCTCTGTGGAAGAGATGTATCCCGCGAGAATGCTGACGAGCGTGTCCGTCGCTGAAGTGACGGACACGCTCTGCGGAAAGTCGCGGCCCGGGCACTTCACGGGTGTCGCAACAGTCGTAGCGAAACTGTTTCACATCGTGACGCCTGATTACGCGTTTTTTGGCCAGAAGGATGCCCAGCAGGTAGCGGTTGTCGAGCAAATGGTCAAGGATTTGTCCATGCCGATCACAATCGTGCCCTGCCCGATCGTTCGCGAACAGGATGGCCTGGCCATGAGCTCGCGCAACGTCTATCTTCAGCCGGACGAGCGCATCCAGGCACTCGTCCTTTCACAGAGCCTGCAGTGGGCACAGCAGCAGCTGGATCGCGGCGAACGCTCTGCACAGGTGATCAAGCAAGGGATGATCGAGATGATTGCACGACAGCCGCTGGCAGCGATCGACTATGTGGAGCTGCTTGAGTATCCGCAATTGCGCGAGGTGCAAGCGCTCGAGCGCGGGCAGCGGATCTGTATCGCGCTTGCCGTCCGCTTTGGCAAAACCCGGCTGATCGACAATGCCATCACAGTCGTTCCCTGACGCAGCCAATTGCAGCCATTTGCATAGAGCCACTCTGCTTGTGAGACAATGAAAGTACTTACTGTCGAAGGGGGAGTGGCTTCCCTATGTATCTTGATGAATGGTTCCAATCATTGACCGCGAAGATAAGAGCGATTGAAAAAGAGTGGCAGCATGCGAGTGAATCCCGCCAGCATGAGCTAGCCCAGGATTTATATACGCTTCGGCACATCAGCGACCAAGTCGTCGATTTATGGCTGCAGTACGAGGAAAGTCTGTCAAAAGCGATCGGCAACATCAAGCACATGCAATTGGCAGCGGCAGACGCTCCCGAGCAAAGTCAGGTGGAACAGACAAAACCAGATCAGCAAAAGAGCGGGGGCAAAGGCGGTCAGGCGGCAATGAATCAGCAGCCGGCAAACG
>CAMIVR010000088.1 GCA_946402065.1 uncultured Brevibacillus sp. | reverse complement strand
CCAGCAGGACAACTTATCCCATCAATTGATGGACATTATGTATTAGCATTAACATCAGAGCATAGTTTTTCGCCTGCATTGTTACAAAATTTATCATACTCCAAAATTGTATCAAAATTGCATCATTAGCAATCGGGAAAGGTTTACAACTGTATTAGGTAGGATGCTTTTTGAAGGCGAAGAAAAGGGGGAGTAAAAAGAGTATACAACAACTAAGAAAAATCCCTGGTGTTGACCACAAGATCAATCTTGACCATTTCTTGACCAGAAAGGGTGTGTTGCAGGTTTGCTCTGTTCAAAGGGTCATCGTACAAATAGAAAAACCCTTGATTACCAAGGGTTTCAATGTCTTAAGTATGGTGATCCGGACTGGGTTCGAACCAGCGACCCCCACCCTGTCAAGATGGTGCTCTCCCAACTGAGCTACCGGATCACGTATGGAGTATGTACACTACTCATGGTGGGCCCTGTAGGACTCGAACCTACGACCAATCGGTTATGAGCCGACCGCTCTGACCAACTGAGCTAAGGGCCCCAAAGAATTTCTTTTTAGCGGGACAAGAATTAATATACCGTATGTAATAAAAAAAATCAAGAGCAAATTTCAAAAAAATATCACTCCCGATTTTTTTCGAGAGTGATAGGTTTCCTTACGTTTCACTCAAGCTTCCCAAGGCCATTCAGAGTACCTCTCAGTTGCCAGCTTCGCAACCTGTAAAGCTGGCTACTCACACTCATTGCACTACCGGCGTAGATGTATTTCAACGGCCCATTCCATATTCACTACCTACACGTTATGCAATCGCATCCAAAATCACGGTCGCGATCGCCGACCTGGAAAACTGCTCCCACTGTACAGTCGGGCAAAGCGACCCTGCCTTCTTCTTTCGCACAGCACACAAAGCAGTCCCGACTGCATTACCCGGCCTGTTCAGAGGGACCTTTCTCTCCATCTATCTGAATCCCCAATTCCAGCTCGGCTTTCTCCATCATCGCTTCCTGCTCGTCGCGCAGTCGATGGGCCATGCGGCTGGAAGCGTTGGCGGCGATGCTTGCGACAAGATCATCCAGGAAGGTATGCACCTTGCCTGAGGATTTATTGTCTAACTTCCGAATAATCCCTATTTTTTGTTTATCCAAATGCCCAAAAGTCGTGACGGCGATGCTTCCGTACCCGAAGACGGAGCCGAGCGCGAGCGTTTCGTCGCAGCCGAACAAGCCTTCATCAGAGGCGATAATCGATTGCAGCGGTTCAGACAGTTGACCCTTCTCCGCCAGCACATCGAGTTCCACACCGACGAGGATCGCGTGCTGGATCTCACGCTTTTCCAATACCGCATTCACGCTTGCGATACAAGGTTCTATAGTCAAATCGGGATGATATGGCGATTGCATCAGATACACGATTTCCGCGATGTCCTGGACAGTCACGCCACGCTCGCTCAACCGCTGCAGCGCCGCTTTCCTTACTTCTTTACTGTGCACATATTTGCTCATCTAATTGACAACTCCTTCCCCCAACTGAGTGCAGTCGTGCTTCTATATAATATCATATCGGTAAAGAATTGCGACAATTTTCTCCCATGGGCATATTAACTGCGCTAATTATGCGGTATAATAATATATCTAAAAAACGAAGCGGCAGTAGGGTTGAATCAACAGCTTGAGCTTGGGCCAGGCCGATCGTTTCACCTGTTTTCCCTCACATTTACTCATTTGGCAAAGTATTTTCCCCTATAGCATCTTATTCATCACGGGAGGTTAGGACCTTGAATAGCACTGACATCAAAAAGGGCACGCTCCACGAAGCGACGCTGTTCAGTCAGCATCTGCAAGCATCTGAGCGCCTAGTGATCTATACACCGGGGCGGTATACGCCACTGTATTCTTATCCTGTACTTTATGTATTGGATGGAGACGACTATTTGGCTCTCGGCCGATTGCCCGGTGTGCTCGACCAACTGACGGCAGACAAATCTGTCCAGGATGTGATCGCTGTCTTTTTGCCGGTTGATAAAACGGAGAGATACGCTCGCTACCATCATCAAGGGGCGTCGCATCACGCGTTTAAACGCTTTCTCGCGGAAGAGGTCGTCTCGTACATCGACAGCTACTACTCCACTCACCCGCTGGGAGGGGCGCGGATCCTGTTGGGAGATTCGCTGGCAGCCACTGCCTCGCTGTCCGCTGCGTTCACCTATCCGCACACCTTTGGCCAGGCAGCGTCGCAGTCGGGGGCATTTGATGCGGCTTTCCTTCAGGCTTGCGAGAATCTGCCCGGATTGGAGCAGCTCACCGTCTATCTGGAAGCCGGCACAGATGAGCGACATGTCGCGACATCGTCTGGTCCGTTTGATTTTCTCGCGGCCACCCAACAGATGCACGACCTGCTGAAAGAAAAAGGGGCCACCCTGCAATTGAATACCTTTGCGGGTGACCACACATGGACGTATTGGCAAGGTCATCTGCCTGACATCTGCCGGTTTTTCCTGGCGTAGATTTCTTTCTGGCGTCTGCTGGCGATTCTGCTCATTTCCTCGAATCAACCGTTTCATGCGACTCCTTTTGCAACGCTGCCCTGCTTGCAGCACGTCATTCACGACCTACTACCACACCATGTTCGCCATACCCTCTAGCATGGCATTCTCGCATGGCAAGTCGCGAACCGGTAGACTTTCCAAGTCTTTTGTCTACCGGCTTTCATTTCTGCCAATCTTGGGTTCCCAGCGTCCTGCCTACTTTTTTGCCTTGCTCTTCTCTTTCGTAATGGTAGCGAGCACATCGGACCAATCCGATTTGCGAATGACTTTCAGCAGGGTATACGTAAGGAAGGACAAAGTGAGTAAGACGAGAGAAATAAACGTAATCATAATAGCTATATTCATGGAAACACCTCCGTCTTATTCATTTTTTCCAGAGGATAAAAAGAATATTCTTGAGGACGTAAGATTATACAAACGGGAAATCTTCTGCTAAAATAAATAGATATTATTTCGTGAAGGAAATCCGGGGAGGGAAAATTATGAAGTACAGCGTAGTCATTTTTCCAGCAAAAAATGTACAAGAATTTGCCAACTCGTATCGTAAGCGCTACGATTCAGCTTATGCAGCGATACCTCCGTATATCCGCTTGAAAGAAGCTTTTGATGTCGAAGAAGGCCAACTGGCTGCGCTCGTAAATCATCTACAGCATGTAGCAGATAAAACAGATAGCTTTCAAGCCAAATTTCATCGCTTTGCGACCTTTCATCCAACCAATAACGTGATTTATCTGGCCCTGCAAAACAAGCAGCCGTTTGAACAGCTGCACAAGCAAATTTCCGAATCCTGTGGAAAAACAGAGGAAACCTATGCGTTTGTTCCCCACCTGACGATTGGCCGGGATATGAATGACGACGAACTGAAAGACGTCTATGGCCAGCTCAGCATGGAAAAGGTCGACCTGACGGCGGAAATCGACCGCTTCCATTTGATTTACGAGCTTGTCGATGGCATTTGGAGCGTACATCAGACATTCCAGTTGAAAAAGTAAATCCTTCCCCCGGAAGGGTTTTCCCATTTTATTGAAAGGATTTACCCAACATGCTCAAGCCCTATGTGATCTACCCGGTGAAAACCGAGGCGGCATTGCAAGCTGCCCTGTCCGTCCGCCGCACTGTTTTTATCGAGGAACAGGCAGTGCCGGAAGAACTCGAGATCGATGAGTACGACAGTATTTCCTCCACCACCCTGCACATGATTGCTTATCTGAACGAACAGCCGGTCGGGACAGGCAGGGTGCGCCCGTACACGGAGCAAGGCACGGGAAAAGCGGAGCGCGTTGCCGTACTCGCCAGCGAACGCGGCTCTGGCCTTGGCCGTCTGATCATGCAGACGATGGAAGAAGCAGCCCGAAGGCAAGGCTACACCACGCTTCGCTTAAACGCCCAATGCCATGCGCAGGCTTTTTATGAAAAACTGGGCTACCAACCCGTCGGCGATGTGTTCGACGAGGCTGGCATCCCCCATATCACGATGACGAAAAACCTTTACGCCCGCTGACGCTGCCGGGCGATATTTTTTAATTGTTCCACCGCCTCGGTTGACGTGGTCGATGAGCCAAGCATCGCGTGATAAGGCTCTTCGCCGCGCCAGCCGTGAAAGTCCGAGCCACCCGTCATGATTAACCCATTGTCCTCAGCCAACTGCCGATAGCGGATGACAGCCTCCCTGTCATTGTCGGGGTGCCAAACCTCGATGCCATCCAATCCGTGTACGATCAGATCTCCGACAAGTTCATCGTCTCCATACAGCCCTGGATGGGCAAGTACGGCCACACCGCCTGCGCTCTTGATCAGGCGAATGGCCTGTTCTGGCGTGATCCGCTCCGGATTGGCGTAAGCCAGCCCACCCTTCCCCAGGTATTTGTCAAACGCCTCCTCCATCGTCCGGACGTAGCCCTTGCGCATCAGCTCTTCGGCGATATGCGGCCTGCCGATGTTTTTATCCGGCTCCTGCTTGCGCGCATAGACTGCTTCCAGCGTAATGTCCAGCCCCAACTCCTGAAGCTTCGCGATGATCATCTTGTTGCGTTCGTGCCGCGTCTCCCGCAAGCCCGACAGTGTCTGGCGAAATGCCTCATCATCATATGGTATGTAATACCCCAGCACATGGATATCTTGTCCGTGCGCAGAAGAACTGATTTCCACGCCGGGCACAACTTCAATGCCCAGTGCCTTTCCGGCCTCGATCGCTTCCGGTATTCCGGCGACAATGTCGTGGTCGGTTATTGCGATTGCGGCGAGTCCTGCTTCTTTTGCCAGCCGTACATTCTCCTTTGGCTCGCAGGTACCATCGGAAGCTGTCGTATGTGAATGCAAATCCGCTCGATTTTGCAAAATGGATGACACTCCTTTGTCAATTTGTTATCGGGGGGTGTATGAAACATGTTCCCCCCTCATATATATGATGAAAATACGCAAACCTTCAAGGAGGATGCTCATGAAGCTAAAAAGCAAAACCTTAACCGGTGTCGTACAACCGCTCGCCTATGTCGATGAAATTCTCAGGCAGCAAGGCTTTCGCCGGGCAGGAGGCGATCTCCCGCCGCGAGCGGGAGTAGATCTCCCGCCTACGTACGACGTGCTTATTTACGATTCTGCGACGAGTATCTCGTATTTTCTACGGATTCCGACGAGCTTTCCCCATAAATATACGGACAGTAGCGAGCCGACAGTCAAATTGGGGCAACCGTATCTGGAAGCCAAAACCAGCGTCACCGCCGGGGAAGACGAGTACATATTGATTCCGCAAGCGATCAGGCAAGCGGCTGAGCACAAAGTTGCAGAAGTTGCCGACTACCTTTCCTCAGCATCCCCAGAGTAGTTGATTGTTTGCAAAACGATAGGATATGCGCTGCTCACGCTGCAAACCGACGAGGTAGCCCATAAAAGCCGTACGGTACAAGACATAGCTGGAAACGCTTTCGAGCGATACCTCCAGGCTGCTGCAAATGGCGGCCAGCCCTTGTTCGATGGTCCGCTCTTCCGCTTTGAGCAGCGCTTCAATTTTTGCCATAAGATGTTGGTGTGTGCTGATATTCTCGTGGATCGTTTGCCGGGTCGACGTCTCAAACGGGCCGTGACCCGGCAAGTAGCCTTCATAATTCGTGTCGAGCAGCTTGTGCAAGCTTTGCAGCGTCTCGTAGGCGTCTACGAGAAACGGCAGCTTGTGCTTCTTCAACGTCTCACTGCCGAAGTAGCTGTCGGCGGCGAAACAGATCTGCTCCACGACAATCCCGACCTGCTGCCAGCTGTGTCCGGGCAGTGAAATCGTCTGCAACGAAACGCCGTCGATCTCTACTTCCCCCTCTTCCGGCAGCAGATGATCGACGCGTGACGCTTCCGCCAGCAAGAACTTGTTTTTCAGCTCGGCTAGCGGTGTCGCTCCCATGTTCAGATAGATGGGTTCCAGAATGGGATTGCGGATGACCGCTTCCTCCAAGGGAGGGGCGTAGACGACTGTATCGGGATAAACAGATAACAGGTAGGCATTGCCGCCAAAATGATCGGCATGCGCATGAGTTTGGACAATCGCCCGCAGTGGTTGGGATATTTCATCCAACCCTTTCTTTATTTTTTTCGCCGTTTGCGCATCCAATCCAGAGTCAATCAGGATGGCTCCTGTCTTGCCGCGAACGATCCCGACATTTACACTTCCTGGGAAATAACCGACGTCTGGTTTTACAAAAGTCGGTGAATAACTAGCAGCCACGTACGCTCCTCCTCGTCCATTTTTTACAGATCCATATTGAAAGCCCTCGCTCTTCTGCTATTTTACCATACAATATGAGAAAACTTGGCAATACCGCCCTGCTGCAAATCGTACGCCAACCAGGTGCCTCGAGCGAATCCGCACTCGCCGTTCGCCAACCATGGAGAGACGCCCAAAATATCGCGAAAGCAGCGAAAAAGACTGATAATAGCGAAAAATCCACTGGTAAACTGCCGCCGCATTCTCATACTGTTTTGACTGTTGGCTTTTTCTATTGGTATACTATAAAGTAATCCTTGCGTTTGGGGATTTCTGCCTGGTGACAAATCCCGCTGCAAATGGCTCATTGCGAGTGTTTTGTCAAACTGTTTTGTACATTAAGAAAAGCTTTTTTTCAACGTATGTTGAGACGATTGGAAGGGGATCTTTTCGATCCGGTAAAAAATATTTATACGATGGAGGTGAATTCTCCTTCCTTCTACACGAAGCAAGGAGAGCTACTTGGATATTCCGATAGGGGAGAGTCTTTTAAAACTGCTGCTGGTGATTTTCTTGGTGCTATTAAACGGCTTTTTCGTAGCAGCAGAGTTTGCGCTGGTAAAGGTGCGCCAAACCCGGATAACCCAATTGATCAGCGAAGGAAACAAGAGCGCGAGATTCGCCCAAAAAGTCACGCAACAGCTTGATGCTTACCTGTCTGCGTGCCAGTTGGGAATAACGCTCGCCTCGCTCGGGTTAGGTTGGGTCGGTGAACCGGCAGTCGCCCACTTTGTGGAACCAATTCTTCTCAATTTGCAGCTTCCAGCCTATTTGGTGAGTCCGATCTCATTTGCCATTGGCTTTGCGTTCATCACCTTTTTGCACATTGTATTTGGAGAATTGGCCCCGAAATCGTTGGCGATTCAAAAAGCAGAAGCTACCTCCTTATGGCTTTCAGCTCCACTCATCTTATTTCATAAAATCAGCTACCCGGCAATTTGGGTATTAAACGGAACCGCCAACTTTTTCCTCAAGCGCATCGGCATTGAGCCGGCCACGGAGCAAGAGTCGGCGCATACAGAAGAAGAAATTCGCCTCTTGGTAAACGAGAGCCACAAGAGCGGGCATATTGACCAGGATGAGATGGCGCTTGTGGACAACGTCTTCGACTTCTCGGAGCGCCTGGCCCGGGAAATCATGATTCCGCGGATTGACATGATCTGTCTGTACGACGACAATTCATTCGAGGAAAACCTGGAAATTATCCGGGAATCCCGTCACTCTCGCTTCCCGGTGGCTCACGAGGACAAAGACCGACTGATCGGCTTTGTGCACGCTTCCGACTTTTATCTCACGGCGCTGACCAATGGCAAGGCGAACGCCGATCTGAAAAACTTTCTGCGACCGGTTCTTACCGTTCCCGAGTCCATGGAAGTAAGCCATGTTCTTCGCCTGATGCAAAAACGCCGTTCACAGCTTGCCATCGTCATCGACGAATACGGCGGGACAGCAGGATTAATCACGATGGAAGACATTCTGGAAGAGATTGTCGGCGACATTCAAGACGAATTCGATGAAGACGTTCGCCCTGATGTCGAAAATACAAATGACAGCCTGTCTGTCTCCGGAAAGACGCTCTTGACCGAACTGAGCGACTACATCCCGATCGATATCTCCTCTGATGAAGTCGATACGATCGCCGGCTGGCTGTACAGTCAACTGAACGAAGAAGTGGCGGAAGGCAAGTCCGTACATTACGAGAACTACGTATTCACGATCACAGAACTGGAAAATCACCGCATTACACGGGTTGACATCTCGCAGAGCGACTCGGACGGTGAAAGCTCAAATGGAGAAGACAGCGTACTGATGAAAGCACAGTAAAGTCTGACGCTATAAGTATACGCCCAAGCCCCTCTGGTCATCGGAGGGGCTTTTACTTTATGATACGCGGTTATCCACTTAATGGAGCAGGCAAGACATCGTAGCTGCTGAGGAGGCGAGGGGAATCGCCAAGAAGAGAACACTTCGCAAGTGACATCGCCTGCGAGGAAGTATCTCAAGGCCGACTGTAACCAAAAAAACGGAACTGCGCCCCAAAAGCCTCGAGGGACGTATCTCAAAGAAGCAGTGGGGCACAAAGATGTTCCGTTTTTTGGTTGCAGTCTGGGTAGGCGCTGTCAAAAAGCTACGCTTTTCTCTTCTTAGCGATTCCCTGGCGGTAGTGTTGATTGTGGGTTGCTCAGGATGCTAATTGTTTCTAACAAAACGTTAGAAATTTAGCGACGCATGAATCTATTCTCTCCAGGTTACATCAAGGCTGCTTTAACCCTTCATCCATCGTCGCCCCTCTTAACAGTAGTGTTCTTAGCTTACTCGCGTCGCGAATGAAGCCTATCCATTCTTTTCACCCGTTGATCCGGTCCAGTCGCTCTGAGAGAGAAAAGAGGAATGGGCAGCGGCCTTTGCGACGCTCGCTCAGGCGGAGCGGAGAAAGCGGCACAGCTTTATAGCCCAACCGCTTCCCTGAGTAAGCTTCCCGCTTCACCGGCTTTTTGGGCGACGTGCCGCTTTCGGAGCGGAGCCGGACATCCCCGCTTCCAGCAAGCGGCGCACCAGACGTAGCCCATTCCTCTTTTCTCTCTCCCACCACAATAGCGCGGAACAAGTCTAGTACCTGAACGCCGTTCATTTGTGCATTTTTCTTGGCTGGAGCGTCCGCTACACGGTATACTAGGAGTACATTTACGTATGGGAGCACGCCATGTTACAAGAAGCTGAAGCACTGTTGCAAAAGATTTACGGTTATGCGGCATTTCGGCCCGTGCAGAAGCAAATCATCGCCAGCATCCTGAACGGTACGGACACGCTGGGAATATTGCCGACTGGGGGCGGGAAATCCATCTGTTTTCAGATCCCCGCTCTGCTGCTGGGCGGTGTCACGATCGTCATTTCTCCGCTGATCTCGCTGATGAAGGATCAGGTGGACCATCTTACCAAAATCGGCGTCCGCTCGGCCTACATCAACAGTTCACTCGACGGTCAGGAAGTGCACGATATTTTGCTGCGAGCCAGATACGGCATTTACAAAATCCTCTATATCGCACCGGAACGCTTGCAATCGGCAAGCTTTCGCCAATTTTTGCAAGCACTCTCCCCTGCGCTCGTGGCCATCGACGAAGCCCATTGCATCTCGCAGTGGGGACATGACTTCCGCCCGAGCTACCACGCGATCCACGATTTTCTCCGCTCCCTGCCGATTCGTCCGGTCATCGCTGCGTTTACGGCGACCGCTACCGAGCAGGTGGCGAAAGAGATCGTGCATTTGCTCGCCCTGCAGGAGCCGTCCGTGTTCATCGGGGGCTTCGATCGGAAAAACCTGTACTACTCCGTCCACCGGGTAAAGGAAAAGTTCCGGGCTGTTCTGGAGTACGTTAATACACAGAGGGGCAAAGCAGGCATCATCTACGCCTCAACGCGAAAAAAAGTGGACGAGCTGTACCACCTTTTCCAGGAACAGAATTTGCCCGTCCTCAAATACCACGCCGGTTTGCAGGAGACGGAGCGGGTCGCTTACCAAAATGCCTTTCTGCAGAAAGACGGACGGATCATGATTGCGACGAATGCGTTTGGCATGGGCATCCACAAGCCGGACATTCGCTTTGTCATTCACTACAACATGCCCAGGACGATCGAGGATTACTACCAGGAGGCCGGCCGAGCCGGACGGGACGGACACCCAAGCGAATGCTTGCTGTTCTACAGTTCGCAAGACGTTCGCCTGCAGAGTGCCTTGATCGAAAAGTCGCCGGGCGGCCCGAGGAAAAAGGCGCATGACTATTTGAAGCTGCAAAGCATGGTCGATTTTTGCCACATGCAAAGCTGTCTGCGCAACTACATATTGCACTACTTCGCCGAGACGCCTGGCGCGCCTTGCCAGAATTGCAGCAACTGCTTGAATCGGCACGAGGTTACAGATGTTACCCGCGAAGCGCAAATGGTGCTCTCCTGCATCAGGCGGATGAACGAAGCAGGGGACAGCAAGGCAATCGCCCAGGTGCTGCTGGGGAAAGACAGCCAGGCCATTACGGAGCATCGCTGGGACGAGTTATCGACCTATGGCTTGTTGCGCCATACATACAGCTATACATACGTCGTCGAGCTGATTCACATTCTGGCGGCGGAAGGCTATCTGACGGTCACGCCTGATTCACACCAGTTGTTAAAAGTGACAGATAAAGCTATCCCTCTACTAAAAGGAGCGCTCACCCTCTCGCTCTGGCTCGGCGAAGAGGCATCGCCTGGGAGCAGGCTGGCACATAGCAGCAAATAGATCCGCAACACTACTCTGCAGGATATCATGAACTGCTCGAGCCTTTCCAAAGGCGCCATATACCGCGAAGACTTATTTTCAGCTGGATGATTACTTTGCTTTTATCCAGCACTCGCTGCATATGACCAACAGGTGCAGATCATTCAGGCGGACAATAAAAACAAGACTCCCACTCAAGAGGCTAGAGACTCACAGAAGGACACTTTTTTGCACAGTGTCCGTCCTGCGAATCACAGCTAACTCATTGTGTGTGAGTCTTGTTTCTTTTGCCATTTGTCTATTTGCCTAGTTAAGCCCCATAATGCTGTAGCCGGCATCCACGTGCAGAATCTCACCGGTGATACCGCGCGATAGATGGCTGAACAGGAACAGCGCCGTATCGCCGACATCAGATTGGTCAATCGTGCGGCGTAGCGGTGCTTTTTCCTCGATTTCCTTCAAAATCGTATTGAATCCGCTGATTGCTTTCGCAGCCAGCGTGCGAATTGGCCCGGCAGAAATGGCGTTGACGCGAATGTTTTCTTTGCCCAGATCATTCGCCAGATAGCGGACAGAGGCATCGAGCGCCGCTTTGGCTACACCCATGACGTTGTAATTCGGCACAGCCCGCTCTCCGCCCAGGTACGTCATTGTGACGATGCTGCCGCCCTCGGTCATCAATTTACGCGCTTCCCGCGCTGCGATGACGAGCGAGTACGAGCTGATATTTTGTGCGAGCAAATATCCGTCACGAGAAGTGTTGATGTACTCCCCGCTCAGCTCTTCCGTTTTGGCAAACGCGATACAGTGAGCAAGTCCGTGAATGACCCCGACTTTTTCCTTGATCTGGGCGAATGCAGTGGCCACTTCCTCGTCATTGGTCACATCGCAATTGATCAGGATTTGCTCCGGTTGATCCAATGTAGCGGCAAGTTCCGCCACATTATCCCGCAGCCGCTCGCCCTGGTATGTAAAAATCAGATTTGCTCCTGCTTTCGACAGCGACTGGGCGATTCCCCAGGCGATGCTGCGATGGTTGGCCACACCCATGATGACAATGTTTTTTCCTTGCAATAACGTATTCATAGTAAACGAACCCCTTTCAATCATCTCCTCAGCCCATTATATACTAACTTGGACGTGCTTACGAGATCAAGTTCCCCGCGCCACTGATCCGTCCATCCAAAGACTGCAGCGAGTAGTCGCCAAGGGGGAAATTCCACTCCTCCAGAGCGCTCATCCGGCGCTTCTCATTTGCCGCACTCATACATCTGCAAAGCCGCCATCTCGCTGTCAACACCTTGACCATCACAGCGACCCGCCACTAGACATGCATGTGCATTTTCACGCCAAAATAGAGGGGGAGCACCATGTAGGCGAGAATTGCCGCCAAAAAGTAGAGGCTCATCTGTACTTTTCCCGTCTGCTGGATCAGCGGGACCAGCGTACTTGTCGAAACAAACAGAAACACGCCGGCACTAAAAGCCAGGACGACATGAGGAATGTCCGGAGCAATCCAGCGGTTTGCAACCGAGACACTCAGTACGCCGAAGAATGTGGCGACACCGAGCATCAGACTGCCTGAAAAAGCGACGGTACGCCTCGTCGTCACGGTCATCAATAAGGAAGCCATGGTGATCCCCTCGGGAATTTTGTGCAGAATGAGGGCAAACAGCAGGGACAGACCCAGCTGCGTGCTTACCTGAAAGCTGGCCGCAAGCGACATCCCTTCCAGAAAAGCGTGGATCAAAAAACCGCTCGTGGCGCCGATAATACTGCCGACTCCTGCTTTTTGTCCCTTTTTCCTTCCAATCAATTCCATGACAAACAGTACCGAATAGCCGAGGACGACAAACGGCAGGAGAATTTTGTTTTTATACGTCACTGCATGCGGCAGCAGATCAAACACGGTAACCGCAAACAGCAGACCCGCTCCGGCGCTCATTATCGCGTAAAGGGATTGCTGCGACCAGCGTTTTCGTACGAAAATAATCATTCCACCAAGTACACTGGCGAAAGACGCCGCTATCAACAATATTGAAGTGGGTACGATCAGCTCCACGTGCATTGCCTTCCTCTCCGGCTCGTCTCAGGACATCCATGTTCCATTCTACTCTGCGGCGTTTGCAGATATGTGCCTTTCTTTCCCCCTGTCCAAAACGCGCGAAAATCCACTAGTTTTCAGAACCTTTGTCGATTCTCTTCTACCGGGAAAAAATGGTGTTATAATGGCAGCATACCCGGTCCCTCAAAGGAGAGATGGAAATGAACGTACAAGTGTGGATGGCTTCAAAAGAAGTAGCGGAACGATTGGATGTACATGTTCGTACTTTGCGCAACTGGCTTGAACTGTTTGTTCCCGCCAGCGAGAGACAGAAAAATCCACAAGGGCATTACTTGATCAGCGAACACGGCTTTGCCCTGCTCAAGGAAGTGAAGGAGCGGAAAGACGCAGGCAACGCTTCCCTGCGCGACATTCAGCGACAGCTCATCGACGAAGGCTCCCTTCCCCTCGACATGCTGATGAACGAGGAAATTGCCACACACGAGGAAGGTTCACTCGCGCTTCAGGAGCAGCGGCCCGGACAAGCTGATTTTCAAGAAGTAGAAGTCGCCGTGCAGGAGACGCTGTTCCATTTTCAACAGGAGCTGACCCAGCTCTCATCGGTAAAGCAAATGCAGTCGATGATTTTGCAAAAAATCGCGGACATTGAAGACCGGCAGGAGTCGCTTCGTCTGGAGATGCGTCGCGTCACATTTGAAATGGATCTGATGCATCAAGGACTGACCCGGCGCAAGCACAGACAGGACCGCCACCAGCCTCGCTGGTCGCTCAACCCGTTTCGCTGGTTTACCCGGACAAATCGCGGAATCACTGCCGAGTAGAGCCCGGACAAGCTCTCTGTGCCGTCTCGCTGAAACGGCATCGATGCAGTCGCCCCCCGTGTGAGCATATACGTGAAGCAATCAGGCTTCCGACAATCGTCTGACGAAATCTTTGATGAAACAAGGCCAGTCCCATTGTACAGGTGCTGGCCTTTCGTTCGTATCAGCATGCTGCCGCTCGGATGACGCTAAAGGAAGCACTGTCTGGTCCCCTCACGCGATTCCCCGCTCGACTTCCTTTTCCAGCTGTTTCTGCTCAAACCGCACGCGCTGCCACTTCCCGGCAACCAATACGATTGCGATCACTGCGACTTTGAACAGATTTTCCATCCAGCTCGCACCGTCAAACATCTCTTCGACGACGTTTTCATTCAGAATCATATTCGCTGCTGCCAAGGCCAGCACACCCGAACCGATATAGACGATCCACGGAAACCGCTCCATCAGCTTGAGAATCAACTGGCTGCCCCAGATCATGATCGGCACGCTGATCAATAGCCCCAGAACGATCAGCAGAATATTGCCTTCCGCTGCCCCGGCGATGGCGATGACGTTGTCCAGACCCATCATGATGTCCGCGATGACAATCGTTTTCACCGCCGCGATCAAACTGCTGCTGGACTCTACTTCAGCGTCGTGCTCTTCTTCTATCAACAGCTTGTATGCAATCCACGCAAGGATTACGCCGCCGATCAAATAGAGAAAAGGAATCTTGAGCAAATATGCTGCGGCAACTGTCGCGATAATCCTGACGATGATCGCCAAAAATGTCCCGGTCAGGATCGCTTTTTTCCGCTGTGCAGGTGCCAGCTTGCTGCTGGCGATGGCGATCACAACGGCATTGTCTCCACTGAGGACAATGTTGATCATAATAATGAGCAATAAGGCCGAAAAAAACTCTGGTCCAAACATTTTATCTCTCCCCTCTCTCTATGTAGCAAATAAAAAAGACCTTTACCTACGTCAAAAACATAGGCAAAGGTCTTGCTAACAACGTTATCCGCCGCCAACAAAGCCGAGGATGGTGTGCATCCTGTCATGACGACTTTGCTGTTAAAGCTACTCCCCTTTGGAGGAACCATATACGATTATCTAGGCTTAATCCTAGACCTGTTTGGGGTTGTTGTCAACACCCTATTTTTGTATCATGGAGACGAGGAGGGTTTTTCAATGTCTAAACAATTCGTCTTGGAGGCGGTTATGCTGGCAATCTATGGAGAGCTGATGAACCCGTCCCAGCCGGTAGAATACTTGATTCCAGCTTCGACAATTCGCGAGTTGGACGAATTTTTACATAGTCCGGAACCGTTTATGCTCGATCCCGATGAAGAAAAGCACGTACGCTCGATGATCAGTGAAATGATTCAATTTTTCCGCGACCCGTTTACGAGCAAGAAAATGGAGAAATCGCTCATCGCACCGTGGTCGACAGTCACATTTCCCACACAGGAGAACGTCTCTCTGACTGTAGTGAAAGCGGAGGACAACGAACTGTGGGGCGAGCTGTTTGACCCGATCGAAACCGAGCTGCTGCTCGCCTCCATGCGGTATAAAGCACCGCTTTTGACCGATCAGGAAGAATGGCAGGACCGGATTCTGGAATATCTCCTGCCGGTTCAATTTTACGATATTGACGATTTTGAGTTTGCCGTCGAACAGGGAATATCGCTTGAAGATGTGAACAAGCTGTAAAACGTACGATCCATCTGCCAGAGGACCAGTGATGCTAGACACACAGCACTGGTCCTTCACACGCCACTACAATCGTCTCGGCTCTGATGGTTCGCATAACGACCACAAAATTCGCATGGAACGTGACAGATGGCCCTTTCTGTAGGTTACGCTATTTGTAAATAATGGTACATTTAGCGAAACTTCGTTGGTTTCTTTTGCGTCTAACGTGCATGACGAACGAAAGGGTGATTGTCGAATGAATGGTAAAATGATTCTGAATGGCGTGCTGAGTTGTTCGCTTTGCTTCTCAGCCATCCTTGCTGCATCCCCGCTTCCACATGTCGCAGCTGCGAGTGCTTCTGGCAGCTCCATCACGTACAAACTCCCGCCAAACCCGGAAAAATACTTGTTTTTGAATGTGCAAATGGTCACCATCGCTAACCCGCAGATCCCGGCCAAAAAGCGGCCTTATACGCAAGAGGATTACTTGGTAGACATGGACAGCGGAGGTTCGCATTTCAAACTAGCGTACGACGACAACCTAAAATTCCAAACTTCGAAAAAGGGCTTTCTCTGGAACATCTATCATTTTATCGGTATTTTCCCTCCAAAATATCCTGCCAATGTCAATTTGGATGACCTGGACCGGCGCATTCCCCAAACGCAGTTCTTCACAGAAGAGGGGCGAAACCTGCGGGAAACCAGGGCACAAATCCAGATGAATGCTTGCCTGCAGCCGCTGATCGACGCAGGATACGTCAAGGAAGAAGAGATTGACGACGGGGTCGCTACAAAGGAATTTGTCGCGACAGTACTGTACCGGATGTTCGGGGCTGTTCGGCCTTATCATGGCGGAATCGATCTGAAGGACTCGGAGAATATCGCTGTGCGGTGGGCCGTCGAAGTGGGGTTGCCGGGATTTGCCGTGGACAAAGAAGGCTATGTACACCCGGCGGAACCATTGAATATGGGGCCTGGGCCAATGAATTACGGCGGAGAGTATCCCTATGATCGCCTAATCCAGTTTGTCACATTGATTCTTGCTGGAAAAAAGACCCCCTCAGGCTGGGAGTATTATCAGGTAAAGCTATTGCCGGGCATGATTCCGGTGCGTGTACCGGAATTTGTCAGTGTCAACGGAAAACCTTTTAATGACGACGCAAATTACTCGCTCATGAATACCGACGAGTTTCAAAATGCGAGCAGAAAAATCGCCGAGTATTCGATTCCGCGATTTTCCCAAATGCTTGACCAAGCGCGCAAGGATGCGCTCAAGCCCCGCGTCTGGGACTGGAGCCGCGATCTCATTCACCAGCCGAAGTTCGCCAAGGAAATCGCCGCTTATCGCAAAAACAAAAGCAGTCAAAACCTGAACGCTGTCTATCAGGCTGTGCGAAAGTATTACAACCTGAGTATCCCGCAAGACTCGGCGGCGAATATCAAAAGTGTGTTGGAAAACGTCAAGTAATCCGGTTTAGGCCTGGCTGGTCGGCGAGGCTGGCTTTTTTTATGTGAAAATTGGCTCTATAATTCTTTACCGGGAGACCGTATAGTTAAGCTCAGTACCATTGTGTAAAAGAGGCGATTCGATGGGTCGTAAACCGATCTATTACCAAGTGTACAATCGACTGCGCTACCAGATTTTGAGCGGCGAATGGGTAATTGGCTCCGCTGTGCCGCCAGAACGAAAGCTGGCCGAACAGTTGGGCGTCAGCCGCAACACCATCGTGCGCGCCTACGAGGAGCTGCAAGCAGACGGGTTTATTGCCAGCAAGATGGGCAGCGGGCGCTATGTCTTGCCTCTGCAGCCCGTCTCCAGTCTTCCGCAGCTGAAATGGCAGGAAGTAGCCACGGTCGGCTCGCTCTGCACCGCTCCGTCCAATATGGCCGAGCTGCTCGCGATATCCGCAACGAACCCGAATGCGATCAACTTTGCCCATGGAGACGGGGGAAAGCACACCTGGACCGACTCCACGATTCACCGCTACATCGAGCAGGCGGCCAAGCTGGCTGATGCGTATTATTTCGCGCCCGTCAGCGGACATCAACCTCTGCGGGAATGGGTCGTCCACTGGATGGCAGCTGAATCGGTTTACTCCCCTGAGCAAGTACTCATCACCAGCGGTTCACAAGAGGCACTCTACTACATCACGCGTTTGCTGACCAAACCCGGCGAGGCGATTACATTGGAGATGCCGACCTACTTCGGCTCACTCCAGCTGTTTCAGTCACTCGGCTTGCGCATCATTCCCATCCCGCTGGATCGCGACGGCATGCGGATTGACGTTCTGGAAGGGGTGTTGGCCCGCTATCGGCCTAAGTTCGTCTACACGATCCCGACCTTTCACAATCCGACAGGCTGTACGCTCTCGCTGGAGCGGAGAAAACGGCTCGTCACCCTGAGTGAGCAATATCAAATCCCAATTATCGAAGACGACGCTTACCGCCATCTTCACCTTGCCGCAGAGCCGCCACCCGCTTTGAAATCGCTCGATCAATCCGGCATCGTCATCTACGTGAACACCTTTTCCAAAGTGCTGTTTCCCGGTTTGCGAATCGGCTGGATTGCAGCCAGTCGGCCATTTGTTCAGCTATGCACACGGCTGAAAGAGCTCTCGATCAGCACCAATACGGTCAGCCAATACGCGCTCGCCGCTTATCTCGCTGACGGAGCCTTGCCGCCCCATCTGGAGAGTGTCCGCTGCCACTACCGGGAGCAATCCGCTGCCATGAACAGGCAATTGGCTGCCCTGCACCCATTCGGAGTGCGGTATGAAGAGCCCGCAGGCGGGTTTTACTACTGGGTAGCGCTTCCTGACAACATGGACGCCAGAGCCTTGATGCAGTCGTGTCTGAACCGCGGCGTAGCCTTTGCCTCAGGGGATATGTTCCTTTTGCGCGATGCCGTGCAGCCTTATCTGCGCCTGTGTTTTACCCACGAAACCGCAGACAAAATCCAGCAGGGTATGAACGTGATAAAAGAAATGCTGCTCACGGAAAGGAGCGTACTCGTATGAAGCAACCGGTTTCCAGGCGAACGGAATATCGCCAGGGCTTGCTCGATGCCTTGCCGCTGACGATTAGCCTGATCTTATTCGGCGGAATATTCGGAATGCTGTCGATCCAGGCGGGACTGACCTCCTGGCAAAGCCTCGCCATGTCCCTGATCGTCTTCGCCGGCGCATCCCAATTTACCGCTATCTCGATGATTCCCGAGCATACCGGGATATGGGCGATCATCCTGACGACGTTTTTACTCAATTCGCGCCACTTGATTATGGGTCTTTCTATGGCCCCCCACTACAAGGACTTTTCCCAAAAGCACGTGAATGTGCTCGCCTTTTTGTTTGTCGATGAGCAGTACGCCCTGTCCCTGAACCGCTTTCGCCAGCACAAAAGCGATGCCACCTACGCCCTCGCTGTAGGACTGTCCCTCTACCTCAGTTGGGCATTCGGCACCTGGATCGGCACGATCGCAGGGCAATGGCTGCCCGATCCGGCTGCACTCGGGCTGAACTTCAGCTTTACGGCGATGTTTCTCGCGCTTGCCTACTACCAGTTGCAAAGCGTTGCCCGCATCATGGCGTTTCTGTTCTGCGGGGCAATCGCGGTATGGTTGGGCATGATTTTGCCAAACGGCTTGCATTTGCTGGCTGCGGGAATCGTCGCTTTTGGCATCGGCTATTTTCTTCCGCAAAAGCAGGAAAACACCGCCCGGGAAGCGAACTCCACACAGGAGGTCAAATCGGTATGAACACTGCCTCTTTCCTGTTGCTCTTGCTTGGCATGGCAGCCGTTACCTACATTACCAGGCGCGCGTTCCTCCGCTTGCCCAGTCACCTTTTTTCAAACCGCTTGCACAGTGGCCTTACCTTTATTCCGCTTGGCATTTTCGCCGGACTTATTTTCCCTTCGCTGTTCCTTGACGACCGTCATTTTGTTTGGCAGCCGCTGTTTCTGCTGGCTTCCGCCGCGTGTCTGCTGCTGATGGTGCTGACGCGGAATGTCTTTGTCAGTTTTGGCGTCAGTCTGGCACTTGTCGTGCTTGTTTCGATCGGGATCATTCCCTTTCCCTCGTAAGCGTCAGATGGGGAAAAGCAAATGTTTTCTCCCCGCCCAAAGCGGGTACATACCTGTAGTAAAAATGAACGTACTGCGCGAGCTGGAATGGACAACACCGCATGTGGCCTGTTCGTTTACAGGCTACCCGTATGCGTCTGTGAAGGAAACCAAAGGAGGGATTGTTCATGAGCTTACAGCAAAAAGCTGCAGATTGGGAAGGGGCGGGGGCTTCTCTTCAATCCATTTTGTTTAAAATGGGCAATGAAACTTACGGATTGCCCATTGAAGCGATCAAAGAGATCATCAAGCCGCTCCCGCTTACCCGCTTTCCCAAGTCACCGCCGTATGTAGAAGGAATTATCGACCTGCGCGGATCCATCCTGCCGATTATCAACCTGAGAAGGCTGTTTGGTCTGGATCCGATCCCGCTTACGGATGACAGCCGGTTCATCGACATTCATTTGGAAGGCATGCAGGTAGGCATCGTCGTGGACGCCGTGTCCGAAGTCGTCCGCATCAGAGCGGGCGAAATCGAGCCGGCACCGGCAATCATCGCGGGGATTGACGGCAAGTACTTGAGCGGAATCGCCCGGGTGGACAGTCGGCTGATCCTGCTGCTTGATCTCGAAGCGACATTCTCTCCCTTGCAAAACGCCAAGCCAGCGCAAACGTAAAACGCGGGCATCACGCCCCGCGTTTTTTCATTCTCTGCTGTCACTGGACAGGTATTCGTAATTGACCCAGACCATCTCTTCAATGCCCAAAATTTCTTTAAACAAATCCACCGAGTCGTACAGCATCGATCCGCCTGTGTCCTCATCGATTTCCGTCAGCAGATACAGATCGAACAAGGAGCGCAGCTGCTGGATTTGCTTGTGCGAGACGAACCGCCCGAAACACTGCGGGCGAAACCGCGATACGCCTTTGCCCACCTCCTGTTTGTAGTAATCGGAACGAACGACCTGCTCCAAAATGTCCTCGTATTCCTGCCGCAGCTCACTGTTTTCGGCCAATCCATCCGGATGACAGACTTCAGGATGCCGTTTGCCAAATATGAAATCCGCTATCTCAATATCAAGCGAGTAGCTGATCGTAGCTGAGGTCACTTCACACCCGCCGTCAAACAATCGAAAGCCCCATCCGCTATCCTCCGCATCATGAAACCAGAGCAGGGGAACGTAGTGGCTGGACAGCGTCAGAAGAAACTGCAGTGTGTCTGCGAACTCGATGCATTCGTCCTCAAGAAAGAAGGCATTCCATTCGCTGTTGACATTCTTGTGAAAAAAGGGCTGGTTCGCTTTTGGCAGGGCTTGCAATACTTTTGGTTCGTACTTACGCGGATACAATATTCCGGTAGTAAACTCACTCATTTGAATTCACTCCGCTTTCATCCCAAATTAATTTCGTATAGTCTGCTTACCCTCTTGTCTGCTGGGAAAAACCTGTTTTTTTCAGTCTATTCAGCCACTGCTTGGTTTTTGCGCTTTAGCTCAGCAACTTTTTTCATCGAATGACAGTTTCAACACGCTGAAGACGGGATGTTTGCAACTTCCTCATGTCCCGCTCAACTCGCTGGCATGGATCACGGTGTGTACGGCTCCCTCCGGTCGCAGCTCGGAACGAAACAGCGCTACCCGCTTCACTTGCCAAGAGGCGGTCTGGATTTGCGCAGCCATCGCGTCCTGCCACTCATGCAGTGGAAGCGGCAGGACGTCCGCATGCGGATTGCGGGCTAAGGTGATGTGCGGGCTGTACGGTCGCCGATCATAAGACACGCCCTCATGCAAATCGAACCGCTTTCCCAGCAGCAAGTGCAGCTGGGAAAGCGACGGGCGATTGCCGTCGATGCCCAGCCATAAGACGCGCGGCTTTTGCGGCTGGCCAAAAATGCCAAAGCTGCCCAGACTGAGTTGGATGGGCGGAATGATCCGACTGACGATATCCAGATCGGCACAGAGATGAGGTACGCTGCTTTCCT
Organism: uncultured Brevibacillus sp.; assembly: GCA_946402065.1. Classification (GTDB taxonomy): domain Bacteria; phylum Bacillota; class Bacilli; order Brevibacillales; family Brevibacillaceae; genus Brevibacillus_D. Next base: position 2,841 of record CAMIVR010000088.1, on the reverse strand, counting down.
CCACTTCACCGAGAAAGTGCAGCGTCAGGTGAAGGTTGTGGACAGGCTGCCAGCGGTCAGCCCGGATGGAACGCTTGAGCTGCCTTTGCACCTGCTCAATCGTCGTCGTGACGGTTGCAGGGATTTCCAATGCGACAAACAGACGCATGCTCTGCCTCCTTTATACGAACCGATAAGAAAAGCTCCCCGAGCGATGGAGAGCAATGTGTGCAACAGTAGTATTCTTCCACCGTCAGCCGTTGGCATACGGGTTTCTCGGCGCATGTCCGCTCCGCACGGCGAGCGAAGCCAAACGCTTCGTAGTTTGTTCGTCCAATTCAAGGTGATACAGCGTGCCGTCAGCATAGCGCATGATCGGATAGGCCCCCTGCTCCAGCGGAGAGATTTCCTTTACCGCGACGCATTCCGGCAAGGCAGCCAGGAAATGGACGAACGGGTTGGATGCTTCATTCACGCCGGTTATCGCTTGCGGCTCCGGCGTCTCGGACGAGTCCGAAGCCCCTTCAGCGAACAAGGCAGTCAAGAGCGGCGTCACATACACAATAAGCTGATCCCCCTGCTCCGCCACCCAAATGGTATAATCGGCTTCCCGAACGGCTCTGCGGGCATGTCGCCGCATTACCAGATTCGCCTGATTGACCGCATTCATGACATAATCTTGTGCCGCTTCCGCCCCCTTGTCTTGCACAATCACCTGATACGACAGCACATAAGCGTGTCCACGCTCTTGCAAGACCTCATCGGAGAGGGAAGCGGCCGGAACAGACTCGACCCGGACCTCGGGATCCGCGGCAAAGAGCCGGACGATATCGGCTTCGACCCTGGCTTTTTCCTCGGCCGAAAAGCTGGTCGTCTCGGAAAACAGATGCGTAATCTGCTCATCGGCGTACACGAGGTAGTGAATGGTGACTGTCGGCTGTTCAATCAGCCGCAATGCCTTGTAGCGATCTTCGCTTTTGTCGATCTCAAACGCCAAGGGAAAGCCAAGCGGATTATGCGGATCGTCCATCGTCCAGATGATCGCCAGCAATTTTTGCCGATACGTCTTGAATTCAATCGTTGCTGCATCACGGGCGGCAGCAGTAAAAGCGTCGATGCTCTCAAAGACGAGATACAGCTCCACTTCATCCCGGCTGTCCAGCCGGGCAAAATACGGCAAGCCCTCATCTCTGACCAAGCGGTACAAATCAGTAAAAACGCGAGGGTCCAGCACTTCTCCCAATGTCATCTGTGACAGCGACGGCAGCGTGGGGTCAGGCACTCGCTCGGGGCGAAGCTCTGTCATGCTGCCTACCCCCCTTCGCTATCCCGTCGGCTCATTAATGGCCATGCCGCCATATCGGCGAGCAGCTTCCGGTCCGTTGAATCGATATGTATAGGTGTGATCGTGATGTAGCCCGCCTTGAGCAACGGGTAATCCTCATCCTCGAGATGGTTGGCCTCCTCAAAGTACTCGCGGCGCAGCCAGTAGCCCTCTGCCTCCAGGTGATACTTATCCTCGTAATGGTACATGGACAGGGAAGCAGGAGTCACTCCTTTCAGCTCGGTCGTGCTCACATGAGGTATGTTGACGTTCCAAAAGACTTCCTTCGCCAACTCCCCACTTCTCGCCTTCGCGGAGAAATCGGACAGCAACGGCTGCAGCATCTCTTTTGCCTGGCCAAAATTGTCGGGATGAAAGTAATTGTCGTAGGACAGCGCGACTGCCGGCATCCCGAGAATGACACCTTCCCTGGCGGCACTGCAAGTCCCCGAATAGTAAACGTCTTTGCCCAAATTGTTTCCAACGTTTATGCCAGAGAAGACAACGTCCGGCTTTTTTTGCTGGTCAAAGAGAAGGTGGTAGGCTGCCTTGACGCAGTCTGCCGGATTACCGTTGACCGACCACGCTTTGACCGGCAGTCCGTAGAAATCGTCCTCCTGCGGTGCCAGCGCCTCGCGATAGGTGACGCCATGGCCGACTCCGCTCTTCTCTTCGCGCGGAGCAGAAACAAAAATCTCCACATCCTCCAGAGGCAGCAACGCCTCCACCAGCAGACGAATCCCTAATGCTTTGATCCCGTCGTCATTTGTCACCAATATTCGCAACATCTGGTAATCCTCCTCGTTCGCGTCCGATTTTGACTTTTTCATTGTATCAAATCTTGCCCTTTGTTGCGATGCAGTCGCCTGACTCAACTTTTGTTCAGCCAAATGAAAAAACCGCCAGAGAGATCGCTGTAACCCCACTGTCGGCTTCCGCGTAAAACCCGTATGCGATGTTTGTAGGCATTTCCGTTACTGTGCTTTCACTCCTTCGGGGCGATTCTCCTGGTCCTGGCTCTCAAGCAATGCCTTTGCCGCCAGCTGCTTCGCCCGGTAGGTCTGCTTGACAGCACGCTCGTTTGATCCGAGCATCAGTGCATACAGCCCGCTAATGTGTGCAGCCGCCATCGAGGTCCCGCTTAATACCCGGTACTTCTTCTCCAGCCAGGTCGAGCGAATCCCAACGCCCGGTGCCACGACATCCATTTTCGGGCCGCGCGAGCTGAATTCAGCGAGGCGTTCCTTCTCGTCAACCGCGCCTACCGCGATCACTTCCTTGTAGGCGGCGGGGTATTCGATTGGCCCGCCGTTGTTTCCGACGGAAGCGACCATCACGATTTTCGCCTTGGCAGCCGCCTTTACAGCGTGACTGAGTGCCGGTGAATCTTCTTTCGTACCGAAGCTCATATTGATGATATGCATGCCGTTCTCAATCGCCCAGTTGATCCCCTCGAGAATGTCTTTCAGCTCTCCTGTGCCATTGGGGAAAAACGCCCGGACGTCATACAGCTCGACTGCTGGCGTGTTGCTTTATCC
>CAMIVR010000087.1 GCA_946402065.1 uncultured Brevibacillus sp. | reverse complement strand
TACGTTCACGGTCGAGGCGCGCAATGCCAACGGCTATTCCGCTCCGTCGCAGCCGTCGGAAGCTGTCACACTGCCTGAGATGCCGACCACGGACGCAACCCGCTCTTCGCTGACAAGCAATACAACGCGTGTAGTTGCCAACGGCAGCAGCCAGGCAACCATAACGGCAACCTTGCTGGACGCGAACCGCAATCCAGTCGTGGGACATCACGTCAGCCTTGCCGCCGACAAAGGCAGCTCGGTGATATCTGCTGCAAGCGGCCCTTCGGATACCGACGGTCGGGTGACCTTTACAGTGACGAATCGCAAAGCAGAAAAAGTCACCTATTCAGCAACGGATGATACGGACGGGGTAATCTTGGGAGGAAGTGTACAAATCACGTTTGCCTCGCCGACTATTCCACCTGTATACTATCCCGTAGAAAGCATCAGCCTCGACAACCAAGTGCTTACATTGCGTGAGGGAGGTGCCAACGCCACCCTGCGCGCAGCTATTACCCCAGCCTACGCCAGCAACCAAGAGGTGATGTGGAGCAGCAGCGACGAGGCGGTAGCAACGGTCGACCAGAAAGGCCTCGTAACGCCGATAGCTGCAGGCGAGGCAGCCATTACAGTAACAACGCTGGACGGAAACAGGACTGCCACTTGCACAGTGACAGTTGAAGAAGAGGTAAAATTGGAAAAACTGCAAGCCTCGCCGAAAGGCATCCTGCTCAAACCGAGAAAATCGGCAGCATTCAGCATCTATGCGGTTTATTCAGACGGAAGTCAAGCTGATATAACCGATGACGAAAAGACTATTTACAAAATCAGCTCCCGCGCAATCGCCTCAGTCAAGCCAGGAATCATTCGGGCAGGCAATAAGCTAGGCGAGGCGGTCATTACTGTAAGCTACGGGAAACAAACGGCAGAAATCGCAGTGACCGTATCAAAAGCTGACATGAAGGAACTGAGCCTCTCGCCAGATCAAGTCGTGCTTGAAGGCGGGGAAAGCAGTTCGATTGCGGCAACCGCGAGGCTCTCCGACAAGTCGACAGTAGATGTAACCGAAATTGCTGAATGGACTTCCGATGATCCGGACATTGTCCGTGTAGAAGACGGCATGATCACTGCGCTCGCAGCAGGCACGACGACGATTCGCGCATCCTATGGCGGCATGCAGGCGGAGATCAGCGTAGAGGTGACGGAGGCAAAGGAACTGAAGCGCATCTCGGCGAGCAGTCGAACAGTGAATTTGAAAGCAGATCAATCGCGGAAAGTCAAAGTGACGGCATACTACAAGGACGGCAGCAAAACAGACGTGACCGATCAAGCAGAGTGGTCGACGAGCGATGACCATGTAACTGTTGTGAAGGGCGGAACCATCACCGCAGTTGCGCCTGGCACAGCGACAATTGAAGCGACATACAAAGGAAAAACACTCAGCATCAGGGTGACGGTAGCAGAGTAGTGGATGGGCGGGAGCCTGCCTTGACAACGCGCTTCATTTTCGCTAAGATAGTCATTACGTAAATATGTGATGCAGCGAAGGAAAGATAGTAATTGACCTCTATCCGTATAGCGAGTCAGGAAGGGTGGGAGCCTGATCGGTATGTCAATGAAACGGCGTTCCGGAGCATCAAACGACCAAGCGGATGTGATTGTGCAGCGATCACATCAAGTAGGGTGGAACCGCGGGAGATCCTCTCGTCCCTACACTGTCACAAGTGGCAGTGTAGAGGCGGGAGGTTTTTATTTCAGGAGGTGGGTGTGGAATGAAACGCAGCTTTCAAGACATTATTTTGACATTGCAAAACTTTTGGGCGAAGCAAAACTGCATTGTCGTCCAACCGTATGACGTAGAAAAAGGAGCAGGTACGCTCAACCCGATGACGTTTTTGCGTAGCATCGGCCCGGAGCCGTGGAATGTCGCCTACGTCGAGCCGTCGCGCCGCCCGGCAGACGGCCGTTACGGCGAAAACCCGAACCGTCTGTACCAGCATCACCAGTTCCAGGTGATCATGAAGCCGTCGCCGGACAACATTCAGGAAATCTATCTGGACAGCCTGCGCGAACTGGGCATCGAACCGCTCGATCACGACATCCGGTTTGTCGAGGACAACTGGGAGCATCCCGGGCTCGGCGCATGGGGACTTGGCTGGGAGGTTTGGCTGGACGGGATGGAAGTGACGCAGTTCACCTACTTCCAGCAGGTCGGCGGCATCGAATGCAAGCCTGTCTCTGTAGAGCTGACCTACGGGTTGGAACGGCTGGCTTCCTACATTCAGGAGAAAGAAAACGTCTTTGACCTCGAATGGGTCGACGGCTACACATATGGCGATGTATTCCACCAAGCCGAGTACGAGCATTCCAAATACACCTTTGAACTGTCCGACACCGAGATGCTCTTTCAGCTGTTCAACACATACGAAGCCGAAGCGCGCCGGATCATGGCCGAGCATCTCGTCTTCCCGGCCTATGACTACGTGCTGAAGTGCTCGCACACGTTTAACCTGCTCGACGCCAGAGGAGCGATCAGCGTCACGGAGCGGACAGGCTACATCGCCCGCGTGCGCAACCTGGCCCGTGAAGTAGCGGCAACGTACTATGCCGAGCGGGAACGGCTTGGCTTCCCGATGCTTGCGAAAGGGGAGAAAATCAGTGAGTAAACGCGATATTTTGCTGGAAATCGGTACAGAAGAAATGCCCGCCCGGTTCGTCGCCCAAGCGATAGCGCAACTGCAGGAAAAGCTGGAAAAATGGCTGCAGACAGAACGGATCAGCTACGACGGCATTCACTCCTACGAAACGCCGCGCCGCCTGGCGATTCATTTGACTGGGGTAAGCGAGCGGCAGGCAGATCGCAATGAAGAAGCGAAAGGCCCGGCACGAAAAATTGCCCAGGACGAAGCGGGCAGCTGGACCAAGGCCGCCCTCGGCTTTGCCAGAAGCAACGGCGTCGAACCGGATGCGCTCTATTTCAAAGAGCTTAACGGTGTCGAATACGTCTACGCGCATAAAAGCGAGCAGGGCAAGGCAACGAGTGACATCCTCCCGGCGATGCGCGATGTAATTACGAGCATGACGTTTCCGAAAAACATGCGCTGGGGCGCTCATGAACTGCGCTTTGTCCGCCCGATCCGCTGGCTGGTAGCCCTGTTCGGTGCGGAATTGATAAATTTCGAGATCGAGGGTGTCAAGACAGGACGGCAAAGCCGCGGCCACCGCTTCCTCGGGGACACGGTGACGATTGACACGCCGGCTGACTACGTGCAATTGCTGCAAGATCAGTACGTGCTGGTCAATCCGCAGGAGCGCGAACGACGCATCCTCGATCAAATCAAGCAACTGGAGCAAGAGCATGGCTGGGTGATTCCGATCGATCGAGACCTGCTCGATGAAGTCGTCCATCTGATCGAATACCCGACCGTGCTGTTCGGTTCATTCGAGCAAGACTTTTTGCAAATTCCGCGGGAAGTGTTGGTGACGTCCATGCGCGAACATCAGCGCTACTTCCCTGTCGAGAGCCCGAATGGCGATTTGCTGGCGCACTTCGTCACCGTCCGCAACGGCGACAGCCGCTCGCTGGCCAACGTAGCCAAAGGCAACGAAAAAGTGCTGCGCGCCCGCCTGGCAGACGCCCGCTTCTTCTATGAAGAGGACCAAAAGCTGGCGATTGATGACTGCCTGAAAAAACTCGAGACGATCGTCTTCCACGAAGAACTGGGCACGATCGGCGACAAAGTCCGCCGGATCAAACGCAACGCAGCTGCCATCAGCAGCGCGGTACAGGCTGCAACAAGCGTAGAGGAATCCGTCGTCGAGCGAATTGCCGCCATCGCCAAGTTTGACCTCGTCACCAACATGGTGAACGAGTTTCCGGAGCTGCAAGGCTTGATGGGCGCCGATTACGCGGCCAAAGCTGGCGAGCAGCCGGCCGTAGCCGCAGCGATTCGTGAACACTACCTGCCACGCTTCGCCGGCGACGCACTGCCCGCATCCGCAGAAGCAGCTGTCGTCAGCATTGCCGACAAGCTGGATACGATTGTCGGTTGCTTCGCCATCGGGATTATTCCGACAGGCTCGCAGGACCCGTACGGTTTGCGCCGACTGGCAGCAGGGATCGTCAGCATCCTCGTCGCCCGCGGCTGGACACTGTCGCTCACGTCCCTGTTCGAGCTGGCACTTGCCGCGTATCAGGAGCAGGGCGTCAGCAAGCGGGAGGCAGCGGAAGTCGTTCAAGACTTGCACGAATTCTTTACATTGCGTCTGAAAAACCTGCTTCAGGAAGAGCAGGTTCGCTACGACGTGATCGATGCCGTGCTCGCCACTGACATCGCAGTCATTCCGGACGTGCTGGCGCGAGCAAAAGCACTGATGGATGTCCTGCGCAGCGAGGACTTCAAGCCGACGGTCGAGCAGTTTAACCGCGTCAACAACCTGGCCCAGAAAGCAGGCTCTGACCGGATCGACCCAGCGCTTTTCACCGAAGCGGTGGAAACGGGGCTGTATCAGGCGTATCTGGCTGCAACAGATAAGGTGAAGCAGGCGAAGGAAGCAGGCGATTGGACAGCCGTTCTCGCCGCGCAAAGCGAGCTGCAGGAACCGATTAAAGCGTTTTTTGACAACACGATGGTTATGGTTGACGACGAGCAAGTGAGAAACAATCGTCTGGGACTTTTGGCTGCCTTGTCCAAGCTGATTTACCAGTTTGCCGATTTTTCCAAACTCGTTTTTTCCTAAAAATGCCATTATATCGCCTCCGATTTGCGGGGGCGATATAATTTTCCGCGAAAGAAGAAGGAGATTTTCAAGAAATAGAGTAATACTAGGGATAGTAAAGTGAATGAATCGGTGGTGATCCGTCATCGAACTAACAAAACGCCAGGAACTAATTTTACAAATCGTCAAAGACGATGGGCCGATTACAGGGGAGCATATCGCTGAACGCCTCAATCTGACGCGTGCCACCCTGCGTCCGGACTTGTCGATTTTGACTATGTCCGGTTACCTCGACGCAAGACCTCGCGTCGGTTATTTTTATGCCGGGAAACCGGCAAGCTCTGTCATTAGTGAGCGACTGCACAAAATGCTGGTCAATGAATATAAAGCTGTTCCCATTGTTGTCCAGGAGTCTGCCTCCGTGTACGATGCGATTGTTACTCTCTTCCTTGAAGATGTAGGGACCCTTTACGTCGTGAACCAGAAAGGGCATCTGGCAGGCGTTGTTTCGCGAAAAGACATGCTGCGGGCGTCTCTGGGAAACAAAGCACTGGAAGGCATGCCGGTCAGTATCATCATGACACGGATGCCGAATATTGTGACCTGTACCCCGGAAGACAGCTTGTTCGTAGCTGCCAAGAAGCTGATTGACTTCCAGATTGATTCGCTTCCCGTGATCCGTCCGAGTGAAGAGGATCCGAAACTGATGGAGCTGCTCGGGCGTGTGACGAAGACAACCATTGCCCGTGCTTTTGTCGAACTGGGTTCAGAGCCCTTAGTTTAGGAGGAGAAACAATGCAGAATAATCAACAGGGACAATTAATCTACGTCGTATCCGATTCGATCGGCGAGACTGCTGAACTGGTTGTGCGAGCGGTCGTCAGCCAGTTTGATTCCAATCTGATTGACATACAGAAGTACCCCTATATCGAGGACACGCATTCGATCGACGAGGTGATCGCCTCGGCCAAGGAGCTCAAGGCGATGATCGTCTTTACAATCGTCATCCCCGAGTTGAAGGCGTACATTGTAGAACAGGCGGCACAGGCGGAGATTCCGATCATCGATATTATGGGACCGCTGTTGTCGACCCTGCAGGATGTGCTGCAGGTGCCGCCGACCGGCAAGCCCGGCCTCGTCCGGCGACTGGATGAAGAGTACTTCCGCAAAGTGGATGCGATTGAGTTCGCCGTCAAGTACGACGATGGCCGCGATCCGCGTGGACTGCTGCGGGCAGACGTAGTCCTGATCGGTGTCTCGCGGACGTCGAAAACGCCGCTTTCGATGTATCTGGCCAACAAGCGGCTCAAGGTAGCGAATGTGCCGATCGTCCCGGAAGTGGAGCCGCCGGAAGAGCTGTTTCAGCTTCCCAAGGAGCGCTGCATCGGCCTTGTCATCAACCCGGAACAGCTCAACGAAATCCGTACCGAGCGTCTCAAGGCGCTTGGGTTGACGGCGCAAGCCAATTACGCCAACCTTGACCGGATCAGCTATGAACTGGAGTACTCGCGCAAAATTATCGAGCGCATCGGTTGCCCGGTCATCGACGTGTCGAAAAAGGCTGTAGAGGAAACAGCCAACATTATTTTGGAAATAATCAAGCGGAATCAGACCAAGCGGTCATGACCCGCTTTCCCTATTACCGGCAGAAAAAATGACAAGTACCGCATGTAACTCGAACTTATTTAGGGAATAAAAAAAAGAAAGGAAAGTTTAGCAGGATATTGACGAATTTTGACGAAATAAATAACCTCGTTGTAAGAAACCTTGCACAACGAAAAAAGGTGAAGCGACATGGCGATTCCTGCTTCAGACGATTTTGTGAATCAGGTTCGTTCAGCGATCGATATTGTTGACATTGTGGGGGAATACGTTCAACTGAAGAAAAGCGGCCGTGCTCTACTCGGACTGTGCCCGTTTCATTCAGAGAAAACCCCCTCTTTTAACGTTAATGCTGAACGTCAATTCTTTCATTGTTTTGGCTGTGGTGCCGGTGGGGACGTCTTTTCCTTCGTCATGCAGGCCGAGCAGCTAACCTTCCCGGAGGCGCTGCGCAAGCTTGCCGATCGAGCCGGACTGGCCATCCCGCACGAACAGGAACACGCATCTACAGAAAAAAACGATGTCAAGCCGATCATGTATGAAGCGCATCGTCTCGTGGCGAAACTATACCATCATGTCCTTACTTCTACGCCATACGGGATGAATGCTCTTCGCTATTTGGAACAGCGCGGCCTCACAAGACAGGTAATCGACGCGTTTCAGATCGGGTTTGCACCTGAGTCATGGGAATTTACGACTGAGTTTTTACGCAAACGCGGGTTTTCCCCGGCACAGATGGTGGAAGCCGGTTTATTGGCTCAAGGCGAGCAGGCTCAGCGTATCTTTGACCGATTTCGGGGAAGGGTGATGTTTCCGATTCACGACACGCAGGGTGAGGTGATTGGCTTTGGCGGAAGAGCCCTCGACCAATCCCAGCCGAAATACTTAAACAGCCCGGAGACCGTTCTGTTTAACAAAAGCAAGACAATCTTCAATCTCCATCGCTCGCGAAAACAGATCCGCAAGAAAAACCAGGCGATTCTGTTTGAAGGGTATATGGATGTCATTTCCGCTTGGCAGGCCGGCATTACGACTGGCATCGCCACTCTAGGCACCGCACTCACGGAACAGCAAGCGCAAATGATTCGCAGAAATGCCGAGCAGGTCATCCTCTGCTACGACGGAGATGCCGCCGGTCAGGAGGCAACGGCCAAAGCGATCGAACATTTGAAGCGAGCTGGATGTACTGTGCGGATTGCACCACTACCACAGGGAAGCGACCCGGACGACTTTATCAAGCGGCATGGCCCGGAAGCTTTCACACAACAGGTTATTCTGCAAGCAATGCCAGTCACAGCATTTCGTTTGAAACATTTGCGCTCCAAATACGTACTACATGATGAAGCCGAACAAAGCAAATTTATACACGATGCGCTGGTCGTCATCTCCGAGCTGGAGAGTGCGGTGGAGCGCGATTTGTATGAACGCCAATTAGCCGAAGAGGTTGCCACCTCGCTGGATGCTGTAAAAGCTGACGCACGGAAAGTGTACAAGCAACAAAAAATAAATCGGCAAAGGGATAAAGTAGAGCCAGTATGGAATAATAGTATAAATAATGGCAAATTTACGGGCGCGAAGACATTGGCTCCGGCGTACCACAATGCGGAGCGAATGCTGCTTTACTACATGATGAAAAGTCAGGAGATTACCGAAAGGGTCAGGGTTGAGTGCAAAGCCAACTTGCATGTGGATGAACACAATGCTCTCGTCGCTTACCTGTTCGCATATTACGCGGAGGGATATCCGGAAGATCCCGGACATTTTATACATTATCTTGAAGATGAAAACTTAAAGCAACTAGCCTCGGGATTGGCTATGATGGAGTGCAAAGAGGACGTTTCTGAACAGGAAGTCGACGACTACATCAGACAAGTGAATAACTACCCGCTACGCCTGGAGTTGGAGCGTTTGCATGAAGAGCAGCGATTGTTAAGCTTACAAGCTTCTACCGCAGAAGATGAACATATCCGAAAGCAGCTTGTAATTCAAGCAGCCCACGTGGGAATCAAGATTGCTGAATTAGAAAATGCTTTAAAGGAAGGGTAGATCATTATCATTCCCGAGGAAGGAGGGAAAGTAGATGAACAAGCAAAACATCACTCCGGATATGGAAGCCACGTCCATTGAACAAGTGAAAGAGCAGTTGATCGAATTAGGTAAAAAACGTGGTGTACTAACCTATAAAGAGATTATGGAACGACTGTCTGGCTTTGAGCAGGATTCTGATCAGATTGACGAGTTCTTCGAGTTCCTTGGGGATCAAGGTGTTGAGGTGTCCAACGAAACCGAAGAAGATGGCGATGAAATGATGATCAAAGACGAGGACAACGAGGAGTTTGACTTCGATGATCTCTCCGTTCCACCGGGAATTAAAATCAATGATCCGGTCCGGATGTATTTGAAAGAAATCGGTCGGGTTCCTCTGCTTTCGGCAGAAGAAGAAATAAAATTGGCAAATCGGATCGAGCAGGGTGACGAGGAAGCCAAACGACGCCTCGCGGAAGCGAACCTTCGCCTTGTCGTCAGCATTGCCAAACGGTACGTCGGACGGGGAATGCTCTTCCTCGACCTGATTCAGGAAGGCAACATGGGCTTGATCAAAGCTGTAGAGAAATTCGATTACCGCAAAGGCTTCAAATTCAGTACCTATGCGACGTGGTGGATTCGCCAGGCCATAACCCGGGCGATCGCCGACCAAGCGCGTACGATCCGGATTCCGGTACACATGGTCGAGACGATCAACAAGCTGATTCGGGTTTCCCGGCAACTGCTGCAGGAGCTCGGCAGAGAGCCGATGCCTGAAGAGATCGCCGAAAAAATGGATTTAACACCGGAAAAAGTTCGTGAAATCATGAAGATCGCCCAGGAGCCCGTCTCGCTGGAGACGCCGATCGGTGAAGAGGACGATTCGCATCTGGGCGATTTTATTGAAGATCAGGATGCCCTGGCGCCATCAGATGCAGCCGCATACGAACTGCTGAAAGAACAGCTGGAAGACGTGCTGGACACGTTGACTGACCGGGAAGAAAACGTACTTCGCCTGCGCTTTGGCCTCGATGACGGCCGGACGCGTACACTTGAAGAAGTAGGCAAAGTATTTGGTGTAACACGTGAGCGGATTCGACAAATCGAAGCAAAGGCTTTGCGCAAGTTGCGTCACCCTAGCCGCAGCAAACGCTTAAAAGATTTTCTCGAATAACCGATATATGTTATAGATGCCAGCCTACGTAAAGACTACATCCACACGTAGGCTTTTCTTTTTGCGAAAAACATCGGCGCCTACGGTCAGTCTGGTTTCTTCACCAAAGAAAAAGACAGATCGTTGAAGCATGGAGGTGAAGGAATGGACGAACAACGGAAAAAAATCATCGTCAAAGAAATTGAGACGTGGCGCAAAAATCACTTGCTGCCTGAGCATTACTGCGTATTTTTGCTCAATTTGTATACAGCAGGCGAACGGGCAGCCGATGAAGCAAGCGCTGGCCTGGGCAACAAACCGGAAAAGCGCTATGGCAGCCAGGCTTCTGTTTCCTGGAAAATGATCATCGCCTGGTTTATCGGTGCCGTGACAATCGCGGGATTGATCTTGCTTGCTTTTCATTTTAACGATTTTAGCAATGCAATGCAAATTACCATTTTTTCCTTTATCTCCCTCTTTTTTTATTTGCTTTCGTTTTTGTGCAAACGCTTTGCACCTGCCGCTACCCATGTGACATTAGCCCTCTGTTTTTTGCTGCTTATTTTTGGAGGACTGAGCATCATCGACAAATTCCAGTTCAACCGGTCTGCCGTCCTGCTCTATCTCGCCGTCATCTGCCTGTTCTGGTGCGTAAATGGCGCAATTTTTCGTTTCCTTTACTTGGTCTATTGCGGTTTTATCGGATTGGGGATTCTGTATGGCTACGGCACGATCGAGCGGGTCAGCCTCGATTACGGCTGGTGGATGGCCGAGCTGTACTGGGTCCCGTTTGCGATCTTGATGACCGGCATCGGTTTTCTTTTGCATCAGCGAAATCAACGTCTGGCAGGAGCATTAAGCATCTGCGGAATCCTGTTCCTGTTTGGGCCGGAGATTCAATCCCTGTACATTCCGCAAGCCAGACAGGAAGTAATCCAATTGCTGCTGTTTCTCAAGGTGTTCATCTGTTCGGCACTGTTTTTCTTTACACGCCGCTACTGGTTCAGCTGGTTTCGCTTGTAGGATGGGAAAAACGATCAGGAATGATCGTTTTTTTTTACAGATTTCTGCACAATGATTGCAAAAATTGTGTATAATAATATTATCACGATTCTGAGCAAACGCTCAGTCAGTTTGACGGAGCGAAATCATCAACACGTCTTTTCGGCGGATACACGGACCAGTCTGCCAGAAAGAACGATGGGAATCGCCGGATTGGCAAAGAAAGATAGCGCTTACATTTGGAGAGGAGTGTTACAGCAATGCATTTTGATCTGACACAGGAACAGCTGATGATTAAAAAAATGATCAAGGAGTTCGCAGATGAAGTAGTCGCACCGGGGGCTGATGAGCGGGACAAGACGAAACAATTCCCCAAGGAGATTTTCGCGCAATTGGCCGAACTGGATATCCTCGGACTGCCATTCCCGGAGGAGTATGGCGGCGGAGGTGCAGATACGATCAGCTTTGCTCTCGTCGTCGAAGAGCTGAGCCGTGCATGTGGCTCCACTGGTATTACGTACTCGGCGCACATTTCCCTGGGCGGCGCACCACTGGCGCTGTTCGGTACGGAACAGCAAAAGCTCACATACCTGTCGCGGATCTGCTCCGGAGAAAGTCTGGGAGCTTTTGGCTTGACCGAGCCGAGTGCAGGCTCGGATGCGGGCGGCACGCGGACAACAGCAGTCAGGGAAGGAGACGATTGGCGCATCAACGGTTCGAAGTGCTTCATCACGAACGCCTCGTATGCGAAATTTCTCGCCCTGACAGCCGTAACCGATAAAGAGCAGGGATCGCGTGGCATTACCGCGTTTATCGTTCCGACTGACGCGCCTGGATTCACAGTGATCGACAATTACGAAAAGCTCGGGCTACACAGCTCGAATACGACGGAGCTGGTGCTGGAAGACGTCGTCGTCCCCGATGAGAACGTGCTGGGCAAAATGGGCGAAGGCTTTAAGCAGTTCCTCATTACGCTCGACGGCGGCCGGATCGGAATCGGCGCAATGGCCGTCGGGATTGCCCAGGCAGCCTACGATCGAGCCTTGGCGTATGCCCGGCAGCGAATTGCGTTTGGCCAGTCGATCTCCAAATTTCAAGCGATTCAGTTCAAGCTTGCGGATATCGCCATGCAAATCGAGCTTGCCCGGACGATGGTCTTGAAAGCGGCTTGGTTAAAAGATCAAGGCCGCAAATTCACCAAAGAAGCGGCGATGGCCAAACTGTACGCCTCGGAAATCGCCATGGCGGCGACGCATCAAGCGATCCAGATACACGGCGGCTACGGCTACATGCGCGAATATCAGGTCGAACGGTTTTTCCGCGATGCCAGATTGCTGGAAATCGGTGAAGGGACATCAGAGATATTGCGCAGTGTCATTGCGCGTGAAGTAGGCTGTTCATAAGCAAAAAGCTGTTCCCGTCAGAACGACGCGGGACAGCTTTTTTTGGTCGATAAGAATTTATAAAAATTCTTATCGACATAAGTGCAACGAAAGCTACGCCAAAAGGCTTGGCGTAGCCAAGTTTTCTAACCGGAAAGTAAAATCAGGGAAACAGCTGCGTGAAACCAGGGGACTCCCCGAGTTACAGATGACAGAAAAAATTATATACTGGATTCAACATCTATCACAGGCTGTTGAAGGAATACAGCTATGAGCTGCATCGGGTTTGCTTGTAAAATAACGCAAACGTCCATTCACGGCTAATCATGGAGGAAGTGTACACAGTGAAAATCACTTTTGTCGGCGGTGCCAAAACCGTTACCGGTTCCTGCTATTTGATTGAGTTGGAAAAAGAAAAAATACTCGTTGACTGCGGTATGTTCCAAGGATCAAAACAGTTGGAGGAGCTAAACCACCAACCGTGGACATTCGCTCCCGGGGAAATTTCCCATGTGCTTTTGACCCACGCTCATATTGACCACTCGGGATTGCTGCCGAAGTTAAAGCGAGACGGTTTTAGAGGCAAGATTATCGCGACGAAAGGTACCAGCGATCTGTGCTCGATTATGCTGCCGGACAGCGGGCACATTCATGAGATTGAAGCGGAATGGAAGAACAAAAAAAAATCCAGACAGCGCCGTACCCTGGTCAAACCGCTTTATACCCAAGAGGATGCCTTTGCCGTACTGCCTCACTTCAGCTCCATCCCGTACGATCAGAAGGTGGAGATTACCCCGGCGATAACCATACGGATGAAGGACGCTGGCCACATCCTCGGCTCTGCCATCATTGAAATGTGGGTGAACGAGGACGGCAAGCGTGTGAAGGTCGTGTTTTCCGGCGATATTGGGTCGGCTGGCCAGGCGATCATCCGTGATCCGGAACGAATCGGGGAAGCGGACTATCTGTTCGTCGAGTCTACGTACGGCAACCGGCTGCATCCGAGACAGGAGGAACGGTCAAACCAGCTTCTCGAGGTGATTCGTGAAGCCAAGGAGGACAACGGGGTAATCGTCATACCTGCCTTCGCCGTTGGCCGCACACAGGAGCTGTTGTTTCAACTGAACAAACTGCTCAAGCGGGAGCAGATTCGAGATTTACCCGTCTATGTCGACAGTCCGCTGGCCATCGCCGCCACTGAGGTATTTCAAGCCAATCCTGAATACTTTGACGAAGACATGTTTGCCCTGATCAATCAGGGGGATAATCCGCTGGCGTTTGAAAATTTGAAATTCGTGCGGACACAGGAGGAGTCGCAAAAACTGAATTTGCTGAATGGTTTCGCCATGATCATCTCGGCGAGTGGAATGGCTGATGCCGGCAGAATTCTGCACCACTTGAAGCACCAGCTGTGGAAAAAGAACAATCATGTAGTCTTTGTCGGATTTCAGGCAGAGGGGAGCATGGGCAGGAAGCTGTTAAATGGATCGAGATTCGTTCGCATCATGGGACAGAATATACGGGTAGGAGCGAAAATTCATGATCTGTCCGCATTTTCTGCCCATGCAGACAAAGAGCAGCTGCTTGCCTGGCTCCAAGGCTTCACGAATCCCCCGAAGCAAGTGTTTGTCGTGCATGGAGAAGAGGCAGCAGCCAATGATTTTGCCGGAACCATCCGGGAAACGCTCGGCTGGTCAGCTTATGTACCGAGCCGGGGAGAAACGGTGACCATTGAAGAAAACGAGTTTACTATTGACAAACACGCGGACAGCAGCGCCTTGGCACTGTCCGATGCGGAATTGCAGGGGTATCTCAAAGCCTTGGAGTTGAATCTGGAAGGGTTAAAGCTGGCTCTTTCAAAACACGGTTTATCGGCGGAGCAATCGCAGCTGATCAACGAACAGTTAATCAGACTGGGAGAGAAAATCGAGGAACTGGATGAAAGCATGTGATTATTGCGCAGTTTGAAAACAGGGCTGCGATCGTGACCATTCAAAGCGTTACACAGACGGCAACATCTTATATAGTTTACCTAGGCGATGCAGGAGATCGCAAAACAAGGAGGTATTTTGGATCGTGCCCAAATTCCACGCATATGTTGAAACGGTCATGCTGGCAGATGAGCCGGAGAGCTTTGTCACCCGTCCGCTGCCGGAGATCACAGTAGAACTGGGAGGGATTCCAGGCGACCGCCACTTCGGTTTGCTGCGGCCTGCCGACTCCCGACAAAATATTTATCCCTGCGGGCAGTTGATCGCAAACAGGCGGCAAATCAGCATCGTCTCCAAAGAGGAGTGTCAGCGGATTGCCGAGCGGCTGGGGGTTGCGGAAATCAGGCCGGAGTGGTTGGGAGCGAATCTGCTGGTGAGTGGTTACGATGATTTGACCCAATTGCCGCAAGGAGCCCGGTTGCTCTTTCCCGACGGCACGGGGTTGATTTGTGAGGGGGAGAATCTGCCCTGCATCGGTCCTGGCAAGGAAATCGAGGCCAAGCTCAATCAACTGGGGGTAGCGGCAAAATTCGTTGCCGCTGCAAAAAAATCGCGCGGAATTGTCTGTTCAGTTGAGCGGGAAGGTCGAATCCATGCCGGAGACAGCATGACCATCATCGTGGCGAAGCAGTAAGTCTGCAAAAGAAGACGCAAAAAAAGCTGCATCCTGACGAACGCAAGCTGTTAGCAAGCAAGGGGAATGAGCTGATAGAGCCCAACTCCCCCCTGCCTGGGCAAACAGCAGCGTCCCGGGATGAAGCTTATTTGTGCTGCGAAAAACAGAGCAGTGTTATTTCAAATAAGCATTCAGCATCCACACATGTTTTTCCAAGCTGGTACAGAGTCCTAACAGAATGTCGGAAGTCCCTTCGTCCCCGGCCTTCTCGGCAACCTCCATACCTTCCTTCATTTCGGCAATGATTTTTGTAAAATCAGAGACGACAGCCTGAACCATTTGATTCGGCGCTTCGTCGCCGGATGCTTCGCTTATGCTCGCAAGCTTTACGTACTGGGACATTGTGCCGGCAGGCTTGCCACCGATCGCCAGAATGCGCTCAGCGAGCAGGTCAAGCGTATCTGCGGCTTCGTTATACAACTCTTCAAATTTGGCATGCAGTGTGAAAAAATCCGGTCCGGTAATTTGCCAATGAAAATGATGGAGCTTCACATACAAAACGTTCCAGTTGGCAACCTGTTGATTCAAAAATTCAGCGACAGTGTTTTTTTCCATTGTCATTACTTGTTTGCTCATCTTTCTTCACCCTCCATATTTTGGTTTTGTTAATTATAATAATTCTAATTTGATTATTATTTTAAATTGATTGAGGTAGCCTGTCAAGGAAAAATCCAAAAAATACAGGGGTTTTTACTCTCGCGGCAAAATCCTGCTGCGATTGACTAGTCCGGTTTTCCCGGGCCTGCGGCCATGTGTGCGTCTGTGCGTTTGCGGGCGAATGGTTGAACGGGGAATGTTTCTGAATCGATGCATGCCTCCTTTCCAATGAAACATCGTTTGTTTTGCTTTACCCAGGTAGTATTTTCAATTGTGGATGAAAATATCGTGTCAGCTTTTGCGATTTGTAGCGTTGGGCTTTTCCTGACAAATAAGGTAGAATAGACACAGATCTATCGGTAGGTGAACTGTAAATGACATCGATTCTTGTTTCAAAGCGGCTGCAACAGATTGCCGATTATTGTCCGGTCGGGATGAGGGTAGCCGATATTGGTTCTGATCACGCGCTGCTGTCAGCGTATTTATTGGTACAAAACATTGCTTCCTTTGTGGTGTTGGGAGAATTGAACGAAGGTCCTTACCAGGCTGCCCGTAATCAAATCAATGCTTTGCAGGCTGGCGAGCGGGCCTCTGTGCGGAAAGGGGACGGTCTGGCTGTCCTCGCCCCCAACGAAGTTGACGTCATCTGCATTGCCGGGATGGGCGGACAGTTGATAGCAGCCATTCTCGAAGCAGGCAAGGACAAGCTTGCCGGCGTTACTCGCTTGGTGCTGCAACCGAATGTCGGTGAGGAAATCGTCAGACGCTGGCTCTTGCAGAACAACTGGCAGCTTGTCGCCGAATCAATCCTGGAGGAAGAGGGTGTGATCTATGAAATCCTCGTCGCCGAGCAAGGCGATCCCCAGCTACCCTACATAGGCAAGGATCGTCCACTGGAAGAGTTATTGCGGCTGGGCCCGTATCTTTGGCAAAGCAAACCAGCTGCGCTGGCAAAGAAATGGGAGCGGGAAAAGGCAAAGGCAGAATACATTTATCAGCAGGTGAGTCAGTCCAAGCGGGCTGCCGCCCAAGATCGCCTGCACGAAATCAAACGTGAAATCGAGTGGATCAATGAGGTGATTAGATGCTTGCGCACGGACAAACCGTCATTCAATACGTAGAACAATTGGCACCGAAGTCAATCGCCATGGAAGGGGACAAGATCGGACTTCACGTGGGGACATTGCAAAAACCTGTCAAAAAAGTGATGATTGTACTCGACGTGCTTGAGGAAGTCGTCGACGAAGCGATTGCCGAGGGCGTCGATTTACTCATCGCGCACCATGCTGTCATTTTTCGTCCGTTGAAGCATCTCCGGACTGATTTGGCTGCAGGCAAGCTGTATGAAAAGCTGATCAAACACGATATTGCCGTCTATACTGCCCACACGAATCTGGATGTGGCGGAAGGAGGCATGAACGACTGGCTGGCCGAGGCGATCGGCTTGACAGACGTTCAGGTGCTGGAGACCACACAGACAGACAACCTGAAGAAGCTCGTCGTCTTCGTACCTGCGACACACCGGGAAGCGGTTTTGCAAGCAGTAACCGCAGCAGGGGCAGGCTGGATCGGCAACTACAGCCATTGCTCCTTCCAAGCGGAAGGGACCGGGACCTTTTTGCCCCGCGAAGGCACGAAGCCGTTTGTCGGGGAGCAGGGCAAGCTGGAAGCCGTCGAAGAAGTGCGGTTGGAAACAGTCATGCCTGCGTCCAGGCAATCAGCCGTGATCAAAGCGATGAAGGCTGCCCATCCGTATGAAGAAGTGGCGTACGATGTCTATCCGCTCGATTTGCCTGGCAAGGCGCTGGGGATCGGCCGGATTGGCAGGCTGCCCAGCCCCATCACTCTGCGGGAATTGGCGGCTCAGGTGAAAGCGAGCTTCTCGCTTGAAGGGCTGCGAGTTGTCGGGAAGCTGGACGCTCTCGTGAAAAAAGTGGCAGTGGTTGGCGGAGACGGCAACCGCTTTGTCTCCACGGCGGCATTTCGCGGCGCCGACGTACTGGTGACAGGCGACATCTACTATCACACCGCCCATGATGCAATGGCAGACGGCATACACCTGATCGATGCCGGTCACAATATCGAGAAAATCATGAAAGACAAGCTTGCCGGTTATATCAAAGATCGGCTCGAGCAAGAGGGCTACCAGACAGATGTGATCGCGTCACAAGTCCACACGGATCCTTTCCACTTTTTGTAACGGGGGGGGATGAGCGTGCATCCCGGGAAGCGAGTATTGTTTTGGCATATGGAACAAGAAAAATGGCAGGAGAATCAGCAAGCTTTGGCCGCACTGGCAGCAAAGCAAAACGATCTCTTGCAAGCAATCGAACAGCTTGAAAACAAGCTGTCCGCGCTGGAGCCTCCGCTCCGTCCCGAAGAGGAGGTCAACCGGCTGCTCAGCGAACAAGAGCTGTGGATGGCGAGAAAAGCGTACAATCGCCATCTCGAGGAGAGCGAAACGACCCGACTCGCGCTGGAGAGCAGCATTTCCCGGCACGAGTTGGCCGCTTTGGAGCTGCAACAGGAATTGCAGCAAGAACATATCCAGGAATACTTTCGGATCAAAGAGACTAAGACAAATCCGGTCGTCGAGGTGAAAAACAGTTCATGTATGGGCTGCTTTCGCTTGCTCTCACTCCACAATTTGGATCAATGGCGCAGAGGAGTGGGACTCGTCACATGTGAGGAGTGCGGACGGATTCTTGCATAGGGGGTACCATGTGCGAAAAGTAAAGAAATTGACAGGCTGGCTGCTGGCCGCAACATTGCTCGTGCCAAACGTTGCCTCAGCAGAGGAAATTATCATACCTTTTATCGATGTACACAAGCATTGGGCAGTGAAATCGATTGTGAAAAGCTATACGGAGGGGCTGATGGGCGGTGCCCGCTACGGGTATTTCGAACCGGAACGCTACATGAGCAGAGCCGAATTTATGGTGCTGCTGGACCGGCTGTTTTTACAGAATGAAGAGCAGCTCTATACGTTGACGATGCTGTCGGAACACGATGAAATCGGCTGGGGCGAAGGCTTTGACTTTCCTTATTTGCCGTATAAAGACGTCACCCAAATGACGTGGATGTACGAGCCGATTTTGCGCATGTCGGTCGCCTATAACAATGTGTACGGACCTGATGCGCTGCATGTAATCTTTCCGGGAGAGCAGCTCCATCCGAACCAGCCGATTACGATCGGTGAGGTAGAACAACTGCTGCAGCTATTCAGTCCGGCAGCAGCTTCAAGTACTACGTTTCAAAAGCTCTTGCCGCACAGTTGGCTGAAAGTGACCAAGACAGATGGCTTGAAGCGCGGAGAGGCAGCTGTGCTGGCCGAAAAGTTGATGGATTATTTCTCTGTTCGGCCGATTTTGCCGTTGCTTGATGCTGACGGCAACAAATTCCCCGCCGTACCCGAAATCGCCGAGGTATTCCCGCTATTTGGCGTGTTTACCGATCAGCCGAGCGCTGAAGAGCGGATCTATCTGAAAGCGACAGAGGCTATTCGCAACTACGAGGAAGACGCTGATACGTTCAAGCAGCTTCACAAGTTGGCTGACGACAACTTTTACAACCAGGTCGGCGTGCATTACTACTTGAGCTGGGATCCTGACGTCAAACTGCAGGACAATATGGAGGAGGCGTTCCGGGCAATCGACGCTTACTTTGCGGACAGAGTGGTTAAACCGGAAACGCTGCAGCTGCTCGTCGCCAATGTGTACGATCTGGCGTTGAAGCTGGAGAAGGAGCAGGGCAGCATTTATGCCAAACTGCTTGATCGCTTGGGTCCTTATGAAGCAAAGACGAAGCGGAATGCGGAAGAATGGCAAGCCATTGCGATCTATATGGCTGCGTTGGAAGTGAAGAGCGGCAGTGTCGATAAGGCGATTGAGCGCTATCAGCAATTTTCTGATGATACCAACGCCTTGCTCAATTATGTGTATTACCTCGCTTCTGAAGGCAATGAAGAGGGGGCCAAAAACGTCTTGGCTACCGTCAAGGCTGCAACACGCGATGAGAAGATAAAGCTGCTCGTCGATACTTTGCAGCAAGAGCTGGATTTGCTTGGCAACCAGCAGCGCTGCAGGACGGATTTGTCGTTTGCTTTGCGGCAGACGGAGCAGTCACCGAGCTATGAAGTCGATGGCGAAGCGATGTTCTCGGGGTTCTTGTTTAAATACAAGCAACAGGTCGACAACAATCGCGAAGTCAGCCATATCAGCGGATATTTCCGCGATCCCGACAAGCTCGTTCTGGAAAAAATGGAGAAATATGCGGATGATCACGACAATGTTGAATACATACATGATTTTAACGGGCAAACATGGAGCAAGAAAAAGCAAGCCTCCGTCCGCTATCTCCATGAGTGGTTTGACAGCCTGTCGGTAAAAGAGCGCAACGAACAGTTGAACGTCCGTTATAACAAGCAATCGTTCGGCAATTACGACGTCATCACCGAATGGGTAACCGGAACCTCTTTGCAAAAAAGGGCGGAATCGCTTTATCTGGACAGCGGGGCAGTGAAAGGCGTTCCCCAGTTTGTAACCAAATACTACATCGACAAAGGAAAAAATGTCCTGGTTCGCAAAGCGTGGCGCTATGAGGAAATTTACGATAAGGACTACGTGGCTTACACGGGGAACGAGCTGTACAGCAATTACGGAAAAGTCGAAGTGCGCATTCCTTCTGACGTGGTGAAAGGGGCTGTGGCAAAATGAAGCTTCGTCGGTTACGCATACTTTTCTTCTGCCTTCTACTCCTGTTCACGATCGGGACGGCACCCGCATTGGCGGATGAAAGCGGCAGCCGGTTTCGTGAGGTTGAGGCAGTCTACAAAAGCTTGTTGGAAAATCACATCAGTAAACCACAACCCGGCCAATTGGTCGAAGGTGCTTTACAATTCGTAAGCGAGCAATTACGTGCGGGAGGAAGCCACGCATTTACTTATTCGCCTGACGACAACACGCTGGCGAAAATGGAATCCCGCTTGCAGGCATGGCAGCAAACGAGCAAAATGGATTGGAAGAAGCTCGGGAATCTTGCCATTGAAGGCATGCTGAAAACGTTGGACGATCCGCACACGATGTTTTTTACCAAGGAAGAACTGAAAAGCTTTCAGGCCGACGTGGAAAATGAAGTTGTCGGTTTTGGCATACGCTTGCGGGTCGTCGATGGACAACCGATCATTCGCGAGGTCATTCCGAATTCACCTGCAGCAATGGCAGGCTTGAATGCCGGGGACATCCTGGTTAGCGTCGACGGGGTGATCTGTAAAGGCAAGAGCTTTTCCGAAGTGTTTGAATTGCTCAGAGGGGAAGAAGGTTCGGAATCTGCGTTTGCCATTCTGCCGGCCGACGGGAAAGCCGAGCGAAAAGTGAAAATGACGCGCGCTGTACTGAGTATTCCGGAAGTCTCGAGCGCCCGATTTGCCGGTGATATCGGCTACGTCCGCTTGGATACGTTCGGCTCGCAGGCCGGTCCGGAATTTTTGCAAGCGCTGCTTTTGCTGCAAAAGAACACAGCTCTGCGCGGTTTGGTCATCGACCTGCGCGACAATGGAGGCGGATACCTCAACTCCGCTCGCGATCTAGCCAGTTTGTTCATTGAAGACGGCGTGCTGATGTATACGACAAACCGGAATGACATTGAAGTGGAGACGTGGGTTCGCAATGGCCGCACAGTCAACTATCCGGTCGTCATTCTGGTCAACGAGTCAACCGCATCCGCTTCTGAAATGCTCTCAGGCGCACTTCAGGATTATCAGATCGCCAAGCTGGTCGGGACGACCACGTACGGTAAAGGAAGCGCCCAGCAGGTAATCCCGTTGGAAGACGGGGATGCGTTAAAAATAACGCTGCACGAGTATTTTACGCCGAAGCATCGCGTCGTCAACCACGTCGGCCTCAAGCCGGATGTCGTTGAGGCGGACGACATCGGACAGGTTATCGCCGGGTTGAAGCTGCTTGGTGTAAGCCATTTTCAATTGAAAGAAACAGCAGATGAAGTGCTCGTCAATGGTGTTTCTTTTATAACGGTCGATCTGTTCCAGCAAGGAGCACAAGGCTTGTCGATCCGCTCCGCTGTTTTGAAGCAATTGACTGGCGATGATACGGTGGGAGAGACCGGATACACGCTGCTGCAGCCGTATTTGCAAAAGCACAAAGAGCTAAAGATTGACATCAGCCAGACAGGAATCGTTCTTTCTAAATAGGGGAAACACTAATTTGTACAAAGTGACTACCTCTACGCAAGGGAAGGCGGCAGATGAAAAAGGTACTTCTTTTCCTTATTGACTCCATGATGCCCGAGGTTTTGGAACGATGTGTCGATAAAAAGAAAGCGCCCGCCTTCCAGTTTTTGATGGAACGCGGGCAGTACATGGCAGAGTGTACAACGGTTTTTCCGACGATGACAGCATCGATCGACTGCTCGTTGATCACTGGTGTGTATCCGGATCAGCATAAAGTACCCGGTTTGATCTGGTATGACTCGACCTCCAAAAAAATCATCAATTATATAAACGGAGCGATTCCCATTGCCAAAATTGGTTTTGAGCAATGCGCTCATAACGTATTGTTTGACTTGAACGAGCTGCATTTGAGCAAGGAAGTCAAGACCATTCATGAAGTGCTGGAGGAACACGGCCTTACATCCGGCTCGATCAACGTCATCGCTCATCGCGGCCACAAGCGGCATAAAGCGAGCATTCCTTTCATGCTGAATGCTGCCACAGGCTTTCGGTTTAAACAGAAAGTAAGTGGGCCGACCATCCTCAGTCTCGGCACATTGGTGAAGCCGGGGATATTCCGGCCGATTACATGGAATTGGTCCCATACAATGCCATCAGCGTACGGCGTAAATGACGCCTACGCCATAGACGTGTTGATAGAAGTGCTGCGCAGCGGCAAGCAGCCGGATTTCACCCTGACGTACATGCCGGATAATGACCACAAGCTGCATCGTACGCCGGAGAAGGCGGAAGAGCATCTGGCCGCTGTCGATGAACAGCTTTGCCGTCTTTTAGATTCGTTTTCATCATGGGAACAAGCGATTGAAAAAAATGTCATTATTCTCATCAGCGACCACGGCCAGACGATTGTCGGACAATCCGATGAGCACAACATCGATTTGGAGCAGTTGCTCGCAGACTTTCACATTCACCGTCTTAGCCGAGGCGTATCGCCAAGCGATGAGGTTGTCATCTGCAACAATGAGCGGATGGCTTATTTGTATCCGATTGCCGACGGGAGTCTGTCGAGTGTCGTCGAGGCCGCAGCCGTGGACGAACGGCTTGACATCATTGCCTGGAAAGAAGCGGAGTGGATCGTCGTGCGGAAGGGTGGAACCGATCAAGAGGTGCGGTTTCGCAAGGGCGGCGTGTTGCATGACTGCTATGGCGTAGCGTGGACCATACAAGGCTTCCAATCCGTGCTTGATTTGCGGATAGACCAGCATGGCGTGGTCTCGTTCCACGATTATCCCGATGCGCTGAACCGATTGTTTGGTGCCCTGTTTGCCCAGCCTGACCCGGTTGTCGTCGTGACAGCTGCTCCCGGATACGAGCTCTTGTCTGAGTCTTCGCCCACGCATTTAGGCGGAGGGAGTCATGGCTCATTACACAGACAGGATTCGCTGATCCCGCTGGTCATCGCCGGAACGAATCGAAAATTCACCCAGCCTGCCCGGCTTGTCGACGTCAAATCGTTTATTCTGCAGGAGCTGGCTGTCCCGTCCGTTTCAGGGTAGCGAGGATCGGGTAGTGATCCGACCATTTTACGTGGATCACTTCATAGTTCAATACTGTCCAATCATACGAGGTATAGATGTAATCCAGACGCTTCCGGAGCGGAGTGATGGTCGAGCGATCATGTTGCCCTGTTGCTATGGCGCAGTCCTGCAGCAGGGGATGAAAATGAGATGTCGTGCTATTGAAATCACCCGCTAAAATCAGTGAGGTGTCTTTTTTTTCTTCTACTATATAACGGCGGATATGTGCAAGCTGCGGCTCGCGAATTCGTCTGCTTAAACTAAAATGGGTGACGAGTACAGTCGTATGTTGGTTGTCCAGATTCATTGTTGCGCAGAGCAGGGACCGTGGTTCTCCGTCAGCCGGCAGCTGGTATGTACGCGCGTCTGTAATGGGGACACGGGAAAGCAGAGCGTTGCCAAACGTTCCATTGAACAGTTGCATCGCCGGAGCATAAGCCGTATAATAGCGGAGCTGATCGGCGAAGTAGCTTACTTGATCGCCAACGTGCAGGTTTTGATGGATTTCCTGCAGTGCGATGAGATCGGCATCCAGTCGCATAAGGGTGCTGGCCATTTCTTTCAGCCGATTTCGCCAAAATATGTTTTTGCCGCTGTGAATATTGTAGGAGACGACCCGGAGCATGTTTTGCTCTCCTCTCACTTGGAGTCAATGCAAGCTGGAAAAAACGCAAAGAAATTCTTATTGCATTAGTCTGATGCATATGCTATATTAATAAACGTCGCCTTTAATAATCATTGCGAAAAATGGGTCGAAAAACCAGAAAGAAAATCGCAGTTTTTAACAATCGCGGAGAGTTACCCAAGAGGCCGAAGGGGACGGTTTGCTAAACCGTTAGTATGCGCAAGCGTAGCGAGGGTTCGAATCCCTCACTCTCCGCCAGATTTTTTATAAGCCTTATGGCGGTGTAGCTCAGCTGGCTAGAGCGTTCGGTTCATACCCGAAAGGTCGGGGGTTCGACCCCCTCCGCCGCTACCATCATAGGGGCATAGTTTAAAGGTAGAACGAAGGTCTCCAAAACCTTTGGTGTGGGTTCGATTCCTACTGCCCCTGCCAACTGTATACGACATGGCGGTCGTGGCGAAGGGGTTAACGCACCGGATTGTGGCTCCGGCACTCGTGGGTTCAAGTCCCATCGATCGCCCCA
>CAMIVR010000086.1 GCA_946402065.1 uncultured Brevibacillus sp. | reverse complement strand
CAGGACGACTTTTTCCTTCGCCGTATTGAGGACCATTGTTCCCCGCCGGTTGTTGTATTCGCGCATCGCGTCATTTAAGGCGTCCAATTGTCGGCCTGGGCGGAAGATATCCCACAAATAATCTTCCCAGCCGGCTTTTGTCGAAGGAATGTTCGGATACGGAATAAAGAGAATCGTGTCAAACATCCGGTCTTTGATGACGCCATCCTGGCCGATATAGCCGACAAACGGAAGGAAGTCTTCCTGTTTCCATAAGCCTCTGTCGCCATATGAGCCGGAGAAAGCAAGCAGCATGTTTTCGATCCGATCGCCTGCCTTTTTATCATCCAACGAGACGCTGGAACGGATCGGAGCAAAAATGACAGGATCACTAGCTGCCCTGTTCCCCTCTGCCCCTAAAATCTGCATGTTGCGGGCGAAAACGATGACCTTGACAGGGAAACGCAGTCGGACGTACTGTGCTTCCACAGGCTCGAAGCTGACCGCCAGCGTTCTCGTCATCTTCGTATTGTCGGAAGGAGAGACTCCTTGCGTCGCCACTCCCGCATACTGCCAGACCTTGCCGTCGTAGGAAACCTCCACTTCCATCTCGGGCGGGAGAACAATCCCCTGCTTGAGGTCTTGCAAGAAAGTGAGCTGCACCTGCTGGATCGTCGTCGGCTTCGGCAGGGCTGCCGTGGCTTCCCGACCGAACTGGCGAACGTAGCCGGTCCACGTGTCAGAAGGCTTGACCAGTCCGCCTACCGGTCCAGGGTATGCCTTTTCCAAACTGCTGAAATACGTATCAGACTGGCCGGACGTCTTAATGGAGAACGTGCTGTCCGGCGCGTAGTTCGTCAGCTCGTCCTTGCTCTTCACTGGCGACTCATCCGCTTTGTCTTCATCTGCCACAGCGGAATCTGTGGCGCGGGTCCCATCCTCAGGTGGAGCGCCGTCCGATTTTGCGCCATCTGTTTTGCTTGCATCTGCCTTGGGTTGGCCGACGTCCGCACCCTTCGCTGGTGCATTCGCTTCTTTCCCAGCCGTGCCTTTATCACCGCCGGATTGCCCGTCTCCCTTGGCACCCAGTGTGATTTCTACCGGGATAACCTTGGATGTGTAGCCGACGGTGACCGTGATCTGTCCTTTTCCAGCAGTCGGTCCGGCTATAAACGTACCGTCAGGAAGGATGCGACCGATGTCTGTGTGGTCAAATGAAAACACCGGCGTGAACGGCAGCGGCGCTCCGGCGCTACCGGTTACCTTCACTTGCTCGCTCGTCCCGGCAGCCAGCGAGAGTTTTTCCACGTTTACGTCAAAAGCCGCCTTTGCCGCAGCGTCTTGACGCTCGATCAGAATGCGCTCGACGATGATCGCTGCATCTCCTCTCGTCACATGCTTTGTCGGGGAAAATTTTTGGTTGCTGCCCTGCATCCATTTTTTGGCCGTGACGGCTTTTACTGCCTCTTTGGCGTAGTCGGCAATCGCCGACTCATCCTGGAAGCTGACAGGCGTGTCGCCTTGTAGCGGTTTGTCACCTGTCCATTTCATCAACCGATAAAGCGTTACGGCCATATCCTGACGGGTGAGGGGATCGTTGGCTCCGAACAGCTCGTCTGTCTTGCCTTTCAATATCCCTGCCTGCGTCAGCACTTGCACGTACGCTGCCTGTGGTGAATCAGCGGCGACATCCTGATAGGTCAGTTCTTCCTTTTTATTGTGCTGAAGACCTGCTGCTTTGGTTAAAAGCACGGCGAAATCCTGGCGGGTAATTCCCTCGTTCGGGCGAAACGCAGCGTCGCCTGAGCTGCTTACATAAGATGCGGCTACCAGGTGTTCGATTGCAGCCTGGGCGTAATGGCCCTGGATGTCTGTAAACGCCGGTTTTGGTTTATCCGGGGCAGCCGTGGCCGCACCTGGATCTGTTACAGGCGTGATCGCTGCCGGCGGTTGGGCTGGTGCGCTCTCGCCCGCGGCCCAGGTAGGCACAGCCAGCAGGACGACACTCATGCCGACTGCAGCCAGCTTGCCGACGAAATGTCTCGGGTGTCTCATAGTTCTTCCTACTCTCTCTCGTTATTCTGTATCTGACGGCTGAAGGACTTGCTCGCTCTTCGGTCTGGGCGGCTTCGGTCCAAAAAACTGATAGTAGTCGATTTTAATATTGCCGTTGTAGAGCTTTCGCTTTTTCGATGCCGTCTTGCCGAAGAACGTTTCGAACTGCTCATCTGACGTGATGATGTAGTACGACCAGGTATCGAGCGCGCGGAAGACCTGCCCCATTTGCCGATACAGCTGTTCAACCTCTTTGCGCTCGCTGAGCCGCTCCCCATACGGCGGGTTGGAGATGATATAGCCATACTTTTTCTTGGAGCGCAATTCGCTTACAGCCATCCGCTGAAAGTGGATTTGCTCATCGACGCCAGCCTCGATGGCATTTTGCCGAGCTACCTTCAGCACCTCTTCATCGATATCCGTCCCGACGATTTCCAGCTTGCGGTCGTACTGCGCCAAATCATGCGTTTCGGCGCGCGCTTCCCGCCAGGCGGCTTTAGGGATCACCGGCCAGCTCTCCGAGGCGAACTCGCGGTTCATGCCCGGCGCGATATTTTGCCCGATGAGTGCCGCTTCGATGGGAATGGTCCCCGAGCCACAGAAAGGATCGATCAAGACGCGGTCAGGCTTCCAGCGGGACAAGAGAATGAGCGCCGCCGCCATCGTCTCTTTTAACGGCGCCGCACCGATGCGCTCCCGGTACCCCCGTTTGTGCAGTCCTGACCCGCTCGTGTCAATCGTCAGCGTGGCAATATCCTTGAGCAAGGCAACTTCAATTTTATAAAGCGGACCGTCCTCTGTGAACCATTCCTGCTTGTACACCTTTTTCATACTTTCGACTACGGCTTTCTTGACGATCGCCTGACAGTCGGAAATGCTGAATAAGGTCGATTTTACCGATTTTCCTTCGACGGGAAAATTTCCATTCAGCGGAATCCAGTCCGCCCAGGGCAACGCTTTAGTCTGTTCAAACAGCTCATCAAAGGTGGTCGCCCGAAATTCACCAATTTTCACTCTGACGCGATCGGCCGTGCGCAGCCACAGATTGGCTCTGGCAATCGCGGAAATATCTGCCCAAAACATCACCTTGCCATTCTCTACTTTGACGTCTGTGTAGCCAAGTCGTTTCACTTCTTCTGCCACGACCGACTCCAGGCCAAATGTAGCCGTTGCGATTATTTCCACTTTTTGCATTCGGAGATTCTCCTGTCTCTTGCTCAAAATCGATTCCTTACTATTCTACCCGAATGTGCATGCCAATTGTACCCTTGTTAAAAACATCGCATTTTGAAAGTTTTGTCATGATAGAATAGTATACACGCAACGACATAGCCGCTAAAATACGAGGCAGGGGGTGTGTTTATGAACGTTGTTGTACGGCCCTATACAATTGCCGATTACGATGCTTTGCTTGAGGTACAGCGCGAAGCGTTTCCTCCGCCATTTCCGGAAGAGCTGTGGTGGAGCCGGGAACAGATTCTCGCCCATGAGCAGACATTTGCCCCGGGGGCGATGGCTGCCGTGCTGGCTGATGGCACGATCATCGGCTCGGCGACCTCCTTGCTGATCCGCTTTGACGGCAAACCGCACACATGGGCCGAAGTCGCCGACAACGGCTGCATTCGCCAAAGCCACCAGGCTGATGGCGACAGCCTCTACGGAATCGATCTCTGCGTCCGGCCCGCCTATCGGAGTCTGGGCGTAGCGCGGGCGCTCTACGAGGCGCGCAAGGACCTGGTGAGGCGGCTCGGATTGAAACGGTTCCTGGCTGGTTGCCGCATTCCCGGCTACCACGCCTATGCCGACACGCTGAGCGACCAGGAATACGTCAAACGCGTGTGCGACGGAGAAATCTACGATCAGGTGTTGTCCTTTATGCTCAAGCAAGGACTGCGCCCGATTCAAATACTGGACAATTACGTCGAGGACGAAGAGTCGCTGCACAAGGCCGTCCTCGTGGAATGGCCGAATCCCGAAATGAAGGAGTGAACCAACCGATGACAATCCACACCATTGGAACCGTACAATACGGGATCAGCCCGATTCGCCAGGCAAAAGGGTTTTGGGACAAGGTGCGCCGCCATGTGCAGAACGCACAGCAAAACGGCGTGAAGCTGCTCGTGTTTCCCGAATATTTGACAGCCCACATGCTTGGCACACTGCCTGCAATGGAAACACCGGAGGCATGCGAATACCTCGATGCCCGGACCGATGAGTACATGAGCACTTTCATGCAAATCAGCCGGGAAACCGGAATCACGATCCTCGCCGGAACGCATATCTGCAAGGATGGCGCTGACTTCGTCAATGCCGCATTCCTGTTCTTCCCTGACGGCCGCATCGAAAAGCAGAAAAAAATTCACCTCACGCCGGAAGAACGGAAGCATTGGCCGCTTGCCGCCGGTGACAGCTATGCCGTCTTTGATACGGAAGTCGGACGTGCAGCAATCCTGATTTGCTACGATATTGAATTCCCGGAAGGGCCGCGAATTGTCGCCGACATGGGCGCACAGATTATCCTCTGCCCTTCTTACACAGATGCTGCGGCTGGATACTACCGGGTGCGCTACTGTGCGCAGGCGCGGGCAGTGGAAAACCAACTGTACGTAGCACTCAGCGGGATCGTCGGCTCGTTGCCGCACGTGCCGCAGATTGACGTCGGCTACTGTCAGGCCGGCATCTTCGCGCCGTGTGACCGCCCGTTTCCGGCGAATGGCATCCTGGCCAGTGGCAAGACGAACCAAAACGCACTCGTCACGTATCCGCTCGATTTCGGACTGTTAAAAGAAAACAGGGAACACGGCAATGTATCCCCCTATTTTGACCGCAAGCAGGAGCTGTACGATCGGTATCGCGTACTGTCCAACAAGCGGTAAGCGAAATCCTGAAAGGTTAGGTTAGCCTTTCGTTTGGACCGCCGGCCTGCGGCGTCTACGCTTTACCCGAATACTCCTTGCAACCGGCACAAGTCAGCTCACGACGCGAGGGCGGATCGTCTGCAACAGACGTCCGCCCTCTCTTATGCGTCCTGCCAACCGCCGCTGCCTGACAATGCCGTTCGCAGCAGTGGTTCAACCACCGTCATGCAGCGCCGCAACGTGCACCGGGAAAGGCGCACGTACCCATTCCACTCTTACGCCCGTTCCAGCTCCATTTTCATATAAACTTGTTCCGTCGAGCCCGTAAACCCTGCTTCCTCCAGAGTCGCAACGAGACGCTGGTTGGATACAGGCAGGTTAAACGTCGTCCGGCGACAAGCCAGATCGAATGGCGCGAACAAATGCGACAGTGCAAAGCGGACGATATCATCGCCATCTTCACGCCCCGGCGCCGCCTCGCACTGCATGAGCGTAATCGAGAGAAGCTTGCCTGCCTCATCGAAAGCACGCTTGTAAATCGCGTACCCGACGGCTTCGCCTGCCGCATCGAGAATCGTCAGCGACTCGCCATCGCGGACACTGGGCCACTGGGTCTGCCATGGCGACATGCTCCGGTAAAACGATAGCGAGCGAACGTCATGCGGAATTCCCCGCTTGAGTTGATACTTCGATTCACCTTCGGAATAAAAGACATTCTCTCCGATTGCATCCGTGCGCTGGAGGAAAACCAGGTGGTCGATGATCTCGTACCCGATCTCCTGGTAGAGCGCAATCGCCTTGTCGTTTTGCCGAAACGCCTCCAAAATGGCTGTATCGATCCCGGCGTCGCGGTAGACGTCGAGCAGCGCATGCATCAGCCGGCGGCCGACTCCGTGCCGACGCAGCGGGGCAGCAACCCCTGTACCGCCGTTCCAGGCGACTTTCTTTCCATCGATTGTCCGCACACCGGACAACACGATACCAACAGGGTCTTCATTCTGGAAAGCGACAATCGACAGCTCGGCAGACAGCCCCTCCATCGCCAATCTCGTCAGGAACCGATCGATCGTCGTGGTCGCATCGAAAAAATATCCTTCGAACCCCTTGTTCCACGCTTCGACCGCGTCAGCAAACGAGCATTCGCTCAACTTTTTGATTGTGATCATGCGGCTTCCCTCCTTTTTATAAAAAATTTTAATTGATAAAATATTTTATTTCAAGAACATTCCCTCTATTCCAGCACTTTGTCAGCATTCATTCAGCCGTGATAAGATGGATACAAATATACCTGGGTAAGTTTTTTAAACGGAAATAGAGGGATAACAATGAATTCTGCTCGGCGCATGCTGTTATTTACAGGAGGAAATCTGGGGGAATGGGCTTTGCACGAGGTTGCCGCAGGGGATTTCCTCATCGGCATTGATCGGGGGGCGCTGTTTTTGCTCCGCCACGATCTCCGGCCTGATTTTGCCGTGGGTGACTTTGACTCTGTCTCTTTGGAAGACTTTCACGAAATTCAGCAGCGGGCTGGCCACGTAGTCTCGTGCGATCCGATCATGAAGGATCTCACCGACACCGACATGGGGGTAACCTGGGCTATCCAGCAGCAGCCGCAGGAAATCGTCATTCTCGGTGCACTCGGTACACGCTTTGATCATACGCTGGCCAATGTGCATCTGCTGCGCAAAAGCCTGGACGCAGGTATCCCCTGCCGCATCATCGATGAGAAAAACGAAGTGCTGCTGATCGATCGGCCAACGGAGATTGCCAAAGGACGCTTTCCTCACATTTCGCTGCTGCCGCTCAGTCAGACTGTAACCGGGATTACGCTCTACGGGTTTCAATACCCGCTGCACAAAGCCACTCTGACTATCGGCGACTCGATCGGGATCAGCAATGTACTGGTGGCTGCAGCTGGGAAGATTGATGTGCGCACAGGTCAGCTGCTGGTCATCAAGAGCACGGATTGACTCAATCGTACTTTTCATCATCTACCCGGACCTCGCCGGCGACGATCAACTCCAGCTCGGTCTCAAAATTCAGCAGCAATGCAGCGGGGAGCTGTTCGCTGATTTCCCGGATCAGTGGCAGCCCTTCCGTTTCGGCTACCGTACGCGGACGCTCGCGAAGGGCGGAAAACCATCTGCGAACACAATCAATAAAGGCGTAAAACGATTCCTCAAACCGGTTGGCATCCTCCTCGGCTGTATCCATTTTGCTCGTCTGCATGTCATCCCAATTGCGCAGTGCTGTGTGCAGCGAATCCCGTACTGCCTGTCCCATGATCTGACCCCCCTTTTATAGCAATCGCTCCACAAGTCGGTTCCGTGTCAGCGACGAGTGGAGCGATAGTGAATGTCTTTAAACAACTGGTTTTTTTCCGCTTCCGTCAAATCGCGCCAAGCTCCCGGCTTCAGCTTGCCCAGGTGGATGTTCATGATCCGGACCCGCTGCAAGCGGCGCACTTGATAGCCAAACACCATGCACATGCGGCGAATTTGCCGGTTGAGTCCTTGCGTCAAAATAATCCGGAAAACTTTTTCTCCGACGCGTGTGACCTTGCACGGCTTGGTGACGGTACGGAGAATCCGCACACCCTGAGCCATGCCGCGCAGGAACTCTTCCGTCACCGGTTTATCCACGGTAACGATGTACTCTTTTTCGTGATTGTTTTCCGCGCGCAAAATCTTGTTGACGATATCGCCGTCGTTGGTGAGCAGAATCAGTCCTTCCGAATCTTTGTCGAGGCGGCCGATCGGGAAAATTCGCTCCGGATGCTGAACGAAATCAATGATATTGCCGCTCACGTGGCGCTCGGTCGTACAAGTAATCCCTGTCGGCTTATTGAGAGCGATATAGACGGGCGCCGTCTTTTCACGCAGCAGCTTGCCGTCGACGCGGACTTCATCGCCAGGCTCCACCTGACTGCCCAGCTCGGCAACGACGCCATTGATCGTCACCCGCTTGGCTGCAATCCACTTATCCACTTCGCGCCTGGAAGTGGCGCCTGTCTCACTGATAAACTTGTTAATTCTCATCTGCTGCACTCCATAAGGAATTCACTCCGCTATCCACCCGTTTTCCTGCGTTGATTGTTTGGCTTCTTGGTATGCTGGCTCTTCATCGTCATGTTGCCCGCTTTCTGTTTCGCCGCTGATTTGTTTTGAGCCTGTTCCTGCTTCTTCTGGGCCAGACGCTGTTTCATCGCTTCCTGCAAGCTGATTTTTTTCGGTTGATTCTCTTCCATAAACATCCCCCTTTCTACTGAATTGTACTGATGTTTTAGGCCATGTCAATGTCGGGCCAATAAAAAGCTGATCGTCTTCGGGGTTAGCGTGAAAGGCCGCCCCTCCCTTTTGCTATAGAAAAAAGGCACCTCCCCATCGGAAGATGCCTGTCAATTCGTTATCCGTTACACTCTGTCCCCGTCTTCCTGCTTGATCGCTGCCTGCTCCTCAGGCGAAAACACCCGGGAGCGCGTCAAGAACCTGACTCCCTCCGGACCCTCCAGCGAAAACATTCCGCCGCGCCCGGGTACGACATCAATGATCAGCTGCGTATGCTTCCAGTACTCGTACTGGGCCTCGCTCATGTAAAAGTTGCAGCCGCCGATTACACCCAGCAGGACGTCGTGATCACCGATCATGAATTCGCCCGCCGGGTAGCACATCGGCGAACTGCCATCACAGCAGCCGCCGGACTGGTGAAACAGCAGCTGACCGTGCTTGGCCTTCAACCGTTCAATCAGCTCCAGTGCCGCCTCCGTAGCCAGCACCCGTTTGACCGTACTTATCGGAATCCCTCCCATAACGCGATGTACTGCAGATCGGCACGTACAGCATTTTTC
The DNA here is from genome assembly GCA_946402065.1 of uncultured Brevibacillus sp. Lineage (GTDB taxonomy): Bacteria > Bacillota > Bacilli > Brevibacillales > Brevibacillaceae > Brevibacillus_D. Next base: position 15,832 of record CAMIVR010000086.1, on the reverse strand, counting down.
GCAGCATCGCGGCGTATTTTAGAAAAAGCCGAGAGCATTCGGGCTGTAGCTGACGAGCAGGTTCTTCGTCTGTTGATAGTGGTCGAGCATCATCTTGTGGTTTTCCCGTCCGATACCCGACATTTTGTAGCCGCCAAAGGCCGCATGTGCCGGGTAAGCGTGGTAGCAGTTCGTCCAGACGCGTCCGGCCTGGATCGCTCTGCCCATCCGGTATGCGGTATTGCCATTGCGCGACCAGACCCCTGCGCCGAGACCGTACAGCGTATCATTGGCAATCGCGAGCGCTTCCTCCTGATCCTTGAAGGTCGTCACTGCCACGACCGGGCCGAAAATCTCCTCCTGGAAGATGCGCATGCTGTTGTTTCCTTTGAAGACAGTCGGCTTGATGTAGAAGCCTTCGGCGAGGTCGCCCTCCAGCTGGTTGCGCTCGCCGCCGATCAGGCATGTAGCGCCCTCCTGCTTGCCGATGTCGAGGTAGGAGAGGATTTTTTCGACTTGCTCGGCGGAAGCCTGGGCGCCGATCATCGTCTCCGTATCAAGCGGGTTGCCTTGCTTGATTTGGGCTACGCGGGCCAGCGCTTTCTCGATGAACTGGTCGTAGATGCTCTCCTGGATCAGCGCACGCGATGGGCATGTGCACACCTCGCCCTGATTCAGCGCGAACAGGACAAAGCCCTCGATCGCCTTGTTCAGGAAGGCGTCGTCCTGGGCCATGACGTCTTCGAAGAAAATGTTTGGCGATTTGCCGCCCAACTCCAGTGTGACCGGAATCAGGTTTTGCGAAGCGTATTGCATGATCAGGCGGCCGGTCGTCGTCTCACCGGTAAAGGCGATTTTGGCAATGCGGTTGCTGGAGGCGAGCGGCTTGCCTGCTTCCAGGCCAAACCCGTTGACAACGTTTACAACACCCGGCGGCAGCAAATCGCCAATCAGCTCCATCAGTACCATGATCGAAGCCGGCGTTTGCTCGGCTGGTTTGATGACCACGCAGTTGCCGGCAGCAAGAGCGGGAGCCAGCTTCCATGTTGCCATCAGCAGCGGGAAATTCCACGGAATGATCTGTCCGACTACGCCCAACGGCTCATGAAAGTGATACGCGACGGTATCCTCGTCGATTTGGGAAAGGCTGCCTTCCTGGGCTCGAATGGTTCCGGCAAAATAGCGGAAGTGGTCGATCGCGAGCGGCAGGTCAGCTGCCAGCGTTTCACGTACCGGCTTGCCGTTGTCCCATGTCTCGGCGACAGCCAGCATCTCCAGATTAGCTTCGATTCGATCGGCAATTTTATTTAAAATGTTGGCGCGTTCTGCAACAGATGTGCTGCCCCAGGAAGCTTTCGCCTCGTGGGCGGCATCCAGCGCCAATTCAATGTCATCCGCTGTGGAACGGGCGATTTCACAAAACGCTTTGCCCGTCACTGGCGATACGTTCTCAAAGTACTCGCCTTTAACTGGCGCTACCCATTTACCTCCGATGTAGTTCTCGTAGCGCTGTTTAAAATTGACTTTTGCTCCGGGTTGATTCGGTTGTGCATATAACATGACTAAAAAACCTCCCCACAATAAAATGTCTATTCGCCCTACTCTATACGCAAATCCCGTGCCAAACCGATGATATCAGAATTTTTGGGCTTGCAGGGTCAGCCCGAGCAATTCGTGTACCATTTTCGAACAACGGAAGTGTTCCATTATAGAACAATTTTTTCCGCTCTCCCCGGTGACCGGACAAAACATGATATACTGAAAAAACAGGAGATTACATTGGTGGTATAAGGAGGGACTTTCCTTGACATCTCTTCCAGCTGTGGATTCACTGCCCTTGATTGACCGTTCGTGGAAACGCTGTCATCAATTCGGACTGCAGCCGTCAGACGTCGCAGATGACCAGCTCATCACAGGGAAACGCATCCGTGAGATTGTGAAAGACAATCAAGCGCTCATCGAGCTCGCCACTCCTCTTTTTGAAAAACTGTACCCGTTTATCAAACAGCTGGGCCAAATCGCCATGTTGGTAGACCGGAGAGGGAACATCATTCACACCATTGGAGATCCTGGCTTCTCAAGCGACGCACAGCGCATACAATTGCAGGTCGGAGCCAACTGGCTGGAAACCACCAAGGGTACCAATGCGATCGGCACCGCTCTGGTGGAAAAACGGCCCCTGTGCGTTCACGCCGAGCAACACTTTTTTCAAGAAAACCATTTTCTGACATGCGCCGCCTCACCCGTTTACAATTCGATGGGCGAATTTCTCGGCGTCATCAACATAAGCGGCAAAAAAGAGAACTTCCATCCCTTGACGCTGTCGCTTGCCTGCCTGACTGCCGACTCCCTGCAAAACAAGCTGCTGCTGGAGGAAGCACACAAGGAACAGGTGGTAACGGTAAAAGAACTGGAGTACATCTCTTCAAAGCATACTCTGCCGCTGCTCTCGCTCGACCGCGATCGCCGCATCGTCCGGGCAAATGAAGAGGCCAAGCGCGTCCTGGGCAAGGATTGCATCGGCAAAGAGTTCGTGCCCAAGGACAACTTTACGGTGGAGACGATCGCTGACCATACAGGTCGATTGTGGCGCTCGGTAGCGCTGTATCAGGAGGTGGAGAAGCCGCGCAAGCCCAGTCTTCCGAACAGCTTTGCCCGGCTTGTCGGCTCTTGCCCGCAAATCCAGCAAACCAAGGAACTGGCCATCAAAGCGGCTTTGACCAACTACCCCGTGCTTTTGCTCGGCGAGAGCGGCACCGGCAAGGAGCTGGTCGCCCAATCGATCCACGAAGCAGGCCGGCGTGCCGATCAGCCGTTTATCGCCGTCAATTGCAGTGCGATCCCCGATAATCTCATCGAAAGCGAGCTGTTCGGCTACGAGAGCGGAGCATTCACCGGAGCAAATCGTGGCGGGCAGATCGGCAAGTTCGAGGCTGCCAGGCACGGTACGATTTTCCTTGATGAGATCGGCGACATGTCCCTGCGGGCACAAGCCGCCCTGCTGCGTGTCCTGCAGGAAAAGGTCGTCACGCCCGTAGGCAGCACGAAAAGCAGGCCGATTCACATGCGCGTGATTGCCGCGACGCATCGCAATCTGCCGGAAGAGATCAAGGCAGGCCGATTCCGCGCCGACCTCTACTACCGGCTCAAAGGTATTCAAATCACACTGCCACCGTTGCGCACCAGGAGCGACATTATCGAGTTGGCCGAGCACTTTTTGCAGAAGCTGGACAGCGACTCGCCGCTCTGCCTCACAGACGAAGCCAAGCGGTTGCTGTGCGCCCACAGTTGGCCGGGCAATGTCCGCGAGCTGCAAAGCGTATTGATTCAGGCCTCCTTCCTGGCTGATAGCGGAGAAATCAAAGCACGCCACCTGCAACTGGAGGAGCTGCAGCCTGATTTGCACCCGTACGATCCGACTGCCGATTTTCCATCCTTGCGCGAGACGGAAATTGCCGCGATCAAGCGCTCCTTGCAGGTGAGCGGCTGGAATGTGAGCAAGGCTGCCAAACTGCTGAAAATCGGGCGGAATACCCTGTATCGAAAAATGGAAGAATACCATATCAGTTCATAGCGTCAATTTTTGAGCCGCCTTTTGCGGCTTGTTTTTTTGTTGTCTTTACTTTCCTATTGACTTTGTCAAGCAAAAATGATAAATTTACAAAGCGTCAGGATAACTTTCATTAGATGTGCCCTTAGCTCAGCTGGATAGAGCGTTTGACTACGAATCAAAAGGTCGGGAGTTCGAATCTCTCAGGGCACGCCATTTTCTAGAAGTGAGAAATGGGAAGTGAGAAGTTAGAGTAGATTGATTTTGCTGCAAGCAAAATTCCCCAGTCTAACATCCCACCTCCAACATCCCACCTCTCAATCGGGAAGTAGCTCAGCTTGGTAGAGTACTTGGCTTGGGACCAAGGGGTCGCAGGTTCGAATCCTGTCTTCCCGACCATTATTCAATGCCGGGGTGGCGGAATAGGCAGACGCAACAGACTTAAAATCTGTCGGGAGTTTCTCCCGTACCGGTTCAAGTCCGGTCCTCGGCACCATGCATATGCGGGTGTAGTTCAATGGTAGAACCCCAGCCTTCCAAGCTGGTCGCGTGGGTTCGATTCCCATCACCCGCTCCATCACAAACAATTCAGGCAGATCGTCCCCGTGCGGTCGGCCTTTTTCACTTTAATGGAGCAGGCTGCCCGGAAGACAAGAAAGAGCAGGGGATACATCTCCTGCTCTTTCTTATACCGGTATACCTTTCCACTGGACATAGCTTTTCAAAGGCAGCGTGACAATGAACCGTGTGGCGTCTGCAGTCGATTCACAGGCGATCGTCCCGTTGTGTTTTTCGACGATATTTTTGCAAATAGACAAACCAATCCCCGTGCCATTCTGTTTCGTGGTGAAAAAAGGTTGAAAGAGATTTTCAATAATGTCGGGTGGAATCATCTCCGCCTTGTTTTCGACGACGATCACGACATGTTCCCGCAGTCGCCGCGACGTGATCTGGATAAGCTTGTTGTGATGAAATTGTACAGCATCGATTGCGTTGTTCAACAAATTCACAATCACCTGTTTCAAGCCTTCTTCGTACCCGTATATTTCGCACGGCTCAACTATTTTGTGAAAATCGACGCTCTCCCCGAGCAGCCTGGGCTTGAGCAGCTGCTCGACTTCAGACATAAGATCCTCAATTTTCAGGAGGGCAAATGCCTCGTTGATTATCGGTTTTTTGGAAAAGCTCAGGAAACCGGTAATTTGTCGGTTCAAATATTCAAATTCGTGCGTAATTACCTGAATATACGACTCCAATTCTTTCTGACCGCTGGTAGACTCCTGAATGAGCTTTAAGAAGCCCTCGATGGCACAAAGCGGGTTGCGAAGCTCATGGGCCATATTGGCAGCCAATTTGCCCAGCACGGTCAGCTTGTCGTCATGGAGGTAGGAGATGGTTTCTTCTTTTTTAACCAGCTCGTGGTTCATCAACTGCTCGTAATGATACACAGCCCAATATGTACTTTCATCCATCACCTTTCCAAGATGACGCTCTAAGTAGAGAATGCCCTCCTGACTAAGCTGCCAACTCGTTAAAGCAGGTCGAACGACTTTCCAAAAGGTTGTTCGATACTGTTGATAGACGCGCAATATCGAAGAAAACGGAAATTTCTGTGAACGCAGCCAGCTACTTAGCTCCATCGAATCGGCCTCAATTTCTTTCGTAATATCTTCAGACAGGGAACGAGCTAATAAAATGGAACGCTGTTCGGCAAACGCTTTGGGCAGAGAAAACGGAGGAACGACGATTTCCTTAATTTGCGTGAGCCACATCGTTGTTATAGTCGGCACGAGGCTGTGAATTTTTTTTGAAACTTCCGATAAATCGAACGGCACAGTATCCAGCATAGAGATCCCCCCACTTTCCTTATCGTAATGAAGGTTGGTCATATTTTCAAGCGTGTGATAGGCAGGAACTCGTAAAAAAGTTTCAATGTTTCATGAGAAGCCTATTCTTTGCATACAGTAGAGGAAGAAGCCAAGCTGGGGGTAGGAAATGGACGGGCAATTCTTGCTGGGATTTTTGCACATCATTTTGATCGACCTGGTATTAAGTAGTGATAATGCTGTCGTGATCGGAATGGCTTGTCGTGGCTTAACACCAAGCGCGCGGAAAAAGGCAGTGCTGTACGGTACACTTGGTGCCATTGCTATCCGGATAGGATTGACCTCAATGACAACCTGGTTTTTGGATATACCGCTCGTCAAGGCGGTTGCGGGACTGCTGCTTTTGTGGATTGCCTTGAAGCTGCTGTTCGAGAAGGAAGGGGATACGACAGAGGTTTCATACAGCCGAACACTTGGACAGGCTGTCAAGACGATTATGGTAGCAGATTTTATCATGAGTCTGGATAATGTACTGGCGGTTGGCGGAGCGGCGCATGGCGACGTCGCGCTTGTGCTGTTCGGGTTAGGCTTTAGCATACCGCTGCTAATGTGGGGCAGTACGATGATTGCGCGACTCATGAATCGGTTTCCGGTTTTGATTTCGCTCGGAGCGGGAGTTCTGGCTTATACGGCGGTAGATATGTGTCTGGAAGATCCGTATGTATGGAAAATTACGAATGTGCTCTTGTTTAATCACGCTGGTTTGCCGATCGTGGTCGGGTTGATGGTCGTGCTTTTGGGGAAGTTGAGAAAATCGCACGGGAGATAGAACGAAAAGATATTTATGCCTAAGCGTAGAAGAACAGTTGAAAAGCTTCAATAGAAGCTTTTTTTATTGGCAATAATAAAAGGTGAAAATGAAGGAAAGGGCAGATTGAGGATGAATTCGGCTGCGTTACTGCTATGGGGTATATGGGATAGCTTGTATCAGCGCTGTACGAGGCTTCAGTACGTCGACAAAGGGAGCAATATCTTTCGCATCGTCCTGCTTCGCTATCGCGGCGAGGTGCTAACCACGGCGGACAATCGGCACATTTGTCCCGGAGACTTGATATTGCGCCTGCATATTCACAACTATCGATTCGCCCAGCTGTGCAAAGGTGTCAAGGACGAGACGCGGGTGGTCCTGCTGCTCCGTCGCGAGATTTTGTCCTCGCTCCCGCAGTTGGCGCAGTATGTGGCCTCTCTTCCGCAGGCGGATCAGGTGAAGGGAATTGTCGGCACTACGATGCTGTATAAAGGCGTAACAAGAATCGGTTATTCCGTATCGGATGTGCCGATGAATTGGTTTTTCCGGTACAAAAAATGGTACTTGCGGTACTTGCTGCTCTTGGTGCACCCGCAAGGACTAAAACGGTTCAGGCAAGCGGATGTCTCTCAGCCGCTCAAGCGCGTGTACATGTCAAAAGAGGAATTGTTCAACCGGTACTTATCTTCTACTTCATAGGTGGAATGCACGATGGGCAAAAAAATTCTGATCGTCACTGAAGAATGGGCAGGCAGTGGGCACTACATGGCGGCAGTGGCTATTCAGCAAGCACTGCAGGAAGGTGAACAACATTATGAAGTAATCGTGATCGGCGGGCTGGGGGAGATCAGTCCGCTGCTTCGTTCTGTCTCAAAGACAGCGTATTACGGCAGCCTGCGCTACTTTCCACATATCTGGAGAAGTCTGTACGATCGGGAACGCGGGATGAGCAAACTGTTGAAAAAACCGTTGGCAAAAGCGATGGCCAAACGATTAATGCAAAGGGTCATCCACATTCACCAGCCAGATGTCGTCATCGCCACCCATGCATACTGTCTCGGCGCCCTGGCAGAGGCAAAGACGCTGGCGGACAAGCCCTTCCAGCTCGTCGCCGTGCTGACAGATTTTCACGTGAACCACTTCTGGCTGCATCCTCAGATCGACTACTATGTAGTGCCACATGGACATATCGCAGAAAAAGTGGCACGGCTCACGGCGGTTCCGCCCGAGAACGTATGCCGCTTCGGGATTCCGCTGCGGCTCGCTTTTACGAAAGTCATCGATCATTCGAAGCCGACTTGGCGCGAGCGGCTCGGCTTGTCACGCGAGCGCTTTACGGTTCTCGTAAGTGGCGGGGGTGGAGGACTTGGCGATATTTCAACCGTCGTCAAGGCCTTATTGGCATTTCCGCGTCCATTGCAAATCATTGTCGTCACAGGGAACAACCGCCAGCTGTATGAGCGTGTATTACGGCTCAAAGAGTCGACAGACCGCGGACACGAGCTGCATCTTCAAGGGTATGTCGATGCGATGTGGGAGTGGCTGGGAGCTGCTGACGTGATTGTCAGCAAAGCCGGGGGAGTCACCTGCTCGGAAGCAATGGCGACCCGAACGCCGATAATATTTTATCACCCGCTGCCGGGGCAGGAAGAAAAAAACAGCCGCTTCTTATGTGGGCAGCAGGTCGCCGTAGAAGCGTCCACTCCCGAGGACTTGGTTGCGATCATCGATGAATGGATGGACGACACAGGGATGAGGCTGGAGGTCATGCAGTGTATGGGGAAGCTCAGCCGGGCGGATTCGGCCTACCGGACGGCTGACTTGATTCGTCGTCTGGCTTCGGATCGTTTACAGGTGCAATGAGAATTGAGATTTGGAAAAAATTATTGGTTGATTGGCTTCTAGTATTTCTGTTTAAATGGGTATAAGTTCGGCCCCTCTATCTTTTGTCGCTTTTTACCGCTTGAACCAAAATCAGGAAGAACTGAGTTAATTGGAGGTTGATGACGATAAAGAAGATGCTACTAGCCTCTCTGGCAACGCTATGTATGCTGCAAATGCCAGTTGCAGAGGCAGAGACAACACAATCAGCAGACATACCATTTACGGATATTTCCGGTCACTGGGCAGAAGAGCAAATCAATCAGCTTTACCAACAAGGAGTTGTCAAAGGAACAGAACAAGGGGATTTCGAACCGGACAGACCGGTTACTCGTGCAGAGCTAATCGTCATGTTGCTGGCAGCAAAGCGAATTGAGCCCATCGCCAACGGAAGTGCGCATTTCAAGGATGTACCGGCAAGTCATTGGCTATCGCCGTATGCGGAAACAGCCTATCGACTCGGTTTCGTCCAGGGTGATCAGGAGCGGGCCGGGTTGCAATTCAATCCGAACGAACCGGTGAAGCTGCAGGAGTTGATCCCGATCCTTTTGCAGGCAAAGGGCAAGAGTGGGGAAGTCAACCAGGTACTGTGGTCGACAACAGTAAAAACGTTGAGCCAGTACAATGTATTGGAGCAAGTAAAGGAATGGAATCAGCGGCCGATGGTCTACGCTTTCCAGAAGAAGCTGATCACCGCCGAGCAGTTGAAGAATCCGAACAGAGTGATCACACGTGCAGAGGCAGTGAGCTTTGCCAAGAATTGTATGGAAGATAATTCGAATCAAACGGTTGCAGTCGGAACGAATGCGAGTACACCTTACAAAACCGTTATGGAAGTGCAGACGACTGCCTACCATGAAAATGTCAAATCGTACCTGGAAATGCCTTTGCGGGTTGGGATCGTCGCTGTCGACCCGAATGTAATCCCGTTGGGGACACACATGTACATTGAGGGTTACGGATATGCCGTAGCCGGTGATATTGGCGGAGCCGTGAAAGGGAAGCATGTTGATGTATTTTTGCCTTCACTTCAAGCCGCAGAAGCTTATGGAAGACAAAAGGACACCAAGGTTTATCTCCTCGATTAAGCAAACTTCATGACATAGGAAATATTTTCCCTCCTTTCGACTCATACTAGAGACGAAGGAGGGGTTTTTTTGATAGGATGGGCGGTCTTCGCAATCATTTGTCTACTGTTTCTCATCGTATTTTTTACGACGATTCACATCGACATCCAATACCAGAGAATTGATGAAAACGACAGGCTAGTGTTTACTTTCACAGCTTGGCATAACCTTCTTACATATATATACGAAGTCCCCAAACTAAACGTTTCAGTAAATCAGGCCGGACCTGAGCTAAATGTGCATGTAAAAGATGGAAACGACAAAACGGGCACGAAAAAAAGCCTCGACTATCCAGAGGCCAAGCGATGGTATGAAAAATATTTGGACTTCCTCGCCCGCATACATGACGTGAAACCGATTCTGCAGAAGATGTTTAAGCATATTTATTGCGGGAAAATCGAATGGCACACGCAGATTGGAACAGGAGATGCAGCCGAGACAGGGGCGTTGACCGGGCTGGTGTGGGGAGTCAAAAATATGCTGCTGTCCGTATGTACCCACTACGTTACACTGCGTTCGATTCCGCGTATCAGCGTTCAGCCCATGTGGAATAACAAATGCATCCAGACCGAGATGAACTGCATAGTTCACTTTCGCATCGGACACGCTATAGTTGCAGGGACGCGCATATTGTTGAAATTAAGGAAAGGGCGTGTACGAAAATGGCGGACCACCCCATCCAGGGTTTAATGCGAACAGCAATGGAGAACATCAAGCAAATGGTCGATGTCAATACCATCATCGGCGACCCGGTAGAAACGCCAGACGGAAGCGTGATTTTACCGATATCAAAAGTAGGGTTTGGTTTCGCGGCAGGCGGTAGCGAATTCGAATACACTCATGAACGTCATCACGAGAACGCATCGTACCCGTTCGGGGGCGGAAGCGGCGGTGGCGTCTCGATCACACCGGTTGCCTTTTTAGTTGTCGGCAAGCAGGGAGTTCGCTCGATTCCGCTGGAAAACTCAACGCATTTGTACGATCGCATACTCGATTCCGTACCGCATTTCGTTGACAAGCTGCAGGGCATGATAGGCAAAAAAGACGAGACGCAAACGCCGGTGGCATCTGGCGTGATTGCCCCGACGAATGAACACGATTTGGATGAATTGATGGGGCGCAGCTAAACATGAAAAAGGTATGTCGTCGCAAGTCAGCGGACATACCTTTTTTGGTCGAAGTGCAACTAAGGCCATGCCAAAAGGCTTGTGGAACCGAAGTGCCTACCAATTAATACAGGCGATTAAAAAACAGACCGGTGGTAGCCGCTTGGTTCAGGAACAGATTGGGTAGCATGTAAGCATGATAAGGGCTGCGAAAGAGTGCAGGCGAAGCGGATGCAGCAAGCAGTTCAAATGGTGTGTAAAGAACTTTGGCTGCCTGACTGGATATATTTGCGAGCAATCCTCCTGGACTGCTTAGCGTATGGGCAATAAACGGATCGTTATGGTCCAGTGCCTGGCTTAGCTTATCTACCCGCAAGGCAAGCGTGCCGTCGATCCGACGGCTAATGCCGATGTCCGATAGCCGACTGCGGTTGGTAGCGTCGATCTGCGCCCACTCCAGGAGTACGTCAGGAGCGAAAGCAAATCTGTTTTCGTCGAGAAAACTGCGCAGCCGATTGTAGCGGTACAGCACGTTTTTCAATTGCTTCACAATGCTTTCGTGGTCAACATCTACCCTGATTGTTTCTGCTTTCGCTGTCGCCTTGTGAAAGGCAACGTCGAGGGAATCGCCCAGTTTTACCGTATTTGTCGCTGATGTATAACGCTTTCCATCAATCGCATAGACAGCATCAGCCGCCTGGGCTGCTGTATTGTCCAGGCCGGTAGCGCGAATGGCATTGCCTTGCAAATCGTTGATGGAGAATGCCTGAAGCGCTCCTGTCTTGCTGCTTGTCAATGTCAGATGGCTTTTGCCGGTCATTCGATCGTTTGTGAGCTGGGCACGGATACCGAGACCGCGCTGGTTCACAGCTTCAGCGATTTTTGCCAAGCTTTGCCGGGCGGTATCTGTCGACGCGGTGTTGATGGCAAGCTCGTAATCTCTGCCGTTGATTTTGACCGTAAAACGGTTGAGGCCGCTCTGTACCACAGTAGGTGCCTGCGTATCCAGCAACGAGCTTTTGTTCACTTGCGCACTGGCTATTTGCATGACTTCCACTGTATAGCTGGTTCTGTCTGCCTTGCCTTGGGCGAGCGCTGTAATCGCCTGTGGATTCGAGGACAGGGCTGTTCGGCAATTCAGCACGCTTGTCGGACTCGCGGCATCGAACAGCTTGGCCGCCTGGGCCAGCGAATCGGTATAATCAAGCAGCTTAGAGACTGCTCGCGCGGTTGTGTCCGTCCAGAGCTGCTGCTTTTCATAAAGTGGCTGGTACGAATAATCGGTTATGGGGAAAATGCTCGTTTTATTCAATTTAGCCTGAAGCATCTGAAAACGGTAGCGATTCAACGGTTGACTCGGCAATAAATAAGCGATCGAAGAAAGCATTGGCGATACACCCCCTTTATGAAAAGATGGCCGTTTTATCCGAGAATATGTTTAATAACATTATATTTTAGAAAAGTCAAGGACTCAATTCACTAAAGCCCTAAAAAAAGACCGAGTGCGCCAAAACGCATCGGTCTTTTTACCTACATGCAAGGTGAACCAGCTTATTCAATCTCCAGCAGCAAATCGCCTGCTTCAATCGCATCGCCGGCTTTGACATGGACATGGATTACTTTTCCATCCATCGGCGCTTGCAACGTCGTTTCCATTTTCATCGCTTCACTGACGAGCAAATGCTCGCCCTTTTTCACCTTGTCGCCCACTTCGACCAGCACCTGCAGTACTTTTCCAGGCATCGAGGCGCCCAAGTGATGCGGATTTTGCAAATCGGCTTTCGCCCGACGATCTTCCGATACTTGTGCGGAGTGGTCGCGGACTTTGATCTCGCGCGGCTGGCCGTTGAGCTCGAAGTAGATGATCCGGTTGCCGTCAGGATTGATATTGCCGACAGCGATCAACTTGATGATCAGCGTCTTCCCGCGCTCAATGCTGACGGATGTCTCTTCTCCCGGACGCAGCCCGTAGAAGAAGGTAGAGGTCTCCAGATAGGAAAGGTCGCCGTATTCTTTGAGACTCTGATCGTACTGCAGGAAGACCTGCGGGTACATGATGTAGGAAAGCACATCCAGCTCGCTCGCTTCACGGCTGATTTTGGCTTCCAGCTCCTGTTTTACTTTGGCAAAGTCAACCGGTACGAGCAGCTCTCCCGGACGGGCGGTGAAGAACTCCCGGCCTTTCAGGATGAGCTCCTGCAGACGCTTGGGGAATCCGCCTGGCGGCTGGCCGAGATATCCCTGGAAGAATTGGATGACCGAATCAGGAAAATCAAGCCGTTCGCCTTTTTCGAACAGGGTGGTCTCATTCAGATTGTTTTGCACCATAAACAAGGCCATGTCGCCGACGACTTTCGAGGAAGGTGTGACTTTGACAATGTCGCCGAACAGCTTATTGACGGTCGCATAGGTCGATTTGACTTCTTCCCAGCGGCCTTCCAAACCGACCGCTTTTGCTTGCTGGTGGAGGTTGGTATATTGACCGCCCGGCATCTCATGCACGTAAATTTCCGCGTTGCTTGTCTTTAGACCACTTTCGAAGCCCTGGTAGAGAGGGCGGACATCTTCCCAGTAATCGGAGAGCTTGTTGAAGTTCGCCAGCGAGAGTCCAGTGTCCCATTCGGTCCGTTCCAGGGAAGCGATCAGTCCGTTGAGGCTCGGCTGTGATGTCAGCCCGGATACGGAGCTGACGCATGCATCGACGATGTCGACGCCCGCTTCCACGGCTTTCAACAGCATGGCGCTGCCGTTGCCGGAGGTGTCGTGAGTATGCAAGTGGATCGGGATGCCGATCTCCTGCTTGAGTGCGCGAACGAGTTCGTAGGCGGCAAACGGTTTTAGCAGGCCGGCCATGTCCTTGATCGCGAGAATCTGTGCGCCCGCCTTCTCCAACTGCTTAGCCAAATCGACGTAGTAGGCAAGCGTGTACTTCGTCTTGCTCGGATCGAGAATGTCGCCTGTGTAGCAAATCGCCGCTTCGGCAATTTTGCCTGTCTGGCGGACAGCGTCAATGGCTGTTTGCATGCCGGGCAGCCAGTTGAGACTGTCAAAGATGCGGAAGACGTCGATGCCGTTTTCAGCAGAAGCCTTGACGAACGCTTGAATCGCATTGTCAGGGTAGTTGGTGTAGCCAACGGCATTGGCGCCGCGCAAAAGCATCTGGAACAAAATATTCGGGATGCGTTGGCGCAGGACCTGCAGCCGCTCCCACGGCGATTCACGCAAGAAGCGCATGGACGTATCAAAGGTCGCACCGCCCCACATTTCCAAGGAGAACAGGTCGGCGCCGAGTTTGCCGGTCGCTTCCGATACGGCTACCAGATCGTAGCTGCGCACGCGGGTGGCAAACAGCGACTGATGCGCATCGCGGAAGGTGGTGTCCGTAACCAGGACCTTTTTCTGAGCCTGGATCCAGCGAATCAGCCCGTCAGCTCCTTCGCGATCGAGGATTTGCTTGGTTCCATCCGGATAAGGCATGGAGTACGGTGTCTTCGGAATCCGTGGCACTTCAAAGTGCGGCTTCTTCTCAACCTTCGGCAGGTCAGGGTACCCGTTCACGATGGTGTTGCCGATATAGTGCAGAAGCTTGGTTCCACGGTCCTGTCTGCCCGGGAAATTGAATAGCTCTGGCTTTGTATCAATAAAGGAAGTATCATATTGTCCAGTAAGAAAATCGGGATGGGTGACGACATTCTCCAGAAACGGAAGATTTGTCTTGACCCCGCGAATCCGATACTCACGCAGCGTTCGCAGCATTTTGCGGGCAGCTTGATCAAATGTAGGCCCGTACGTCGAGATTTTGACCAAGAGCGAATCGTAAAACGGCGTGATGATCGCACCGGGATAGCCGTTGCCGCTGTCGAGGCGAACGCCGAAGCCGCCGCCGGAACGGTACGCAAGCAGCCGGCCGGCATCGGGGACGAATCCATTCTCCGGATCTTCGGTGGTCACGCGGCATTGAATGGCGTAGCCGTTTAATTTGATATCGGCTTGAGACGGGATGCCGATTTCCGGTTCACTCAGCTTGTGGCCCTCGGCGACGCGGATTTGCGTTTGGACGATATCAATTCCTGTAATTAATTCCGTAATGGTGTGCTCAACCTGAATCCGCGGATTCACTTCAATAAAGTAGAACTTTTGATCAGGCGTCAGCAAAAACTCAACCGTTCCGGCATTTGTGTATCCGGCGGCCTTCATCAGCGTGAGTGCCGCTTGACAAATGTCCTCGCGAAGCTTATCGTTCAGAGCGAGGCTAGGTGCGACCTCCACTACTTTTTGGTGGCGTCGCTGGACGGAACAATCGCGTTCGTACAGATGGACAATATTGCCGTGCTGATCGCCGATGATCTGTACCTCAATGTGCTTGGGATTTTCCAAATAGCGCTCGAGGTAGACCTGGGCATTGCCAAAGGAGGAGCGTGCTTCAGAGCGGGCGCGATCTAATGCATCCTGCAGCTCGTCTTGGCTGCGAACGATGCGCATGCCGCGACCGCCGCCACCGGCAACCCCTTTGATGATGATCGGGTAACCGTGTTCCTTGGCGAACAGCATGGCTTCCTGCAGTGTTTCAATCGGCTGCTCGGTGCCGGGAATGACCGGGATCTCCGCTTCCATGGCAATGCGGCGCGCTTCCACTTTATCGCCGAATTTGTCAATCAGCTCAGAGGACGGCCCGATAAAGATAATGTTTGCTTCCTGGCAGCGACGGGCAAATTCAGCATTTTCAGCGAGAAACCCGTAGCCGGGGTGGATGGCGTCAATCTCGTTGCGCTTGGCGATTTCCAGAATGCTGTCGATGTCAAGATACGCTTCGATTGGCCCTTTTCCGGCTCCAACAAGGTAGGACTCGTCCGCCTTGAAACGATGCAGAGCGACATTATCCTGCTCTGAATAGATGGCTACAGTACGGATGCCGAGCTCTGTTGCCGCGCGAAAGATCCGGATTGCGATCTCGCCGCGGTTGGCAACCAGCAGGCGGTTGATTTTTCTCTTTTCCACTCGTCTCTCCCCCTTGATATTATTGTAGAGTTTTCTCACTATCTGAATTAACTATACAAAATTCAAGTTACAATCTCAGCACAAATATGAGAAAATCGCTCGGAAATGCTTTGCCGAGCGTTGAAAAAGGGAATCCTGCATAAATAGGTTTGTCTTACGGAAGGGGTATTTGCTTTGAATTTATTTATTGTCCTCACGGTAACGGCATTGATCAGCGCAATTGAGACCGTATCGTACGCCGCCAGACTTTCGGGTGCGAGAACGCAGCGAATCGGCGCCTCAACGTCGCTGTTTAATATACTGGTCGTCTTTTCCCGGTTTGCCGTCATGGCCCAGCTGTTCCTGCTGGCGCGAATCGTCGACGGGGCGATTAAAACCGGCCGGATCGAGGAAGTCATTCCTCAGCTTCATTACGTCCTGTTTTCGATGAGTGCCGGCATCGTCGTGGGCATGTTTCTTTTGCCCACCGTCGCGCGGATTCTTGCCATCGGTACAATTAAATTGGACGAGCACGGGAGTTTTCCGAAAATCATGATGACCGAGGGCGTGTTCCGGAC
>CAMIVR010000085.1 GCA_946402065.1 uncultured Brevibacillus sp. | reverse complement strand
GATCAATGCCGTATTCGTCCGCAAATTTTCCGTAAACCCTTCGCGTGGCCCGCGAACGACGGTTTCAGCTACCGGTTCGGTCACACTGCGGGATTCCCAACTGCGCATGGTGATGACAAATCCTTGGGCATAGCCATCCAGCAGCAAGATGACATCGCCTGATAATAGCGACGTCAAGAGCATGTCAAAATCGGTAAGATCCTTGATCCCTCCTACCGTGAGGATCGAGTCTTTGAAGAATTGCAGGAGATTGGCGTGAGCGGAAATCTGCTTGCTCATTTCCTGTTTCGATATATCTACCAGCAGTGTTTCCAGAATAAAGTTCAGGATCGACTTGGTGTCGGCCAGACCATCCGTGAAGAGAACCGCTGCTTTCATCTCTGCTTTCGCCCCGAGGCGAATTTCCCTGACGATGATGTCGTCACTGTTGCCGAGGGCTGTGTTTATCTTTTGTAGATTGGCTTGCAGGCTGGCCTGCAACGGTTCGGACGTTCCCGTCATGCTGTCTCGGCGCCCCTTTGCAGCGGGAGAGTGTTTGCGATCGAAGCTGATTTCCGTTCTGTGGATGACATGCCACTCTCCTCCTCCGCTATTTTTGCTCCTATTATTTCCTTGAAAAAAATGCAATAAACTTGATAAAAAAATAATCCCGCCCCTTTCAGGAAGGAGCGGGTAGACGGGCGAAAAAGTGCGACCACTACGCGTTGTTTCGCAGTCCGGTTTCCCGTGACTGGTAGTAGTGGATGAACTGTTTTCGCGCCCGGAAGATTTTTGTTTTCATGCTGCTGGACGAGCTTCCCGTAAGTTTGGCTATCTCTTGGTAGCTGTAGCCGTAATAATCTCTGGCGAGAATGACAAAGCGATAGTGATCGGGCAGCTTATCCAGCGTTTGTCGAATCTCATCCGTCAATTCCAGCTCTTTTTCAAATGGGCAGGATTCATCCGGCAATTGGCCGACGCGATCGTCATCCCCGAAAAACGCAGGCTTTGCTTTGCGATACCAGTCAATCATTCGGTTTCGCACGCTTTTTTGCAGGTAGCTTTTGACGTAGCGGGGATCGACGACGACGTCTGTGTTTTTGATCAGTGTGATAAACACGTCCTGAATAATGTCTTCGATTAGCTGTTTGTCTGATGTCATGGCAGACAAAAAATGCAGCAGTGTGTAGTAGTATTCTCTGTACAATGATTCAATGAGTTCGTTATGTGTTGTTGGATGTTTCCTTGTTGCTGACGCTGTTTGCGCAATCATCCCTGTTCACCCCTTCCGCCCTATTATAGAGCGGCCTTCCGTAATCACCTATCGGATTAACTTACAGTTTGCTTACGTTTTTGTAAGGTAAGGAAGGAAACATCCAGCACCTGCCACAACCGGGCAATTTTACATAACGGCTCGCTTGATCTGTTGCAAATACCTGGAACGAACGAATAAAAAGTAGACGAGCTGCACCGCAAAAAAGCTGCCCAAAACAAGTGTGGAAGAACGCAGTACGGAATACTGAAACAGATTGTGCAGGGCTACAAAGGCGACCGAGCTGTGAACGATGGCCACGATGGTCGGTACGAAGAAAAGCAGCGCCAATTGCGTGGTAATGCTCGTTTTCAATTCCTGTTCGGTCAAGCCGATTTTCGTAATCATGCGGTAATGACGCGTGTCGCTTTCCAGATCCGTATACAGGCGAAAATACAGGAAGCTGCCAGCCGCAACGAAGAAGATGCTGCCGACAAAGAGCCCGACAAACAGTACCGCCCCGAACGTCATTTTCACCATTTTCAACGAATAGCCCAGTGAGCCGAACTCATATGTACGTTGGTCAGGAGAGCCGATCTGATCGGCAAGCTGCTTGCCGATAGCTGCGGTCGCTTCCACTTTGTCGACCTGATACCCGTAGTACAGCTCCTGCTTTGCCGGGTTGTGTACTGCACGATACGTCTCGTCGGGTACGATCAATACCTTACGGCCGAAAGTCAGCGTATGCAGAACAGGTTTTTCCACTATTCCTACGATGTTGAGGGACAGACCGCTTTCTTTTAGCGTCATTGTTTGTTCGATCTGCTTGGCTGCCTCACCCATCATTTTCATATTCGGCATAAACAGCGCAGTTTGCGGCTGCAGCTCCACTTCCGGATATCCCAGCGCTGCCGCCAGGCCATTGTAGTCGGTCGCTTGCACCAATGCGATTTTGCTCCCAGACTTGGCATCCGTCTGGTGGATGAGTGATGCTTTGAGTTTTTTGTACGTCATCCCCTCTGCTGCCAGCGCTTGTTCGATTGCAGTGAGATGCGCATTTTCCTGCGGATTGCCCGCTGCCGACGAGTAGGTAAAGGCAAAAGGAGTCGATTCGTGCTGCGCCTGTACCAGCATGTCCCGAAAGCCCGCCAATGTTCCGATTGCGCAAAAGGCCACGGTTGACACGATCGAAACGAGAAAAAACATGCGGGCATTGTCCTTCATCCGGAAAGCCAGATCAGACAGCGTGAGCAGATTGGTTTTTTTCCAGTAGAAAAAGCGATTTCGCTTCAGCATGCGAATGATGTACACGCTCAGCTGTGTGAACAAAAAGTACGTACCGATGATCACGATCACAATCACTGGCAGCATGACGATTATCACTTGAACCGCTTGGGCTGTAAATGACAGCACGTACCCCGCCAGAATGAGCGCGGCTGACAGCAGTGACAGCAGAATGGAGGCTTTCGGCTCGCTTTTTGGTTTCGCCCGTCCCTTTAGCAGTTCAACCAGCTTGCTTCCCCTGACAAATACGGCGGTAAAGGCGGAAATGATCAGGAACAGCACGGTAAAGGCGGCAGAGGCCAACAGCACCGCCTTCCATGACAAGTAAAACGGCAACGCTTCTGTGTCCAGCACGTATGCGGCAACGAGCAGAAACAGCTTGGAAAAGATCATCCCGACAACGATTCCGCATGCAGTCGATGAAAAGCCGATAATCATGTTCTCCAGGAAGACAAGCCGCTTGAGCTGCCCCTGTGACATGCCGTGCATCATCAGTATGCCGAACTCTTTTTTGCGGGACTGCAAAAAGGCACTCATTGAATAGAAGACGAAAAAGATCGAGAATACGTAGATGATGTACTCCGCTATCGACATCGTATAGGCTGCGGTACTGCCGATCTCCCCTTTTTGCAGACCCGGATGGAAGACAAACATGGCAAAAACGAAGAAAATCATCACGGAAAATGCGCTGCTGAAAAAGTAAGCAGCGTATGTACGCTTGTTTCGCGTCACGTTGCGAAGTGCAAATTGTCGAAAAGTCATGAAACTCTCTCCCTCCTAACTGGTTATCATTGTAAGGATAGAGCGTCATGCTTCCCATCGATAAACCTTACGGAAATATTACATGTTTGTAAGTTAGTCGGCGGGATCGTCAGGCGAGCCGACTTTCCCGGCTGAAGAAGTCGCGAATTTCACTAACATTAAAATTCCAGCGCTTGCCTCAAATCAGCAATGATGTCTTCGGCCGCTTCGATGCCGGCAGAGAGCCTGACCAGCCCCATCGTGATCCCGCTCGCTTCCCGTTGCTCGACGCTTAGTGCGCGGTGCGACGTCGTGACCGGATGCGACAGCGTCGTCTCGACTCCGGCAAGTGACGGTGCCAGAGTGATCAGCTTGCAGCGGCGATAGAAATCGTAGACCCGTGCTTCATCCGCAAGGCAGAAAGACACCATCGCACCCCTGCGCTTGTGCTGAAAAAACGCAACATCATTTTCTTCCGGGTAATACGTCGTTTTGACAGCTGCGTGTTGAGACAGGAACGCGGCAATTTTCTCTGCATTGTCACATTGCCGTTCCATCCGCAGGGCGAGTGTTTTCAGTCCTCTTGCCGCCAGCCACGCTTCAAACGGGCTGAGTGAAGCCCCGAAGCTGACGACGATTTCCTTCGCCCGCTGCAGCAAGTCGCGTCGCCCAACGAGTACGCCTGCAGTCACATCGCTATGCCCGCCGATGTACTTGGTTGCACTGTGTACGACCAGATCTGCACCGAAGCTCATCGGGCGGATCAGGTACGGCGTCGCAAACGTGTTATCGACCATCGTAAGCAGTCCGTGCTGTTTCGCCTGCTCCATCCAGTACGGCAAATCGGCCACCGTCAGCAAGGGATTGGTGATCGTCTCCAGGTAAAACAGCTTTGTATTCGGACGAACGTGCGGCTCGAGGGATTCGCAGCGCGACAGGTCAATCAGCTCCATCTCAATCTGAAATCGCGACAGCTCTTTATGCAAGAGCGCATACGTGCCGCCATAAATTTCGTGGGAAGCGAGCAGATGGTCCCCCGGGTTGAGCACGGCGAGCAATCCGGCCATAATCGCACCCATACCGGACGCTGCACCTACGCCCTGCTCCGCTTCTTCCAGACGGGCGACTGCTTCAGCCAGTTCTACCTGATTGGGGTTGCCATTGCGCGTATAGAGATAGTCGCGCTTGCCCGCATAGTAATCCTCTACCTCCTCCAACCCGGGAAAGGCAAAGACGGAGGTCTGGTAAATCGGCGTCGCCTTGCTTACATCTGGATGTACAGGATTGTGGTGAATATGGACGGTTTTCGTCTCAAACGATTCTGACATGGATTCATCCGCTCCTTTTTACGCTCATGCTCACATCTTAACACAGAAATCCTCCCGGGTTTTTCCCGTTGACTGCCATTTTTCGAATTTCCACAACTTTTACATTTCATGTCCGTAATTTGACCCCAGCCGTTTTTTTATTATAATGGGGTATGGTAAAGACCCGAAAAGAAAGGAAGATAGCTTACCTATGAAAAAATACGTGCTATCATTTTGTTCCATTGCGCTTGCGATCGGCTTGCTCGTCGGCTGTAGCAGCCCCAACACTAGCCCGGAAGCTACTCCTCCGGCCAATAACAAACAGACCAATGAAGCGGCAAAAGATACAACGCCGGAGCACCCTGCTCCAAAGGGCAAGTACACGGCTTATCCGGAAATGACGATCGATACGAACAAATCGTATACGGCGAAAATCGCCACCAGTGCGGGCGATATCGATATTGAGCTGTTTGCCAAGGACGCGCCCAAAGCGGTGAACAGCTTTGTCTTCTTGGCCAAGGATCACTTCTACGATGGCCTTACCTTCCACCGTGTCGTGAAGGACTTCATGATTCAGACAGGTGACCCGCAAGGTACAGGAGTGGGCGGCCCCGGATACAGCTTTGAGGATGAGCTGAACAATGGACATGCCTACGAGCCTGGTGTAGTAGCGATGGCCAACTCCGGAAAAAATACGAATGGCAGCCAGTTTTTCATCGGCTCAGGTGAAGATGTGCGCAATCTGAAAAATGTCCCCAAGTTCACGATTTTTGGCAAAGTGACAAAAGGAATGGATGTTGTCGAGAAAATCGCTGCATCTCCGGTTGAAGCAAATTCCCTTACCGGTGATAAAGACAAGCCGGTAACGCCGCAGACCATCAAGACAATCACTATCGAAGAAAAATAATTGCATGCAAATTGAAATCGCGGCAGCAGTTCTGAAAGGGAGCTGCTGCTTTTTTCTGCCAAAATCCTGCCTCGTGCAAGCACCTTCGGACAATCCGGGCGGCTCTGGAAGCTCTGCGAGGCAGTGACCCGACGCAGGATGCCATCTACTTCTACAATCCGGAAATCGCAACAGATCCGTGGATTTTCAGCCGCCCAGTTACGGTGAAGATCCTCATCACGTCTTTGCCCGTTAGGCCAAGTTGCCTTTTTATCGTTCTGTAGATTGCTTGATTAATATTTATTTTTATTTAACCTTCCTTTTAGATTTGCTTGATACGATAGGAATGCGAGTAACACTCAACGCATCGGGAAAAGCGCCGAAAATATGGACGTGAGCGGTACATGCAACCGTCAGCGATCGGATATTGCGTCAACGCGGTAAGCATATTCAAGATATTGCCAGGATGCTTGGGTATGCCTACCGCGCTGAGCAAGGCGCTTTTCTCAAACCCCTAATCACTGGGCATTCCCTGACCTGTCAGTGGAGTGCCATTTTTTTGTGCTTCAGAGCGCTGCCTAGAAACCAAACGTAGACATTCCGCCATCCACGGCCAACACCTGGCCGGTAACATACGCTGCCGCATCGGAAGCGAAAAAGATCGCCGGCCCCACTAATTCCTCCAGCTCTCCGACCCGCCCCATCGGCGTCTGTGCGAGAATTTCATCCACATACTGCTGATCTGCAAGCAGCTTCTCCGTCATCGGTGTACGAAAATACCACGGAGCAATCGTATTGACCGTTACATTCCATTTGCTCCATTCCAGCGAGAGCACCCTGGACATATGGATCAAGCCGGCTTTGCTGGCACCGTACGCAACCCCCGTGCGCAACGCCACCAAGCCCCCTACGGAAGCGATATTGATGATCCGGCCGTACTTCTGATCGCACATCACTGCTCCGGCAGCCTGAGCCATAAAGAAGGCAGCACGCAAGTCGAGGTCTGTGATGCTGTCCCATTCTTCTTCCGTGACGTCCAACGCCTTGCTGCGAATGTTTCGCCCGGCGTTATTGACAAGGATATGCAATCCGCCCAGCTGATCGATCGTCTCGCCGACAATCCGCCGCGCCGCACCGCTCTCGGTCACATCTGCGATGATCGCGTGGGCACTGCCGCCTGCTGACGTTATTTCGCTGACGGTCTGATCAAGTTCATCCGCCGTCCGCGATACCGCTGCTACCTGTGCCCCTGCCTCTGCCAGACCGATCGCGAGCGCTCTGCCAATCCCCCTGCCCGCTCCCGTCACAATCGCCGTTTTGCCTGTAAGATCAAACCGCTTGTTCATGTTCGTCGTTCTCCCCTCTATTGCGAGTTCATCCCTGACACAATTCGAGATGGCTCGCAACGAACCCTGCTTCTTGCTACAATGGAAGAAAGGGAGGTTGCTCACATGCGTCTATTCAGTCAAATGACTCTCGCAGAGCTGCAGGAGGAAATGGAACGATTGCTCCAACAAATCGATGCTGTCAAGCAAGGCGGTCCCGGCGATCTGCATGTGCTCGAACAAAAATTTTTCATGGCAAAATCGTATTTCGTTGGCACGGATGAGTTCCGCAAGGGAAAATCGTACAGAGTCCACGGCGTTACAGAGGCGTTTACGATCGAGTATTTTAACGGGGTGTTTGCCTGGGGGCGTTATGCCGGAAGTTCGGAAGTGACAGGAGTCCCTGTCGGAAAGCTGGAGGATTTGTAAGCCATCGCCGATGATGCTGAAAAAATGTGCATTTTTCCGCTTCCTTCTACATACAATGATGAAAGAGTCATTTTTTTGGAGGAGAGGTATGGATATGCATATTTATGAAAAAAACGGCGTGTTTTTTGCCGAAGCCTTTTTTCAGTCGGAGCTCATCGTAAAAGACGGCAAAACAGTTGAAGAAGCAAAAGAACGGCTGCTCACAACCCTGATGGTGTTGGAAATGATCGGTTGAGCAAAAAGGAGGATTCAGATGCGATTGTCGAGGGAACAACAGGCTTCACTCGTTGCTTCGATACGGCTGGCGACGAGCACAGCCAATCGAAACAACGCGACTCGGGCAGCGGCGTATCTGGATTTTTACAAAGCGCATCCGGAAATCGAGTGGGCGCTGCTGGCGCATCTCGTCTCGCGCAATAGCGGTTGGAGCATGACTGACCTGCAGGGGGAATGGCTGCCGCTCTTGCTTGAGGAAGAGCGACGCATCGCCTTTTTCATGATGCTGGAGCGGAGCAATTGGCTGATTTTTCACGACGCCTATGCGCAATTGCTGCTCTATGCAGCGATGAAAGAACGCGGACAAGACTTGACCGAGCTGCTTGCGGGTTTGAACGTCTCGCGCTTTATGTGCGACATCTGGCGAGAGTTTTGGCGGAGTGCAGACACTGTCCTGCTCACACACGGCTTGATCGTCAATGAGCAGCAGTATATCGAGCAGCGCGTTGTGCAAAAGCCGCTCTATCAGGAGCGCGTGCTGGACACTTTTGCTTTTCAGGCGCAATCGCTGCTTTCGCTAAACCAGGTGTTTTTCCCTTACAGCCGACAAGGCGAGCGCTACGTGCGTCTGTGCGGTTTGGCCGTTCACCGGTTTGGCTCAGTCGAGCAGCGGATCAATGTCGGCAAAGCCCTGTACAAGCTCCTCACAGAAGATCCGGAGCGCTTTTCGCAAATCAAAGATTGGGCCTGTACCCATCCGCATACCGGCTCGCGAGCTGATTTTTGGCCGCACCTGTTCACGACGGAGCACACAATCGAGCAGGTATCCTCTTATCGCGAGAAGCTGGCGGGCAGCAACCTGATCGACCCAGTACGTAAAATATACAGTCCCCCACTCGCGGCAGCCTGGGCAGACGCCGAACACCCGCCTGCTGACGGGGTCGACTGGTTCCGCGATGTAAAGTGGCTGGATTCGCTTGGCCCAGGTCAACCACTCCCCACTCTGGATGAAGCCGATTACCTGCAGGCGATCAATCTCACGGAAGCTGGCGTCAAACTGCTGACCGCCTTTTCCTGATCGGCGATGTGCGCAATTATTTCGGCTGTCGCAAGCCGAGCTTTGCCACAATGCTCAAAAAGAGTTTGTAGGTGGCATTCAGCTCCTCGTCTTTTTTCAGCGAATTACGATACCTGCCGTAATCTTCATAAAGCTCATCGAAGCATTCCTCGATCAATTCTTTTTCCTGTTTCGTTAACATGGGCAAATCCTCCTGAACAGCTTGGTTTGGTTAATCCGGCGTCTTTGCGCCTTTGGCGATGACGATATACGGCTCGAGTTCACCGTGTTCATAAAAAAACGGGATCGGGGAAATCGGCACATCCCCCTTGGAAGCGAAATCGTATGTTAACCGGGACAGAAGCTGTGCCCCTGGCTCGTCGCGAATGTCTGCGAGGATCAGCACGTCCTGATGGGGAATGGCCACCCCCAGTCGGGTTCCCTGTTTTTCGCGGTCAAAGCGCTCCAGCAGCCCTGGCAGCAATATTCGACTCGCCGCGTACCCGTCTCGCGGACTGATAAAGTGGACCAGCGTCTGTCCCACTTGCTGGCTGCGTACGGGGTATTGCTGCTGCTCGAGATTATCCAGTGCCCGGGTGTGAAGCTGCTCCACAGTCCAGCCCGCTTCATCCACCATCGCCGCATTAATGAGCAAGTAGCCTACCGGTTGATCTAGCGCGTAAAAAACCGCAGTCTCCGTCGTATGCGGGGTAGAGACCAAGCCTTTGTCAGCACGCTCGGTTACGAAGGAATGATGGCGAATCACCGGAAAGACGTTCGACTCGTGACCCGTGAGTGACCGCGTCGCCCCTTTGCTTTGCAGCATGGCCAGCACTCGGGCTGCGTAGCCATGCAATAACGGACGGCGCTGCTCCGGATGCGTCTGCACTTCTGCATACAATGGTTCCAGTGACAGGCGTCGCGCGTCTTCCCCGTGGCGAAACACGATCCCATCCCCATCGGCACGCAAGGACCAGCCTGCAGGCAGATCCCGCTGCAGCAGTTCGATCAGCCGACGCTGTACTGATGCCCGCTGCTTCGTTTGTTCTTCCATTCTTCACACCTCCCTGCGCTTCAATGTCGCGAGATGTCTTTTGTCTATCGCCCACGCTCGTGAGACGTGCATCGGCCCGCCCCAATGTTTTAATCCCCGACGGGTCGGGTCAGTCGCTGTGGTGCGAGGTCCCCCATTTACCACGGCGGGGTGTCATCCCCATCCCTCGCCGTATGGGCAGAACGGGCCTCACGCTGTTCGATCTCCGTCAAAATGTCGTGCAAATTCTTCGGCTTGAGCAGTTCGATCGGGGAGAAGCCTTTTTCAAATTGTAGCACATCCCCCTCCAGCAGTACGACATAGCGCCCGTTGAATTTGGCGATGTGCACCTGCTGGCCGTAATCCAGCAATTGCGCACGGACATGCATGTGATCCAGCTTAACTTGCAGCTCGACCTCGGGTTGACGGTCCGTGATGATTTGCGCCGCCTCCAAAACCGTTTCGTGCTCCCATTTTTCCGCAAGCTCCCGCTTGGGACTGGCCGCCAGCAATTCGATTTCCTCCTCCTCGCGCTGCCGTACCTCCGGCTGTTCCGGATATTGCATTTCGATATGCTGCTTGGCCAATGAAACCACTTCATGCGACACGATCTCCGCCACCGTCTGCGGATACTCGATGTATTTGAGGAACTCTTCGAAATACCGCGCATGGGAAAATTGATGGATCTTCACATGGTACTCATCAGTCATTCCCTCTTCAAGCAGCAGCGGAAACATGATCGACTTCATGTTTTTGGCATTGATGGCCATTTGGACATTGCTGATCAGACTGGTTTCATCAGTGATCACTGCCGTCTTCTGTTCGAAATCGCATTTGAGCAAAAACAGAAATTCATCACTGTAATTTTCCATCCGCGCTTTCACCAGCAAGAGGACACCGCCCCTGACCTGTGAGGTTCGCAAATACGCATTTACCAGATCGTGGCACAGGTGCCTCACTTCATCGATGTCTGCAGAAGACAGCAGCTTGCGAAATGCCGCATAGTTCGGATTGGAATCGAGCCCGTGTCCCTCGGCAAGAATAAATTGTCCCAATTTCGTCGGGCTTCCTTCGCTTTTCGGGTTGACTTCTACTTTTCGCTTGGCAATTTTGGCAAATTCGCCATCTAAAAAAAGCCGCAATTCACTTTTCTCGTACTCGTTCTGGGTGAGCATCCGCGTCAGCCGGATTTGTTTGCTTCCCGCATCGTCGGAAGGCGTTTCGATCAAGTAAAAAGCAAGCCAGTTTACGATAAAATTCATTCTTGATTTCCCCTACACTCGTCGTTTCGTGCCGACAACCGGAGCAACAAGCGGCAACCTATCGATTATATCAAAGGCGGGCGCGGCTGTGTATCCTGCTCGCGAACTGGACATTCCGGACGGTTCCGTAAATACCGGGCAGCCGGACAGAAAAAGAGACAGCATCGCCATTTTAGCCCGATGCCGTCCCCGCGTGAAGCTATTCAGCTATGTTGTCATCTTTTGCCCGTTCCATCCGCGTCTTTAATTCTGCTGCCTGATCCTGCAATGTCTGGCGTTCTTGCGAAGACAATTCCTCTCCGCCGACCTCGCCGTTCACCAGCAGGTTTTCTTCGTACAACCGATTTTTTCGCAAGCTCGTCGTCTCCTTTCAACCATTGTGTAGAAGCGGGCAACCGCTCTCTCCTACTTTGTTCCAAAGGGACGCTTCTTATGTACATCTGAACGCTTGCGTTCGCCCGGAGTCTCTTTCCCTGCTGCAGACCGGGGCTTTTTGTCTGCTGCCGGTCTTTTTTTCACAGCCGTCGGATCCACCAGCTTGCCGTATTCCATCTCGCGCTGTTCAATCGGAATCCCTGTCTGTTTGGCAAACTTTTCGAGGATGAACCGCTCCTGTGGCACGATCAGCGAAAAGACCACGCCCTTTGCCCCCATTCGCCCTGTACGGCCGCTACGATGGATATACGCGTCCGCGTCTGTGGCTGGGTCGAAGTGGACGATGCACTCCACTCCTTCGACGTCCAAGCCGCGAGCGGCGACGTCTGTCGCGATCAGTACGGGGAATTTTTTCGCCCGGAACGCAGCGATTGTCTGTGCCCGTTGCTCTTTGCTCGTATCGCGGTGGATCAGTCTGCACTCGAGGTGATGATAGCTGAGCTTGTCCTGAATCTCCTCCACCTTGCTCAATGTATTGACAAAGACGATCGACGATGCGGCATTTACCAGTCGCAGCAAGCGGCGCAACGTGTCCACTTTTTTGCGTCCCTCGCTGACGAGGTAGTAATGCCTGACGACCGCCGCGAATTCAGGTGCGTTCGCTTTGACGATTACCGGTTCTTTTAAGTGCGGCCGGATCATGCCGACGATTTCTTCTGGCAGCGTCGCTGAGAAAAACAGCCGCTGGGTATCGCGCAGGGTACGCTTCGAGATGTCCAGTACAGCTTGGGCAAATCCTCTGTCCAGCATGCGGTCAGCTTCATCGATGACGAGCGTTTTGACGGTATGAACTTTTATTTTACGCATTTCCAGCAGTTCCTTCAGTCGACCTGGCGTAGCCACGACTACCGCCGGGTGCTGCTTGAGCTTGTCCAGTTGGCGCTTGACGTCTACGCCGCCGATCAGGGCTGCGCTGGTCAAGCCCAGCGTGCTGACGAACGCCTCCGCCTCTCGGGCAATTTGCATGACCAGCTCGTGCGTAGGCGCGAGGATGAGCGCCTGCAGCTCCTTCGATTGTGTGTCGAGGTTTTGGCAGACAGGCAGCAGGTACGCGAGCGTTTTCCCTGTCCCCGTCGGAGACTCGGCAATGACGTCATGCCCATTGAGAATGGCCGGAATCGCTTCCCGCTGGATCGGGGTTGGCACGCTTAACTTACGTTCCTGCAGCAGAGCGGCAAGCGGCTCGCGCAATGAAAAAACGGAAAATGTATCTGACACAGGGATCCTCCTACTTCTTGGCGTTTCAACGGTTAGCTTACCATGTTTAGCGCCGGAAAGAAACGGCCAGGCCTTTTTAGCCGACGACAAAAGGCGAAATCACCTGTGGATCTCGCCTTTGTTCAACAGCGTTCCTGCTATTTGCAGCGTTATTGATTCGAATCCAGTCTGGTCTCCCGCTTCTCCATCTTGTCGTGACGATCTTTCTCACTGACCTGGTTATGCGTTCCCGCCGGTTCCTGAAGATACTCCTCCACTTGATTTTGAAACTCCTTGTCAAAGTTTCGCACGCTCTTCACCTCCTCGACGGTATTGTTCCCCACCAGATCAAGCTCATGCCATCCCCAGGAATCCACCCGCAGATAAACGAAACTTTTTCCTTGCTCAATCGTCATATACGAATAGAAAATCATCTTATTCGCGGAGAGGGAAAAGGAAAAGACATGCAGACACTTTCACGTGTGCGGACGACCAGGCGTCGCAAACGCAAAAAACCATTATTTCGAATCGTTCTTCGCTTTTTCACGTTTCTGTTCACGTTTATTCTCATCCTGATGGTGGGGGGTGGATTGTTTTTGTTTACCACGGATACGGGGGAAGATTTGCGTGAATGGGCAGCCGGCACCCTGCTGACGACTCAGCACGACTATTGGGCCCCCTACACGTTTATCTCGGCAGAAAAGCTGGCGGAGCTGAAGCGCCAAATCCAAAACCCAACGGTAATCAATTCCGACCCGGTCGAAGCAGCCCGTCCAGACCAGCCGGAGAATCAGGTGAACCCGAATCCACCCGTGGAAGAAGAAAAACCGCGTGAATTAATTCAAGTGGAGTCGATCGATGTCAATAAAGGCAGTTATAATTTTCGCGGAAAAATCATGTACATTTCCGACCCTTCTCGCGTTCACCTGCTGATCACCAATCGCAAGGACCGCGGTGACTTGCTCGATGAATTCACGAAAAAGTACAACGCCCTGGGAATCGTCAACGCAAGCGGTTTTAGTGATCCCGATGGCTATGGCAAAGGGGCAAAAGCATTCGGTTTGGTCATCAGTGACGGAAAGATTTTGCAATCATACAACCCTCGTGGCGGCGAGACGGCCCTGGCGATTACGTATGACGGCAAGCTGATTACCGGCAACTACTCTGCCAATGAGTTAATTAAAATGGGTGCCCGCGATGCGATGAGCTTCCGGCCGCAATTGCTGGTCAATGGAAAAAACCTGTTTGCCGATCAGCCGGCCAAGAGCTGGGGCATTCAACCGCGAACGGCAGTCGGCCAAAAGGCGGATGGAACGATCGTCTTTGTCGTCATCGACGGACGCCAGCCCGGGCATTCAATCGGCGCCAGCATGAAGGATGTTGCCGTTTTGCTGGAAGAACGCGGCGTCGTCACCGCAATGGCGATGGATGGCGGCTCCAGCTCCATGATGCTGCAGAACGGCGAGCCGATTACAAGCACATCCTGCCCGTACGAGCGGGGAAGGTATTTGCCAAACGCCTGGGCCGTATTTTAGGCTTACCGTTAGACCGTTCCGCAATAAAAAAACAGGTAGTGCACCGATTGCTGTGCGCTACCTGTTTTCATTTCAGGCGATGATCATCAGGCGCGAATCGCCGTTTTTTCCTGCTGCTGTGCCCACTCCTCGACGTTCCACACCTTGGTTACCCAATCCTCGTAGAACTCCGGTTCGTGGCAGACGAGCAGGATGGTGCCCTTGTACGCTTTCAATGCGCGTTTCAGCTCTTCCTTGGCGACGACGTCCAGATGGTTGGTCGGCTCGTCAAACAGCAGCCAATTGCTCTCGCGCTGCAGCAGTTTGCAAAGTCGCACCTTTGCCTGCTCGCCCCCGGACAGTGCCGACATCGGGCGGTTGATATGCTCGTTGGAGAGGCCGCAGCGAGCGAGAGCGCCCCGCACCTCGTGGTTGTTCAAGTGGGGAAACTCGTTCCATACCTCATCCAAAGCAGTGACCGGCTTGGCTTTTACTTCCTGCTCAAAATACGAAGGAAACAGGAAGTCGCCGCGTTCCAGCTTTCCGCCGAGCGGGGAGATAACCCCGAGCAGGGTTTTGAGCAAGGTCGATTTGCCGACGCCGTTCATTCCGACGATCGCGACTTTGTCGCCGCGCTCCAGCGTCATTGTCAGCTTGGGCATGAGCGGTCGGCTGTAGCCGATCTCCAGCCCTTCGGCTTCGACGACAAAACGGCCGCTCGCACGCGACTCCTTGAATTGGAACACGGGCTTTGCCGCTGACTCCGGCTTGTCGATCCGCTCGATCTTGTCCAGCTGCTTTTGCCGGCTTTTTGCCCGCCCGCTCGTCGATGCCCGGGCTTTATTTCGCGCAATAAAGTCTTCCATTTTGGCGATTTCTTCACGCTGTTTCTCATAGGCGTCAAAATGCTGGCTTCGTCTCATGTCGGACTGAGCCAAAAACGATTCGTAGTTGCCTGTGTATCGCGTCAGTTTCGTAAATTCCAGATGGTAAATGACATTGACGACTTCATTCATGAACGACGTATCGTGGGAAATGAGCATGAAAGCGTACGGATAATCGCGCAGATAGTTTTTCAACCAGTCGATATGCTCTTCGTCGAGATAGTTCGTCGGCTCGTCAAGCAGCAGGACGGTCGGCTTCTCCAGGAGCAGTTTGGCAAGCAGCACTTTCGTGCGTTGTCCGCCGGATAAGGAAGCGACATCCCGCTCCAGACCGATCGCACTCAAGCCGAGCGCATTGGCGATTTCCTCCACCTTGGCATCGATGAGATAAAAACCGCTGGCGTCAAGGCGATCCTGAATCTCTCCCATCCGCTCGAGAAGTTCCTCCAGTTCCTCTGGCGTGGCGTCGGACATTTTTTCAGCGATTTCCATATTTTCCTTTTCCAGCTCGAGCAGCGGCAGAAAGGCATCCTTCAAGATATCCCTGATGGTTTTCCCCGCTTCCAGCTTCGTATGCTGATCGAGATAGCCGTACTCGACTTTCGGCATCCATTCGATTTTTCCGCTGTCCGGCATCAATTGACGTGTCAAGATCCCCATCATGGTCGATTTGCCTGTTCCATTGGCTCCAACCAACCCGACCCGTTCACCCGGTTGCAAACGGAAAGAGACATCCTTGAACAACGTCCGGTCGGCAAAGCCGTGACTAAGATTCTCTACTATTAAAACACTCATGATGGTCCTCCCTGAACATATCCATATCCTCTTATTTTAGTGGAAAGCTGCAAAAAAGAAAATGTGTCTCGTTTCATTTTCCTTTTTCCTCTTTACTTAATTGTTTGATGATGTTTTCGTGGGCTTCCAAATCCGCTTGATCCCCTTCATACAGCAAATCGTATTTGGTTATTTGCGCACCAATGATATCGCCGTCGAATTTTTTCACGATCATCATGATCCGGTTGGGAAAATCGTAGTATTCCATTATTTGATCAGTCTGGCGCGTCGGTTCCCCGAATTCCTTCTTCACATCTTCAAACGTGGCTGTTCCCTTCTTTTGTTTTTCCTGTAATTTTCCCCGCACGAGCGGGACTGTGGCCGAAACCAGCAGATTATTTTGCCCGGTTGTGAAAAAGAGCGGGTATTCACTCTCTATCGGCTTTCCGGAATACGGATTCACTTTAAAGAATGCCACCAGCTCGGGGATTTGCGGCAAATTATCTCCTCCCGTGCTGATTCCTTTGCGAAAGCCGGTCAGCTCCTCATAGGTTTTCGTTGGCTGTCCCAGCGTTTTGCTTATATCTGCTAAAGTGGTCTTTCCGATTACGATCGATTTGTTTATCGTCAGTTCGTTGACCAAGCTCGTCTCCTTGACTGGTTCCGGTGTTTCCGGTTTTGTTGTCGTCGACGTTTGGTTGGCCGGCTGCCCTGACGATGACTGCCCGGTTGGATTCTGTTCAGTCGATGTTCCCGCAGGAGAGCAGGCCGTCATCGTAAATACCAGCAGCGCACTCGCAAGCGCTATTGCAGAGCTTCGTTTCATGAAAATCTCTCCTCTCAATCTATCCATTAGGATAACAGCTATGCGGCCGTTTCGAAACCCCTCAACACCGTTTTCACAGAGATTTCCTCTTTGTTCCGATCGCATAGGATCAACACTTTAACCCATACTATAACAAGCTTGGCAAACGTGCGGCTTCCCGACCGGAGCGAAATCGTTTCGGTGGAAGCCAGATTTGCACGGTCAGATCATGAAAAAGGAGCTGGACGTATGCGCAAAGACAATCGAATTACAGAAGACAACCCTCATGAGGCATACAACAACCACGCAGAGCCTGTTCAACAATCGGGTGAGCCGATGGCTGGCTCCAAACAGGTCAAACAGGTCAACCATTCGCGCAATGTGAAGACGAGAGAAGGCTAGGGCGTATTCCCGGCCTTCTCAATCTACAATTTCCTCCTCGTGCGGATTGAATTGTCCCAAAATCCTGCGTATGATGAAAGAAGTATGCGTGAGGAGGATAGACGTAATGATAACCATCGAACTGTCGCTTTTGGACGACTTGCGCCAGATTGCTACTTTCAGCATCGCTGTTTTTTATGAAATGGCGGCAAGCATGCACATCCTAACCCAAACTTCCCCTCAGCAAGATCTGCTCAAATGGGCAGATCAGGCACAGCATCAACTGGAACGTGCCAAAATGGAGCGGGAATGGCATTACTTCGCTCCCGTTTTTGCCGAGACGGTTCCGGTTCTGTTTGCCCCTTCCGTCATGTGGCGCGTCGAGGAGCTGGATCATCTGATTGAATATTTGCTACATTTGCCAGCGGATGAATTTGCCCAATCCTTTCTGTTGGCTTTGCGGCACGAGAATCGCAAGCACAAGGAGCTTACATACCGGATCGAAATGGATTTGAAGCGGGATCCGGAATTGGTCAAACATCGCTTGATTCTCTTCCTCTCTTCCTATTGGCAGCTCGTCTTTGAGCCTGCCTGGAAAGACATAACCGCCTGTCTGCAGCCCCACTTGGAAAGACTGGAAGAATCGTTAAACAATCATTCACTCGGGAGCTACCTGTCCTCACTGTCCGCTAACATCACCTACGATCCCGCGAGCAAGCGCTTGTCAATCCGCAAGCAGGACAAGAAACAAGAGCGATTGGAGCTGCGTTCCCTGGTCCTTCTCCCAAGCTGGTTTTCCACTGAAACATTCGACTTCTCCAAGCAGCAAAAGTCCATCCACGTCGTGTACAATGCCGTTGGGGGAACGAGCTGACTGCCCTATCCTGCTAATCTCCTTAGCTGAAATCCACCCTGATCATCCCAGCCAATCATGAAGCAAGCCCTTCCTGCCGGACCACCGCACCCGTTCAGCGGATTCCACAGACAAAAAACCGTCGCGATGCCATGTGCACACCCGACGGTTTTTTCCTGCGTGTCGTATTATTCAAGGCTTCACGCTTATACCAGCTTGTACACGACCATCGCAATAATCGCGATAGCCAAAACGATGCTCAGTCGCAAAAACTTTTGTGCGCTGGCCTGAAACGACTCGTTGTTTTCCGCTTGCTGCTTAATCGTTTTGACCGTTTTGGAAATAATCCCCAGCATCGCGGCAATGACGAGGAAAATAATCAAAACTCCGATCAGCCATGAACTGAAGTGCCAGCCGACCCGGATGAATCCCGAAATCAGCGAGACGATCAGGATGATGTGCGGCACTCTCAGCCATACGATCAGCTTGTTCGCTTTGGCAATAGCCTCCTCCGGGCTCCGTTTCAAAAAGCGCACGGCGGAGAAAGGCAGCAGTAAACAGGCGATCATAACCAATGCGGCAATGTCGTGAACCATTCCGATAGGACTCAATTCCACTACCTCCTGTACGATTGCGTATGTATAAAACAAAAGAAGGAGAGCCTCCTTCTTTTGTTTACACTACTTATTATACTTATTTGTTTAGTACATGTATAGGGTGTCCGAGTGCTACCTCAGAAGCTTCCATCGTTACTTCCCCGAGCGTTGGATGGGCGTGAATGGTCAGCGAAATGTCTTCCAGAGTCGCTCCCATCTCAATCGCCAAGCCGATTTCTGCAATCAGGTTGGATGCTTCCGGCCCGACGATCTGCGCTCCGAGAACCAGTCCGGTCGCTTTCTCGGCGACAAGTTTCACAAAACCTTCACCAGCGTTGAGCGATGCAGCGCGGCCATTCGCAGCAAACGGGAAACGGCCGGAGACGTAATCAATGCCTTGTTCTTTCGCTTCGCGTTCGCTAAGGCCGACGCTGGCGATTTCCGGATCAGAGAACACAACGGCCGGAATCGCTTTGTAATCGACGATTGACGGCATGCCGGCAATCGCTTCTGCTGCCACTTTGCCTTCGTAGGAAGCTTTGTGTGCCAGCGCCGGGCCAGCGACGATGTCACCGATGGCATAGACGTTCGGAATGCTTGTTTGACCTTGTTGGTCCACTTCGATATATCCGCGCTCGTTCAGCTTCATGCCGATGTCTTTTACACCGAGCTCGTCTGTGTTTGGACGGCGGCCTACGGTTACGAGTACGTAGTCTGCCTCAAAGCTTTGCGCCTCGCCTTTTACTTCCGCTTTGACAATGACGCCGTTTTCGGTTTCTTCCACGCCCTGAGCAAGTGCTTTCGTGTTGATTTTCACATCCAGCTTTTTCAGCTTGCGTTCAACCAAGCGCGTCATTTCCGGCTCGAAGCCCGGGAGGATTTGATCAGAACCTTCCAGCACGGTTACTTGCGTGCCGAAGCGGGCGAATACGCTGCCCAGCTCGATACCGATGTAGCCGCCGCCAATGACGACCAGACGCTTCGGAATTTCTTGCAAGGCCAATGCTTCCGTAGACGACAAGACGCGTTTGCCGAACGGGAACGCCGGCAATTCGATCGGACGCGATCCTGTCGCGATGATGCAGTGGTTGAATTTGTAGCGATTGACGTCGTAGCCGTGGAAAACGCGCACTTCGTTTTCGCTGACGAACAGGGCTTCACCGGAAACGATTTGTACTTTATTGCCTTTCAACAGCGTGCTCACGCCGTTTGTTTGCCCTTTGAGGATGCCTGCTTTCCATTCCTGGACTTTGGCGAAGTCAACCTTGATATCGCCTACCGTAATCCCCATGGACGCCGCTTGCTTGGCATGCTCGTACGTATGGGAAGCGCTGATCAGCGCTTTTGATGGAATGCAGCCGACATTCAGGCACACGCCGCCTAGATTTTCTCTCTCGACGATCGTCACGGATTTTCCCAGTTGTGCCGCACGGATGGCGGCTACATAACCACCAGGGCCTGCGCCAATGACGAGTACATCAACTTCTGTGGTAAACTCTCCAACTACCATCTCTTTATCCCTCCATGATCAGCAGTGTTGGGTTTTCCAACAGCTGCTTCACGTAGTTTACGAATCGCTGTGCCGGATCGCCATCGATCAGGCGGTGATCAAAGCTGAGTGACAGTGCCAGCACAGGAGCAGCGACGACTTCCCCGTTTTTTACAACCGGTTTTTCGCTGACTCGGCCAACACCGAGAATGGCTACTTCCGGGTAATTAATGATCGGGGTAAAGAACATGCCGCCTGCGGATCCGATATTTGTAATGCTGAACGTAGAACCTTTCAGCTCATCGGAACTCGCTTTGCGATCCCGCGCTTTGGCGGCGAGCTCGCCGATTTCGGCGGCCACCTCAAACATCGATTTGCGGTCTGCCGCTTTTACGACCGGAACCAGCAAGCCATCGTCTGTCGACGTGGCGATTCCGATGTTGTAGTATTTCTTGTACACGATTTCCTGTTTTTCATCGTCAATGGAAGCGTTCAGCTCAGGGAATTTCTTCAATGCAGCGACAACTGCCTTGACGATAAACGGCAAGTACGTGAGCTTGATGCCTTTTTCTTCAGCCAGCACCTTGCCTTCCTTGCGCAGCGCAACAAGGCCTGTGACATCGACTTCATCAAAGATCGTCACATGCGGAACCGTAAATGCCGATTTGACCATCGCCTTGCTGATGGATTTGCGGATTCCTTTCAACGGCACGCGTTCCTCTACATCGCCGCCCTGCGTCACGTAGTGAACAGCAGGCGCCTGTGCGGCTGCCGGTTGGGCTGCAGCTTGTTCAGCAGCCGGTGCGCCCGCTGCTTCCGCAGACGCCGCTGGTACCGCTGCAGGAACAGCCGCTTGTACACCGCCAGACAAGAAGCGGTCCACGTCTTCGCGGGTGATGCGTCCAAGTTTACCTGTACCTGGAACAACCGTCAAGTCTACCCCCTGGGTGCGTGCATATTTGCGCACGGATGGAGTAGCCAGGACATGCGCGCGTTCGATCGGTGCCGCAGCGACTGCTGGCGCCGCTTGCGCAGGGCTTGCAGCCGCCGGCGTGTCAAGCGGTTGGTTGGCGTTGCTGCTGATTTGTGCCCCGATATCGCAGCCGGGCTCAATGCCTTCAGCCGCCGCTTCAGCGTGGCCGTGTGCAGGCAGGTTTGGCACTTCACCTTCGACTTCGAAGACAACCAGTGTATCGCCGACAACTGCGACAACACCTTCATTCACTTTAAGCTCAAGCACCTTGCCTTTTACAGGCGATGGTATTTCCACGACTGCCTTATCATTTTGGACCTCTACGATTACCTGGTCTTCTTCTATCGCATCGCCGGGTTTCACGTGCCATTTGACGATTTCGCCCTCGTGAATACCTTCACCGATATCCGGAAGTTTGAATTCAAACCGACTCACCCATAATCCCTCCTATACAATCATCTGCAAAAGCGGTAAAGAAGGCGGAAAGTTCGTCTTTCCGCCAATATGTCAGCTTTTTCTTAGAAATCCAGCACTTGTGTCAATGCATCGACAACGCGCTTCACGTCTGGCAGCCAGATGTCCTCCGCTTGGGCAAACGGATATACCGTATCCGGAGAAGTGACACGCAGTACGGGAGCTTCCAGATGAAGGATCGCTTTTTCGTTGATTTGTGCAATGATTTCTGCAGCTACGCCAGCGGAACGCTGCGCTTCCTGAACGACAATCGCACGGTTGGTCTTTTTCACGGAAGCGAGCACCGTCTCCATATCGAGCGGGTTGATCGTCCGCAGGTCGATGACTTCGACTTTGGTGCCGCGCGCCTTTTCGATTTCTTCTGCTGCTTTCAGGCTGGTGTGAACCATCGCACCGTACGTAATGATCGTCACGTCGCTGCCTTCTTTGACCACGTTAGCTTTGCCGATCGGAATGGTGTATTCGCCTTCTGGCACTTCGCCGCGGAACGAACGGTACAGCTTCATATGTTCGAGGAAAATGACCGGGTCGTTGTCGCGGATAGCCGAGATCAGCAGTCCTTTGGCATCGTACGGCGTCGACGGAATCACTACTTTCACGCCGGGCGTCTGCAAGAACAGACCTTCCAGTGAATCGGCATGCAGCTCAGGCGTTTTTACCCCGCCGCCAAAAGGCGAACGGAACGTGATCGGAGAGTGGTACCGTCCGCCTGAACGGTAGCGCATCCGCGCTGCTTGCGATGCGATTGCATCAAAGGTTTCAAACACGAAGCCAAAAAATTGGATTTCCGCTACAGGGCGGAACCCGTTGACGCTCAAACCGACTGCCAAACCGCCGATACCGGATTCAGCAAGCGGTGTATCGAATACGCGTGTTTCGCCAAATTCCTGCTGCAATCCTTCGGTGGCGCGGAACACCCCGCCGTTTTTCCCGACGTCTTCACCGAAGACGAGTACTTTTTCATCACGGGCAAGTTCATGGCGCATCGCGTCTGTGATGGCCTGAATCATCGTCATTTGTGCCATACCTTATTTCGACTCCTTCGCCAGGTATTCTGCCTTTTGCTCTTCCAGTCCGGGCGGCAGTGTTTCATACATTACGTCGATCAGATCCGATACTTTCATTTTCGGCTGAGCGTCCGCTTGTTTGATCGCGTCGGCGACCGCTTGCTTCGCTTCTTCAATCACTGCTTCCTCGTCTTTTTCACTCCACTGTCCTTTTCCTTCAAGGAAGGTGCGGAAGCGAACGAGCGGATCGAGTTTTTCCCACTCCGATTGCTCTTCGCCTTTGCGATAGCGAGTCGGGTCGTCACCGGCCATCGTGTGCGGGCCGTAGCGGTAAGTCAACGCCTCGATCAGTGTCGCACCCTCGCCGTTGAGGCCGCGCTCTCTTGCATCCTGGGTCGCTTTGATGACAGCGAGTACGTCCATGCCGTCTACTTGAACGCCGGGAATCCCGGCAGCTTTGGCCTTGATGACCACGCTGCCTGCCGCTGTTTGCTTTTCAAATGGTACAGAAATCGCGTAGCGGTTGTTTTGCGAGAAGAAAATAACGGGCAGCTTATACACCCCGGCAAAGTTCATGCCTTCATAAAAATCACCCTGTGAGGTAGCTCCGTCACCGAAATAGGTAATGGCCACTTGCTTTTCATTGCGCAGCTTGAAGCCCATGGCAATGCCGGTTGCTTGCGTACATTGCGCAGCGATGATGATTTGCGGCATTAAAACGTTTACATCTTGGGGAATTTGTCCACCATGTACATGTCCGCGGGAATACAGAAATGCTTGATACAGCGGCAAGCCGTGCCATACCATTTGCGGGATATCGCGGTAGCTAGGCAAAATAAAGTCTTTTTTATCGATAGCGGATTGTGAGCCAATCATGGTTGCTTCCTGACCTGCAACAGGCGCGTAAAAGCCGAGGCGGCCTTGACGGTTCAAGCTGATCGCCCGTTGGTCCCATACGCGGGTAAACACCATTTTGCGCATGACTTCGCGCAGCTCCTGATCCGACAATTTCGGCATCAAGTCCGGACGCACAACCGTGCCGTCAGGTGCCAAAATTTGCAATGGTGTAATGTTGTCTGTTTGTTCAACAGTTGTAGAAACACTCATTGTATTCACCTCTTATCCGTATTGAAAAGCTGTTGATCGCCCGCTCGCCGAACAGACAAGCGTAGCTGACTCACCCTGTTATACCTCAGTTATAAAACTGTTTTTTGTGTTACAATACTGATATTACAGGGTTTATTTCTAATCTGTTCTGCTATATCATAAGATCTGTATTAGTTTTTTTCAAGGGATATTTTATAAAAAAAATAAAAAAGAGGGGTTGCCCAATGAACGATTTTCTTAAACGGACGATTCAACGGGAGGAGATCAACAGTGCCATTCTCGGATCCTCCCGCTCGCTCAAAGTGTATCTGCCGCCCGGTTACAACGATTTGCTGTCATATCCGGTCGTCTATTGTCAAGACGGCAACGATTTTTTTACAATGGGCAGAATTGCCACGATTTCCAACCAGCTCATTCTCGAAGAAGACGTGGCGCCGTTTATCGTCGTCGGCGTCTCTGTTGAGCGCAGCAGACGCACTAGCGAATACGCTGCCGACGGTGAAAATACAGAAGCGTACAAGCGATTTTTTTGCGAAGAGATGATCCCCTTTATCGAGGAACGCTATCCGATCAGACGCGAGGCCAAGTCGCGCATACTCGCCGGCGACT
Organism: uncultured Brevibacillus sp.; assembly: GCA_946402065.1. Classification (GTDB taxonomy): domain Bacteria; phylum Bacillota; class Bacilli; order Brevibacillales; family Brevibacillaceae; genus Brevibacillus_D. The sequence continues at coordinate 886 of CAMIVR010000085.1, read as the reverse complement.
CACTGGGCGGAACGGTCTCTTTGCACATCGCTCTCGATTATCCTGAGTTATTCGCCAATATTCTCTCGCTCTCCGGTGCTTACTTCCCGTCAAGCATTGACCGTATGGAAGAGGAGGCAGACCTGTCTTGGCTCCGCATGTGGATGATCGTCGGGCTGGACGAAACAGACGTCGAAACGTCATCAGGCACGTTTGACTTCGTGCAGTTTAACCGTCGTGCCAAGCTGGCATTGGAACAGCGAAACTGCGATTTGCACTATGTAGAAAAGCCAGGGAATCACACGTGGGGCTTATGGCAAAAAGAGCTGCCGGACGGCTTGCGTCACTTCTTTGCACCCGATCGCCTGGCGTAACGCCTGACGCTAGTACACGCCGTTTATCTCGGCAATTTCATCGTAGCTGTAATGCCGGCCGTCCGTCAGATGTATGCCGTCCGCAGTCGTCCGGTCAATCTCGCCGGCGACCTGATTTGCGTCATTCAGCACGATGTTGACGATTTTACTCTCTTCGCGCTGCATGAACTGACGCAGCTGTTCTCGTTTTTTCGCAGAAATCACATGGATCGCTCCTTTTCCCAAGAGTGGATACGTTTATTATCTCTATCAGTGGCGGGAATTAGTCACTACATGAGTCTGGTGAGCAGACTTGTACTGTTCATCGGCTTGGAATTGGCACGATCGCGTACTCCTTGAACCGGCTTATTCGGATTCATGTCCTATAACAACTCGTTTTCTCTGTATAACAGACGCTAGATTAATCGCCATCTGCTTTGCTCCAAACGTCTCCGCTTTTTATCATATTGGGCTTTGTCTCGCTATTGGTAAGGTCTTAGTTTAGAAAACTTGGCTACGCCAAGCCTTTCGGCGTAGCCTTAGTTGCGCTTATG
>CAMIVR010000084.1 GCA_946402065.1 uncultured Brevibacillus sp. | reverse complement strand
AGATGACCCAAGTGAATACCCGATCTTGCTGGCAGAAGGTCTCAAGTCGGTCGTTGTCGTTCCCATTTCCGGAAAAGATAAGGTCCAGGGTGTGCTGCTCGTCGGCTGCAGAGAAGTCCGTGCCTTTACAAATGAGCTGGAGCAGATCTTTTGGGCGGCTGAGCAGCTTCGCACGCCGCTTGTAGGCAGTTTCAAATGAAACAGCCTTGGGCAGTTTCCAATGAAACTGCTTAGGGGCAGTTTGCAATGAAACTGCCCTGGCAGTTTGTAAAGAAACTGTCATCAAAGCGCCATTTATTCGGCATCACTTATACGTTATGATAAAAAGGAAGCGAACCCAACCGGTCAGGAACATTTTTCCAAAAAGGAGGCACCAGCTGATGACTTGGTTAGATAAGGCGGGGGCAGTCAGTGAGGCGTCCGCGTTGATGGAATCGATTTTTCAGCACATAACCGACTCCATTTTGATCATTGACCATGATGGGATCGTCATCGGAATGAATCCGGCTGCCGAACGACTGACGGAATGGTCAAGTGAAGAGCTGGTTCATTCGATCCATTTTTGTCAAATCTGTCGGGGAATGGCCACCTGCTCTGCGGAAATGACCTGTACGGACTGTTTTACCTCGCAATTGAACGTCCCCAGCTTTGAAATGTACGTCGTGACCAAATCGGGTCGGCAATTTCCCGTTACGGCAAGCTCGACCAAGCTTCCGCAGGATGCGAAAGGCTCGCTGGTCGTGATTTTGCGCGACATGTCCGAGCAGCAAAAAACCGAGCGCGAGCGCAACCTGCGACTGATGACCAATCACGTCATTCAGGCTCAGGAAGAGGAACGGAAGCGGATTTCACGGGAATTGCACGACGGTGTCGGTCAAGCCCTATACAGCATACTCGTTGGTTTAAATGTGATGAACGGGATAAAAATAGATGAGGCGGCTGCCAACCATCTGAGCAGCGTTCAGCAGATGACGGCAAAGGCTCTCGACGAAGTGAAAAACCTGGCTGCGGAGCTTCGGCCATCCGCATTGGACGATCTCGGGCTCGTTCCGGCGATACGCTCGCACGTCAAGCGATATGAGCAAATATTCGGCATCGAAATCGAATTGGAGATCAGAGGACCGCGGCGGCGTTATGCTTCAGCCGTGGAGACAGCGCTGTATCGGATCTGTCAGGAAGCGTTGATCAATGCAGCCAAATACGCCGATACCGACAAAATCAGCGTGCTGATTGACGACCAGATCAATCGGGTGGAAGTCGTCATAGCGGACAAGGGAAAGGGCTTTGATCTCGACCAGGTTCGAGATGACCGGACGGGACTCGGACTCTACGGGATGCAGGAGCGGGCGCACCTCTTGGGCGGCCAGCTGCATATCCAGTCAGCACTGCTGGCCGGGACGACGATCAAGGTTGTCCTGCCACTTAACGAAAAGGGGGAGCCGATCCATGTCGATCCGAGTTCTTATCGCCGATGACCATGCCGTTGTACGCTCCGGCCTCTCGATGCTGATCAACGCCCAGAGCGATCTGGAAGTCGTCGGTACGGCGGCAGATGGCAAAGAGGCATTTGACAAAGCATTGGTATTGCGCCCGGACGTGGTCGTCATGGACATCAGCATGCCGCCTGGCGAGAGCGGACTGTCCGCGACGGCCAGGCTGAAGGAAGCTGCGCCGGAGATCAACATTTTAATTTTGACGATGCATGATGATGAAGAATACCTCTTCCGCGTTCTGCAAGCAGGCGCTTCCGGTTACATTTTGAAAACAGCTCCGGAAATCGACCTGATTACCGCGATTCGCCAGGTTTGCCAGGGCGCGGCGTATCTCTATCCTTCGGCGACGAAATCGTTGATCCAGGAATTTCTCCAACGCGTGCAAAGAGGCGAGGATCAGGGCAAATTCGATGTGTTGACCGATCGCGAACGAGAAATTCTCGCACTGATCGCCAAAGGCTATGCCAACAAGGAGATTGCCGAGCAGCTCGTGCTATCCGTCAAGACAGTCGAAACCCACAAGACGAAAATCATGGAGAAGCTGCATTTAAAAACCCGGCCTGAGCTGGTGCGGTACGCAGCGAAAAAAGGCTTGCTCGAATTTGAATAGATGAACGAAAATACATAAGACCTCGGTACGGAAAATGCTCTGCGCTGGCAGCAGACAGCATTTTCCGTATCGAGGTTTTTTATATCGTGCTGTAGTCAACGTGCACACGAAGGTCCAGTGGAGGCGAGGGGGAATCGCCAAGAAGAGAACACTCCGCAAGTGACAGCGCCCGGGGGAGTATTCAAGGCCGACTCCGCCAAAAAGCTCCGCTTATCTCTTCTTGGCGATTCCCCAGCTACAGTGTTTGTGGGATGTTCAGGATGTTGAAAGCCGGTGGATCTTAGCGACAGTCGTTTTCGAGCAAACGGTAGCAATTCCAATGAATTTTCGATCATTCTCTTCTCGTTCCTATCAAGTGTGCTATTTGAAGTGCTCATGCTTCATTGAACAGCTAAGAAGATTCAGACGTGTTCTCGTTTATGTACGAGGGAAAACCGTTCTTTTTTTTCGCACGTTGATTCTGATCAGTCACTCTGAGAGAGAAAAGCGGAATGGGCTTAGACCTTTGAGACGCTCGCTCAGGCGGAGCGGAGAAAACGGCACAGCTTTATAGTCCAACTCTACGATTGAATCATCTTCTTCGGAATTTTGGGCGGCGTGCCGTTTTCGGAGTGGAGCCGGACTTCCCGGCTTCCTGCAAGCGTCTCACCAGACGTAGCCCATCCGCTTTTCTCTCTCCCTCACGCCAGCCCGGGACTAGCTCTTTTCTAATAAACGCTATGAATATATAAGGTTGTCACAACATAGGCTATATGGTATAAATAATTGTGTCAATTTTCAAACAGGGAGGGAGTTAGAAAGGATGGGAAAGCGTTATTTGAAGGTCGCTGTCGTGTACTTCGCGATCGCCGTAACCATCGGGATCTTGATGGGCATTACGCAAAAATTCATGCTTGCTTCCGTTCATGCCCACGTTAATTTGCTTGGCTGGGTATCGATGGCACTCATGGGACTCATTTATCATTTTTATCCAAAAGCAGGCGAAACCAAGCTTTCCAAAGTGCAGTTCTGGGTGTACAACATCAGCTTCCCCATTTTTCAAGGCTTTCTCGCATTGGAGATCCTGGGCGTCCCCGGGGTTGTGGTCATTGTCATCCTTGGTTCTCTGGTTACATACGTCGGCATCCTGCTATTTGTCATTAACGTACTGAAAAACCTGAATCTGAAGTAAGCGCAGGGCTGGCACCACAAAGGTGCTGGCCCCGTCGCATTTTGCAGATAATCTCGATGTTTCGTTGATTGCGTGTACGGTCGCCGCGATTGACGCTTTTTCCGTTTCAGGATGAATGTCGCGGTCTGTAATATCCCAATTTTGCGGAAATTTCTTGACTCGCCTCAACCACTTTCCTGGTGAGCAGGGGGAACTTTTGTCGTCCCATCCGCTGTTTGGGGCCGACGATGTTCAGCGCGGCGATGACGTTTCCGGTGTAATCGCGGATCGGGGCAGCGATTGAGTGCACGCCCTCCAGCAGCTCTTCAAAGCTGGTCGCGTAGCCATCAGCTCTGATTTTTTGCAAGCTGTGTTCAAGGAGTACGGGATCGGTTATCGTGTTGGGTGCCCTTTTCACCAGCGATTTTTCAATTTCCTGAAGAAACTCGTGCTCCTTGTAGGCGAGCAAGACTTTCCCGGAGCTCGTGCAGTAAAGCGGGTTGCGTCTGCCTACGTGGGTGAGGAAACGCACCTGGTGGTTGCATTCGATTTTCATCACGTAGATGACATCGTGCCCATCCTGGATGCCGATATGGGCGGTTTCTCCCACGGAATCGACAAGCTTGCGAACGATCGGCAACGCTTCCGTATAGATGTCCAGACTGGAGGTGACCACGCCGCTCAGGGTGAGTACCGAGTAGCCCAGCCGATATTTCTGCGTGTCTGCTTCTTTCACGAGAAAGCCTTCGTTGGTCAAGGTCGTCACGAGACGATGGACTGTGCTTTTACCCAAACCGAGCGAAGCGGCAATTTCCGTAATCCCCTGGCTTGGCCGGTCCAGCGTATAGGATCGGAGGATGCGGAGGGCGTTGCTCACGGATGATAATGAACGTTTGTCCGTACTGTTTGCCATTGGGCCACGTTCCTTTCACTATGATTGCATTTCCATTCGGAAAGTCAGTGCGACTACTGGGCATTACTGACCAAATTGTTGAAATGAATCCGGTTTGTAACGGCCGCTGCCGGAGGGAAGAGCCGGACAGGATGAAACTTGGCTTCATTATATAGAAAAGAGCCGGTGCTCGGCAATGGCTATCCCGAAACGGTCTTTTCCGTTGGGACCGGACGGCGAACGGAGATGGGCCGTACATACAAAAAACGAAAAAAATTTCGCGCTGTTCTTCATAGAGGAACAGCGTTGTTTCTTTCGGCAAATGTTCCATTTATAGTATGGGTACAAACATACACAAATTTCCGAATAGTTAAGTAAAAATTGGAGGAGGAAACCATCATGCAACCAAATGTAAAACCAATCGATTGTCTGCACTTTATCAACGGCGAGTTCGTACCGTCTGGCAACGGTGCGGTGTTTGAAAACATCAACCCGGCAACAGAAGAAGTGCTGGGAACGGTAGCGCTTGGCGGAAAAGAAGAGATCGAGCTTGCCGTAGCGGCAGCGAAGGAAGCGCTCAAAGGACCGTGGAAAAAAATGACGGCGACCGAGCGGGTGAACATCCTGCGCCGCGTGAGCGAGCTGATCATGGAACGACTGGAGGAATTGGCAGTTCTGGAATCGCTTGATACGGGCAAACCGCTCTGGCTGTCCAAAAGCATCGATATTCCTCGTTCGGCGTACAACTTTCAGTTCTTTGCCGACTATATCCGCACGCTCGGTACAGAAGCCTCGCAATCCGATGACATCGCCCTGAACTACGCGATTCGCCGGCCCTTGGGCGTAGTCGGCCTGATCAATCCGTGGAATCTGCCGCTGCTGCTCTTGACCTGGAAGCTGGCTCCGGCACTCGCTGCGGGCAATACAGTCGTGATGAAACCGGCCGAGCTGACACCGATGACGGCGACTGTTCTGGCGGAAATTTGCCGCGATGCGGGCGTTCCGGCAGGCGTGATCAACCTCGTGCACGGCTTCGGTCCCGATTCTGCCGGCGCTGCCCTGGCCGAGCATCCGGATGTAAACGGAATTTCGTTTACCGGCGAAACAACAACGGGAAAAATCATTATGCAAACGGCTGCCAAATCACTCAAGCGCCTTTCCTACGAATTGGGCGGCAAAAATCCGAACATCATTTTTGCCGATTCCGATCTCGATGAAGTGATTGAAACGACGCTGAAATCGAGCTTTATCAACCAAGGGGAAGTCTGCTTGTGCGGCTCGCGGATCTACGTCGAGCGCTCCGCCTACCAAGCATTCCTCGACAAGTTCGTGGCGAAAGCGAAAGAACTCGTGGTCGGCGATCCGTTCCAGGAAAAGACCAAGGTGGGCGCTTTGATCAGCGAGGAGCACTTCCACCGCGTAACCAGCTACATCGAGCTGGCCAAAGAAGAAGGCGGGGAAATCATCCTCGGCGGACGCCGCCCGGAAGGCTTGGAAAAAGGCTATTACCTGGAGCCGACGATCATTACCGGCTTGAACAACAACTGCCGCGTCGTCAAGGAAGAAATCTTCGGACCAGTCGTAACCGTGATTCCATTCGACACGGAAGAAGAAGTCATCGAAGCGGCTAACGACACGCATTACGGTCTCTCCGCAACGATCTGGACGAACAATTTGCGCCGTGCCCACCGCGTTGCCGGGCAAATCGAAGCGGGGATCATCTGGGTCAACACCTGGTTCTTCCGCGACCTGCGCACGCCGTTCGGCGGCATGAAGCAAAGCGGAATCGGACGCGAGGGCGGCGTGCACAGCTTCGAATTCTACTCCGAGCTGACCAACGTCTGCATCAAGCTGTAGGAAGGGGAATGGACGATGAGCGCATCCGATTTATCTGTTCAATACGCTGACCATCTGGCGAAAGCAGTGGCGCAGGGCAAAGGCGTAGCCCCGATCACGTCCCTGTATCCGGACATTACGCCAGCGGAAGCGTACCAAATCCAGCTCGTCACGATTCAGCGCAAGCTCGAGCAAGGCTACCGGGTGGTCGGGAAAAAAATCGGCCTGACCTCGCAGGCGATGCAGAAGCTGCTTGGCGTAGACCAGCCGGACTACGGCCATCTGCTGGATGACATGGTCGTGGAAAACGGCGGCGAGATCCCGTTTCACAAAGTCCTGCAGCCGCGCGTTGAAGGGGAAATCGCTTTTGTCCTGAAGCGCGACCTGACCGGTCCGAGGGTCACGGAGCTTGATGTACTGCAGGCCACGGATTACGTGCTGCCTGCACTGGAGATTGTCGACAGCCGCATCGCGGATTGGAAAATCACCCTGCCTGACACGATTGCCGACAATGCTTCCTCTGGCCTGTATGTACTGGGCGGCAAGCCGGTGTCCGTCGACAAGGTAGACCTCGCCCAAATCGGCATGGTGCTGTATAAAAACGGCGAAATCGTCAATACGGGCGTCGGCGCGGCAGCATTGGGCAATCCGGCCACCTGCGTCGCCTGGCTGGCGAACAAGCTGTTTGAATTCGGCATCGTCCTCAAAGCCGGGGAAGTGGTTCTCTCTGGCGCACTGTCCGCAGCCGCCAATGCAGCCCCTGGGGATCACTTCCAGGCTCGGCTGGCTCATCTGGGCGAAGTAAGCGTGAGATTTACTGAAGCGAAATAGAGACGGAAAGGACGTGATTGGTTTGTCAAAAGTAAAGGTAGCTGTGCTCGGATCGGGTAATATTGGAACAGATTTGCTGATGAAGCTGGAGCGCTCGCCGATTTTGGAGCTGACGACGATGATCGGGATCGATCCCGAGTCGGACGGCTTGAAGCGGGCAAAGGATTTGGGATATGTGGCGATCGATTCGGGGTTGAAAGGATTTTTGCAAAATCCCGGACTGGCCGATATCGTCTTCGACGCCACTTCGGCCAAAGCACATATCCGTCATGCCAAAGCGTTGAAAGAGGCCGGCATTACGGCGATCGACCTCACGCCGGCTGCGGTCGGACCGTTTGTCGTACCGACGGTGAACCTCGACGAGCACGTGGATGCACCCAACGTGAACCTGATCACGTGCGGCGGGCAGGCGACGATTCCGATCGTCCATGCGGTGAACAGAGCAGCGCCGGTGGAGTACGCAGAGATCGTGGCGACGATCTCGAGCAAGAGCGCAGGGCCCGGAACCCGTGCGAATATCGATGAGTTTACGCAGACGACGGCACGCGGGCTGGAACTGATCGGCGGCGCGAAAAAAGGCAAGGCGATCATCATCCTGAATCCGGCGGAGCCGCCGATCATGATGCGTGACACGATTTATGCCACAGTCGATCCAGAGCAAATGGACAAAGCGGCGATTTCGCAATCGATTTATCAGATGGTGGAATCGATCCAGTCCTACGTGCCTGGCTATCGCTTGCGCAATGAACCGATTTTTGAAGGCAACAAAGTGACGGTATTTATCGAGGTAGAAGGAGCGGGCGACTATTTGCCGGCTTACTCGGGCAATCTCGACATCATGACGGCTGCAGCCGTAAAGGTTGCCGAGGAAATTGCCAAACACAAGCTGTCCAAAACGACCGTGTAGAGTTCAAGAAAGTGGAGGGATACAGGCTTATGAGCAAAGAACGCGATTTGTTCATTACAGAGGTAGCATTGCGGGATGGAAGTCATGCCATCGCCCATCAGTATACGGTCGACCAGGTCGTAAGTATTGCCAAGGCATTGGGTGAAGCGAATGTTCCTTATATCGAGGTTTCCCATGGCGACGGATTGGGCGGTTCCTCGCTGCAATACGGGTTGTCGCGGACGAATGAGATGGAATTGATCGAAGCGGCCGTATCCGTGGCGGGCGACTCAAAAATAGCGGTCTTGATCCTTCCGGGGATCGGAACGGTAAAGGAATTGAAGCAAGCGGCCAGTCTCGGGGCAAAAATGGCCCGGGTCGCGACGCATGTCACGGAAGCGGACGTCTCCGCTCAGCACTTGCAAACCGCCAAGGAGCTCGGACTGGAAACCGTAGGGTTTTTGATGATGGCCCACATGGCTCCGGTCGAGAAGCTCGTGGAACAGGCCAAGCTGATGGAGAGCTATGGCGCGGATACGGTGTACATCGTCGATTCGGCAGGCGCTTTGCTGCCGGACCAGGTACGCGAGCGGGTGCATGCGCTGCGTCAGAGCCTGACTGTCAATGTCGGCTTCCACGGGCACAACAACCTGTCGCTGGCGATGGCGAATACGATGGCCGCGATCGAAGCGGGAGCCAAGCGGATCGACGGCAGCATTCGCTGCCTGGGTGCCGGCGCGGGCAATACCCAGACGGAAGTGCTCGTCGCCGTACTGGAAAAGCTGGGCATTCGCACAGGCATCGATCTGTACAAAATCATGGACGTGGCCGAAGAGATCGTCGCGCCGATCCTGACGACGCCCCAAGAAATTACGCGTGACAACCTCGTCCTCGGCTACGCGGGCGTCTACTCGAGCTTCCTCTTGCATGCGCAGCGCGCAGCGAAGCGATTTCAGCTCGATTCGCGCGACATTTTGATGGAGCTGGGACAGCGCAAGGTAGTAGGCGGACAGGAAGACATGATCGTAGATATTGCAGCGGAACAAGCACGGCGCAAAAGCCAGGCAGCTGTCAACTAGGGGGATCGTTATGGATAGAGCTACAGCGGCATCAATTGCCAGCTTCTTGATTTCAGCCGAAGTGGAAAAGCGCGAAGTGACGCGCATTACGGAAAAATACCCGGATATGTCGGTCGAAGATGCATACGTCGTCCAGGAACAACTGATCGGGATCAAGCTGGAGGAAGGCCATCAGGTCGTCGGGCCGAAAATGGGTCTGACCAGTCAGGCGAAAATGAAGCAGATGAACGTGGAAGAGCCAATCTACGGCTACATCCTGGACTATATGGTCGTAACCGGCGGCGAGCTGTCGATGAGCGATTTGATCCACCCGAAAGTCGAAGCAGAGATTGCCTTTATCCTCGGCCGCGATATTGAAGGGCCTGGGGTGACGGGTGCACAGGTGCTGGCTGCGACGGAATACGTCATCCCGGCACTGGAAATCATCGATAGCCGCTATGAGAACTTCCGCTTTACTCTGCCGGATGTTATCGCCGACAACGCGTCTTCTTCCCGCGTCGTCTTTGGCAGCACGATGAAGCGGCCGACCGACATGGACCTCGATCTGGTCGGCGTGACGCTTTCGATCAATGGAGAAATCAAGGATCTGGGCGCAGGCGCAGCCGTTCTCGGCCATCCCGCCAACTCTGTGGCGATGCTTGCGAACATGCTGGCGCGCAAAGGGCTGAAGCTGAAAGCAGGGCAGACCATTTTGACCGGCGGCATCACCGGCGCGGTGATGTTGAAAGCAAACGACTTCGTCAGTGCCAGGCTCGACGGTCTCGGTACCGTAGAGTTCCGCATGAAAGAATAGTCAGTCAGAAGCAAAAGGAGAGGAACGACCATGCCAATCATCAACATTCAAATCCTCGAGGGACGATCCAAGGAAAAAATCAGTTCCATGATCGCCAGTGTAACGGAAGCGGTGGCGACCGAGCTGGAAACACCGAAAGATAGGGTTCGCGTAATCGTGACGGAAATCCCGAAAACCCATTGGGCGGTAGGCGGTGTTCCGATGTCGGAAAAGGGCAACTGACGAATCGCAGCAGAGCACATTCGATCAGCATAGCATGGAGGGAAAGAGATGTACGATGTCCATCCGCAGCCCGGCGTATTTTTCGGCAAGGCTGGAGGCGGCTGCCGACGCTGCCTCCAGCCTTGCCGGATGGCCGCTCGTAAAACCAGAGCGTTTCAACGATCGGCTCAAGAGAAAGATTTCCACCCGAACAGAGCGAGCAATGCCCAGCCGACCAGGAACAACACGCCGCCGATTGGCGTAATGGCCCCGAGCACTTTGACGCCGGAAAAGCTCAGGGCGTACAGGCTGCCGGAAAAGAGCACCGTTCCGATGGTAAAACACCAGCCGGCCCAAGTGAGCGACGAGCATTGCGGGAAGAATTTGATCAAGATCGCCACGAGGATAAGTGCCAGTGCATGTGTCGTCTGATAGGTAACCCCTGTGTGAAAGATTCCTAATGAATAGTCATCTAATTTTTCCTTCAAAATGTGTGCGCCAAAAGCCCCCAAGGCGACGGACAAGAAACCGCTGATACTGCCAAGCACGAGAAACAAGCGCATCGTACAATCGCTCCTTTTCTTTATACAAGTATTTGTACAGACGTGTTTGCTAGAAGCATTAGCATTATTGTACCGCAAATTGCCTGCAGATGCCCAATTGCAATTTGATGAACAGACTCGCATGAAGCCGGGATGAGATTTCCACGTTTCGGTGCTCAACAGTGGCACGCTCCCCATATACATAAAGTAAGCACTGTCGAAAGTGGGGGGAAGACATGAGGACTGACGAGGAAAAAGCCTTAGAGTATGCCATTGATGAAATCACCGAGATCGCCAAGGGCTTTGGCCTGGATTTTTATCCGATGCGCTACGAAATCTGCCCTGCCGATATTATTTACACGTTTGGCGCCTACGGAATGCCGACACGCTTTTCGCACTGGAGCTTTGGCAAATCTTTTTATCGCATGAAGCTGCAATACGATTTGAACTTGAGCAAAATTTATGAACTGGTCATTAACTCGAATCCATGCTACGCGTTTCTGCTTGACGGTAACAGCCTGATCCAAAACAAGCTGATCGTCGCCCACGTATTGGGCCACTGCGATTTTTTCAAAAACAACGTGCGCTTTTCCAACACGCAGCGGGACATGGTGGACAGCATGGCGGCCAGCTCGGAGCGGATTCGCCAGTACGAGATCAAATACGGCAAGGAAGAGGTGGAGACGTTTCTCGACGCTTGCCTTGCGATACAGGAGCACATCGACCCGAGTCTGCTGCGGCCCAAGCTAAGGTGGAAAATAGAAGCGGAGGAAGAGGAGCAGCAGGGGCCGAAGCATGAGCGTGAGAACAGCTCGCCCTACGATGACCTCTGGCGGCTGGACCGCACGGAGAAAGAAGAGGAGACGCCGAAGCAAGTCCGCCGCATTCCGGCACAGCCGGAAAAAGACATGATGCTCTTCATCCAGCAGCACAGCACGAATCTCGCGGAGTGGCAGCGCGACATCATGACGATTTTGCGCGATGAAATGCTGTACTTCTGGCCGCAGCTGGAGACGAAGATCATGAACGAAGGCTGGGCGTCGTACTGGCACTCGCGGATTTTGCGCGAAATGGACTTGTCGGAGGCGGAGACGATTGAATTCGCCCGCCTGCACTCATCCGTCATCCAGCCGTCAACCACCGGCATCAATCCGTACCACCTGGGGCTGAAAATTTTTGAAGACATCGAAGAGCGCTTCGACAATCCGACGAAGGAAGAGCAGGAGCGCTTCGGGCGCAAACCGAACCAGGGCCGGGCTAAGCTGTTCGAAGTGCGGGAAATCGAGTCGGACAACAGCTTTATCCGCAATTATTTGACCAGGGACCTCGTCACCAAGCTCGATCTCTATACGTTTGCCAAGCAGGGCAACGACTGGGTGATCACGGAGAAGGCGTGGGAGCAGGTGCGCGACGGTCTGGCGAATTCGCGGGTCAACGGCGGGTTTCCTTACCTGATGGTTCACGACGGGGATTATCTGCGCTCCGGGGAGCTGTATGTGAAGCATTATTTTGAGGGGATGGAGCTTGACGTCAAATACGTCGAGCGGACGATGCCGTACGTCTACCAGCTATGGGGCAAGACAGTGCATCTGGAGTCAGTGATTGAGGATCGGGCGGTGCTGTTTACGTACGATGGCAAGAAGGTGCATCGGCGGTTTTTGTAGGATTGGCTTGCTAAAATATCGAATTTGCAGGTAAACGCTGCCGATCAGCCAGATGACCATCGGCAGGAACACGTAGTCACGAGGGCTGGCTTCCTTAGTTCTGGCGCTTTTGGGTGACAAGCGAATGGCTGTCCCGGTTTCTATGTGGGACAGCCGCTTCGCAAGCTTGCTAATATGGGGAGCCTTGCCTGTGACGATGGCAGGCACAGCTTGCGTGAATGGGTGGAACGAACGGCATGCTAGTACCTTTGTATGTTGTACAAGTCGGCATCTACACCTAGATTGCTCGCACCCAAAGTGACTTGTCTGATGAAGCTCATGGTCTTCTTCATAGCTTCGTCGAGATCGTATTCCCGTCGTTTATTGAGGATGCTCGTCAGCATTCCTTGCCAGATCAAGATCGTCATTTCATTGATTGCCTCAAGATTTTCCTCTTTGATGTAACCTTCCTTGACCGACTTTTCCAATACGGTTCTGCTTCGTTTGCTCAAGTTGTCCTCAAGAATGAGCGATTTTAAATCTTCCGGAATGTCGATGAGGTCGGACTGGTAGAGGTTGTAGTAACGTTGGAACAGCTCGCTGGGCATTTCACCCAGATTTGCGATGAAAATCGCATGGTAAATATGCGGGTCTTTGAAGGAGTGCTTACAGAAGCACTCCCAGCTTAACAGGTACTTTTCCAGTGGGTGATCGCTGCTGGCCATGTAGATAGAAAGGTCTTTAATGTATCCTTTAATAAATTTCAACGCTGCAAAAAAGATCAAGTGAGACAGCTCGCCGAAATAGTTGTAGATCGTCGCGCTATTGTAACCGGCAATGTCGGCAATCTTCCTGATCGTCACATTTTCGATACCTTCCTTTTCAATAATTTGCGCTGTGGCATCGATAAAATAAGTAAGCATGCGATTTATTTGAATGTCGCGTTTTTTCATAGGATACCCCCTTCATATCTTGTCAAAGCCAAAAATTCTCAGGGAGAACAGATTCGAATTTCCAAGATACCCTTACGCTATTATATAGTAGATGCTCCTTGTTCTGTTGTCCAGTAGATCGAATCATGCTCGGAAAGGAGTGTGACAAAGGTTTTCGCTTACTGCTTGATCAACCCAGTGAAGCAATCATCGTCCTCCGGATATTTGCCCCTCTTTTGGAACGGTAACTCGCACTTTCTTCTCGACAAAAAATACTCCGAGCAAAACAATACATCCTCCACATACTGTCTTCCATGAGACGATCTCTCCCAAAAAAAGTATGGAAGTGACAACGTTAACTAATGGCAAAGCGTTTAAATAGGCGCTGGCACTAGTAGCCGACACATGCCTCAAGCTTTTGTTCCAGAGCCAGTAGGCGCAAACCGTCGGTCCAAGCGCGAGAAACGCCACGCTTAATGAGCTTTTCCAGGTTACTTGCGGCCATCCATTCACGTAAATCTCCCCGGCACATAGCGGCAAAATCATAACAGAACCGAGCAAGAGGATTAACGAGGTATACATCTCACTTGTTAACCCGGCTTCCTCCCCGGAGCGTTTCATCTGGATCACGTAAATGGCCCAAACGAAGCAGCCGACTAATACGAGCAGGTCGCCTGTAAACGAACTTTGCGCGGGTTCCGTAGTCGGGTGAACGGAAATGATCAGTACACCTGCCACACTTAAAATCAACCCGACCGATTTGGCCAGCGTAATCCGTTCTTTAAGAAAAATCATGGCAAGAATAATCGTAAATAGAGGCAGGGAGGCACCGAGAATGCTGGCATTCACGCCGCTAGTCAGTGAAATTCCGTACTGATTGAGGGCAAAGTAACCAGCGACACCGGTAAAAGATTGCCCCCACAACCGGGACCAGGGAATCGCGATGATCATTTTGCTTTTCCATACATGCATCCAAGCCAGTGGGATAAAAAACGCTCCGGCAAGAAACAATCGCAAGAAAGTAAGTGTAAACGGTTGGAATGCTTCCAATGCCCATTTTGTTGGGGGGATGGTTGTTCCCCAAATGATAATCGCTGTAACCATCCAAATGACTGGCTTGCTCACATAATTCCCCTCTACTCCTATGACCGATTGGATACTAGTTGAAAATCAATTGTTCGACGTCACGGGGACAATTCGTAATGGATAGTGCGCCGTTTTTTTGCAAAATGACGGTGTCCGAGTGCCGAAATCCCCCAACACCTGGAACGTAAATGCCCGGTTCTATGGTAAAGACCATTCCTTCCTGCAAGATCAAATCAGAATCGAAGCGTAAATAGGGCTCTTCATGCTCGGTTAACCCCAACCCGTGCCCGGTACGGTGATTCACGAACTCGCCGTAGCCTGCTTTTCTGATGACTTCATAAGCGGCCAAATCAACTTCTTTCGCTGTAATTCCCGGGCGAATGATGTTCAATCCGGCCTGCTGCGCTTCGACTGCCACTTTAAACACATCCAGCTGTTTCGGCGAAGGTTTTCCAATAAAAAACGTCCGTTCATTTTCCGCCCGGTATCCATTGACCCATACCTGTCTGCTGTGGATCACCATATCACCCTGGCAAAACACTCTCGTGCTGGAATACAAATGCGGCATCACGCTGCGCACAATGCCTGAGCAGGTCCAGTTCTCAAAGCCGATGATGGTGGTCCGGGATGATTTTGAAGCCAATTCCAAAAGCGCTGCATTGCCCTTCGAATCAAACTCGAGCTCGCTGATCCCGGCTGCGGCGAATTGTAATGACCGATTGATGGCAATATCTGATAATGCCCCGGCTTCGATAAGCAAACCCAATTCATCTGAATCTTTCACAAATCTCATTTCGATGATGTACTGCCCAATATCAACTAATTCGAAACCGGCACGTTGCAATTGAAAAGATAACCCGGTTGAAATCTTTTGGAACTCTACGCCGATTTTTGTACCCTTGGGAAACGTCGACAATCGTTCTTGAAGATGGTCGAGATAGGAAAGCGGTCGATCTCCTTTTTCAGGGTGCTCGTAATAAATATAGGTTTGGTTGACTTGCGAGGTTGCTTTGGCGTGTTGTTCTTCCAGCTCGGGAATGATCAGTTCGGTGGCGTCTTGGCTCACTAACAGTATGATCGGCCTGGAAAATGAAATTGCCCGGAATCCGCTAAAGTAATGCTGATTGTCCGGTTCTAACAGCAAGCTTACCGCTACGTTTTTCTCCGCCATGAAATGACGTAATTGCCGCAATCGCCTGGCAAAATTCATCGGGGAGAGCCCTCCTTGGAACAAAATTTAATCGCGATCTTTTAATAATCATGATTATAAGCGCATATTACCACACGAATTTCACTTGAACAACTCAAAAATTAGTAATAGTCTACCCTTTTCAAATTTATTAAAAAATTTGAGTTGTACAACATTGGCCTTTGTGATATTCTGTTCCTAGATTTTTTCATAATCATGATTTTATAATAACCATGATGATTTATAGAACGGATGGTGGTTCGTGACAAACGGCATATCGGTATAGAGAGAAGGCCATTGATTATCAGCAAGTCGATTGAAAAACGGGGGTATGAAAATGAAAAGAGGTAAAGTAACTTCTCTTGCTGTTCTTTTATCCGGGGCGCTCTTGTTGAGTGCATGCGGCGCAGGTACAACGCCTGGAAGTGACGCTTCGAAGTCAGCCGGGGATAATGGAAGCGCCAGCACTGCGACAGGGGATGTAGTTGTTGGAACCTGGGGCGGAGATTATCAGCAATTGTTGAAAAAGCATGTCGACAGCGCTCTTGGCAAGAGCAGCCCTGATGTGAAAGTCGTTTATGCACCGGGCGACGAAACATCGCGGATGACGAAAATGCGAACAGAGAAATCCGGACAGGGTACTTTTGATGTCGTGATCCAGGCTGACTATGAGTTCCAGGAGCTGATTAACGAAGATTTGCTCGCGAAGCTTGACGATAGCAAGATGCCCAACGCTTCTCATATCCGTTCATCGATAAAAAATGAATTCTTCATCCCGCATATCTATAGCGCCTCCGTCGTCGTTTACAACAAAGACAAGGTTCAGCCTGCGCCGGATTCCTGGAGCGTTCTCTGGGACCCGAAATATAAGGGCAAAGTCGGGATTCTCAACTCGCTCTGGACGAGCTGGCTGTACGCTGCAGCAGCAGTGGACGGCAAAAACAACACGACAGATTGGGACAATTCCTGGTCTACCCTGCTGAAAATCCGCGACCAGCAACCAAAAATTTATGCAACACAGGAGGAAATGGGACAAGCCCTGCAAACAGGTGAAGTGCTGTTGGCCATCTCCTATCGCTCTCGCGCAGTTCAATGGAATCAGGCCGGTGGGGAGCCGCTGGGGAACGTCGTGCCGAAAGAAGGCTCGTACAGTGTCGTCTTCGGAGCAGGCATGCCGAAGAACGCGAAAAATCAGGATGCAGCCTACGCCTATATGAATGCCATGCTTGATCCAAAAGGACAAGCCGGCTTTGCGGAGAGCATGGGCTATTCCCCTACAGTCGACAATGCTGATTTATCCCGTGAATTGAAAGAGACGATTGACTTTACCGTCGAAGAGGCAGCGCGAATCAATGCACCTGAATTGAAATACATCGCGGAAAACAACTCCAAGTGGAAAGAAAAATTCGAAAAAGAGATACTCTCTAAATAATGAACGCTACCTCAAGAGGGAGAGGGTCTTGTGAAGAGTAATTCGGTTAAGAAAAATCAAGCGGTGCGCGTGGGATCATTAATTGGTCCCACGACCATTTTAATGACGATCATGTTTTTGCTGCCGCTGCTCATCTTTTTGCGCAGCAGCTTTAATCAATATGTCCCAGGTCAGTTCATGCAGTCAGCGTGGACAGGGGAAAACTTTGTGAAGTTTCTTACAGACCCGTACTTTCTGGCGATTCTCGGACGCACCTTTGCCATTTCGGTTGCCTCTACACTACTTGCACTGCTTTTGGGCTTTCCCATCGCCTATTTCCTTGTGCGCACCAAATCGAAACGCAAAAGCTTCATTATCATGTTGATCGTCTTCCCGTTACTTGTCGGGAACATGATTCGCAATGTTGGCTGGATTGCCCTGTTCAGTGGATCCGGCTTGATCAATCGTTGGCTGATGTCCATTGGATTTATTGACGAGCCGATGCAAATCTTGCAAACCCCAACATCAGTGATTATTGCGATCACGAATGTTGTTTTGCCTTATATGGTCTTGACGCTTCAATCCGTGCTGGAGCGGATCGAACCCGCTTTGGAAGAGGCTGCTTACGACTTGGGTGCTTCTCGTTGGACCGTGATGAAATCGATTGTCTTTCCGCTGGGTATGCCGGGAATTTTGGCAGGAACGCTGTTTGTGTTTGTCCTGTCGATGAATGCGTACACGACACCGCTTGTAATCGGCGGGCCAAAAGTTCAAATGATGGCACCTGCACTGTACTCGCAAATTTCCCAAGCGTCCAACTGGCCCATGGGGGCGGCGATGGCCACGATCCTGATTGTCTTCACAATCGTGTTCACGGGGGCGTATTTGTTTGTGATGGAAAGGCTTACAGGAAAAACAAGTCCAGCCGGAACGGAGGTAAAAGGTTGAACCAATCAATTTTGTCACGCATCTTGTCGAAAGCCGTGATCTTTGCGATCTTTGGATTCATGCTCCTGCCGGTGATCATGGTTGTGTGGATTTCGTTCTTTCAATCGTCCATGATCATGTTTCCGCCGAAGGGCTACTCCTTTAAATGGTATGCGAAACTGCTGGATCAAGCCAATTTCCTGGACGCGTTTATCTACAGTATCCAAATCTCCATCGCGGCCATGCTGATTTCGTTGGTGCTGGGGCTGCTCAGTGCCATCGCTATCACTCAGTACGAATTCAAAGGAAAACATTTTTTGCAATCCTTATTCCTGTCCCCACTCGTCGTACCGGCAATTATCACAGGTATTGCCATTTATATTTTTATGTTCAACGCAGGACAACTGATCGGGATCAAGCTGGTTCCGAGTACGTGGTCATTGATCCTGGCCAATGTCGTCATTACTATTCCCTGGACGGTTCGCTTGATTACTGCCGGTTTGCAGGGTGTCAGTAAATCGCAGGAGGAAGCAGCCATCGATTTGGGTGCAAGCAAGCTGCAAACCCTCTGGTATGTCACGATTCCGAGCATTCGCCCGTCGCTCGTGGCTGCAGGGATTTTTTCCTTTATCTTTGCATTTGACAGCTTGGAACTCAGTCTGATGCTGGTCAGTCCCGGTCAAAGCACATTGCCGATTGAAATTTTAAATTATGTGTTCTGGAAGCTTGATCCGCTCATTGCAGCTGTCTCTACCGTGCAAATCATCATAGTTGCGATCTTGATGATGATTGCCGACCGATTCGTGGGATTAAGTAAGGTTTTCTAGGAGGGATTGTATGTCAGAGGTTGTTTTACATCACGTTAAAAAGCGCTTTGGCGGTTCATTGGCTGTAAAAGACATGCACATGACGATTGAAAAAGGCGAGCTTATCTCCTTTCTTGGCCCGAGTGGTTGTGGCAAAAGCACTACGCTGCGGATGGTTGCCGGATTCCTTGAGCCTGACGAGGGGCAAATTTTACTCGGTGGACAAGATGTCACGCATGTTTCGGCAAACAAGCGAGATACTGCCCTGGTGTTTCAAAACTACGCCTTATTCCCGCATATGACGATCTTTGATAACGTTGCCTTCGGTTTAAAAATGCGGAAGGTGCCAAAGGACGAAATTCGCACGCGTGTCACCGAAGCGCTGGAAATGGTTCAGCTCGGAACGTTTATGGAACGGTATCCTCGCCAGCTCTCGGGCGGGCAGCAGCAGCGCGTCGCTCTGGCCCGGGCGATTGTGGTGAAGCCGCGCCTGCTACTGCTGGATGAGCCGCTGAGCAATCTCGACGCCAAGCTGCGGATTGAAATGCGCAATCAAATCAGGGAATTACAGCAGAAGCTGGGGCTAACAGCGATTTTCGTCACCCATGATCAGGAAGAAGCATTGGTGTTATCGGACCGAATCGTCGTGCTGGAGCAAGGGCATATTCGTCAGATCGGCAAACCGCAGGAAGTCTTCGATACGCCCCGCTCTCACTTTGTGGCTGACTTCGTCGGGATTCGCAACTTTTTCGATGGGCGTTTTGACAACAATGTGTTTGTGACGGAAAAAGGGGTCAAGATCACTGCCGATTGTCAGGGAAAAGCGGAATGGAAAAAGATCGGCATCCGCTCGAATATGGTGGTGGTCAATCCAACCAACCCGGATTTCTATGAAAATAAGTTCATTGTAAAGCCGCAATCGATTATCTATCGCGGAACCGTTGTCGAGATCGCAGCTGTGTTTCCGACGGGTGAGAAAATCGAGATCGAAATGCCATCCGAACAGTATAAATTACAGACGATCACACAAGGGGAAGACGTTCAGATCGCGTGGAGAGCCGAAAATGTCCTGCCCTTGGAATAAACAAGGCTCATACTGCCGATTATTCTTCATCCTGATTGCGAAGGAACGGCCGAATGCTTGCCACGAATGCGGTCGAGCCTGGGTACGAACAGGCTGATTCAAATCGTGTAGCGATACAAAGGGAGGGTATACTGTGGTTTTTAATGTTCGCGATTCCAAGCGGTTTACGAAAACCGAGTTTCCGCGGAAAGTCCGCGAGATTGAGCATGTCTGGATTCCGATGTCGGATGGAGCCAGACTATCGGCGCGTATTTGGCTTCCTGAGGACGCCGAGCAGAATCCTGTACCGGCGATTTTGGAATATATTCCGTATCGCAAGAATGACTTTACCGCGATTCGCGACTCCATCCGCCATCCGTATTTCGCCGGACACGGCTATGCCAGCATCCGCGTCGACATGCGCGGCTCCGGTGATTCGGACGGCATTTTGTATGATGAATACTTGCCGCAGGAGCAGGATGATGCCGTTGAGGTGCTCAGGTGGATCGCCGACCAGCCGTGGTCGACCGGGGCAGCAGGAATGATCGGCAAGTCATGGGGCGGGTTCAATGGCTTGCAGGTAGCTGCTCGACGCCCCAAAGAACTGAAAGCGATCATCACGCTCTGTTCAACAGATGATCGCTACGCGGACGATGTTCACTATTTAGGGGGATGTCTCCTCGCTTCCGATATGCTCTGGTGGGCATCGACTATGCTGGCTTACAACGGACGGCCCGCCGATCCGCGCATTGTCGGCGACGAATGGCGAACTGTCTGGCTTGAGCGCCTTGAGAAGACGCCGCCGTTCGCAGAGGCATGGGTGAAGCACCAGCGGCGCGACGCTTTTTGGAAGCATGGCTCGGTATGCGAAAATTATGCGGATATCAACATCCCGGTTTTCGCTGTTGGCGGCTGGGCGGATGGGTATACGAATGCGATTCCGCGCCTCCTCGAGGGGCTGTCGTGCCCGCGTAAGGGACTGATCGGCCCGTGGGCGCACGAATATCCGGAGGTCGCAGTGCCTGGGCCAAATATCGGCTTTTTGCAAGAATGCTTGCGTTGGTGGGACTACTGGCTGAAGGGCATTGACACCGGCATTATGGAAGAGCCGATGCTGCGGGCGTGGATGCAGGAAAGCCTGCCGCCGCGCGTGGATTACCCTGAGCGACCTGGCCGGTGGGTGGCTGAGCCTGCTTGGCCGTCGCCAAATATCAAAGCTACCGACTTTTGGTTGAACGATGGTCGCCTTAGCGAAAAAACGCCGACGTCTGCAGAGCAAATTGTCGTCCCAAGCATGCAGGCACATGGACTTTACTCCGGGGTATTTTGTCCATTCGGGCAGCCAGGTGACCTTGCCTCCGACCAACGTCTTGAGAACGGTTTGGCTGTCTGCTTCACTTCGCAACCGCTCACAGAGCCGATGGAAATTCTCGGCTACCCGGAAGTGACAGTTGAACTGGCGTCTGATCGCCCCAATGCCTTGCTGGCAGTGCGCTTGTGCGATGTCGCGCCGGATGGGGCTGCAACCCTGGTGAGCTGGGGGATGCTGAATCTGACTCACCGCCAAAGCCATGAGTTTCCAACACCGTTGGTACCAGGCGAACGCTATATAGTGACAGTGCGGCTCAACGCCATCGGCCACGTGCTTCCGGCGGGTCACTCCTGGCAGGTAGCCTTGTCTCCGACATACTGGCCCCACGCCTGGCCTTCACCGGAGCCGGTTACACTCCAGGTATTCAGTGGGGAGAAAACTCGTCTGACTCTGCCGGTAAGGTCGCCGCAGTTGGCCGACGACGAACTGCCTGATTTTGCAATGCCGGAAACGGCTGCTGTGATGGAGCGGGAGATTTTACGCGTAGAGAGCCGCACGCGGGAAGTTAAGC
This sequence comes from uncultured Brevibacillus sp., assembly GCA_946402065.1. Lineage (GTDB taxonomy): Bacteria > Bacillota > Bacilli > Brevibacillales > Brevibacillaceae > Brevibacillus_D. The sequence goes on along the minus strand of CAMIVR010000084.1, from coordinate 3,564 downwards.
ACGACGTAATATCCGGTGTTTGGCAGCTTGTCGATTTCTCCGACGAAGGAGCCCGCCGTCTGCCTGGCAATGGCATCGAGTACGGCAGTGTGAACCGCAATATTTACACCATCCGCGAGGGGGACCCGCTGTCCGCTGAGGTGATCTGTGAATGGACCGTGCACGTAGGACGCGGTGAGTGGCAGACACGATTGGAGACAGTCAGTACGATGGCGGCCGATGCCACGCAGTTTTTTGTCACCAACCAGATTACAGCCTACGAGGGAGAGGAACAAGTCTTTACCAGGAAATGGACAAGTGAGATTCCCCGCGATCTTGTGTAAGTGTTCTTCAGGAGAAACAAGAAACCGCCCTGCCGGAGCTGCAATTCGGAGGGCGGTTTTTGCTTTCTGTTGGCGCCAACAACCCGTTCGTGCCGATCGGGTTCCTGATGTATCCAAAAAACAGTCGCATCAGGATTGGGGCGATGTAAGGGGTATTGTCCAACCAGACATCTCAGTGATTGGCAATAAGCGGCAAGTCACTTCAAAAGGCTGTATCGGCGCTCCGCAGCTTGTCATCGAGGTATTGTCCCCGACAACAGCGCGAACAATTCCAGCAACAAATCATGTTGACAGCAGCGGAAAAAACATATAATATTTTGACAAATCAGTCGTGTCGACATTCGGAAAATCGAATGTAAAAAAATCGACATGTTGATATTCGGGAAAAGGGGGGATCGCCGGAAAATCAGCTTGTATTACCAAAGCAAGAGATGTTACAAATGGGATGATGCCATCCTTCCATCCTGGGTGTTGCTTCATCTGTATCGGGTAATGCATGGGAGAGGCTGATTCTATCATTTAAGATGAGGTAATTGCAATGGATAAAAACGCTTTGGAATTAAAACCAAAATCATTAAGTCACTTTATCGCCGATGAGATTCGTCGGAGAATTTGGGAACGGGAAATCGATTTCGGCGAGCGGCTGCTGGAGCCGGACCTTTCTGCGGAATTCGCGGTTAGCCGGGGATCTCTTCGGGAGGCGTTGCAAATCCTCGAGCATGAGGGTCTGGTCGTGATCAAGCCGCGCAAAGGCACATTTGTCGCCACGTTTACGGACAAAGACCTGCACGAAATCTACGAAGCGAGGCTGCTGCTGGAGGTTTTCGCCTTTACCAACGCAGTTCCGCAGCTGAAAGAAAGCGATATACAGTATCTGGAATCGATCAAGCAGGCGATGTATGAGCGACACGATGATAAATGGATTGAGCTGGTCAATCTGGACCTGGAATTCCACTCCTATGTCGTCAACCTTTGCCGGAACGAGCGGATCATCAAGTTTTACAAGACGATTCAAATCCAGATTCGCACCTTTTTAACGAGGCTCGCCGAACACTATGTCGACCGAAAGACGCTGTATGCGGAGCATGTTGAGCTGCTGGAAGCGATCAAGACGAAGGATCTGCCACTGGTCGAACAGAAGGTTCGGGAGCATATCGAGGATGGCGTACAACGCCTTTTCGGGCAAAAATAATCTCGCTCGGACAAATCGGCCTGTTGCGCATAGGCCCGCTAAACCATTCATGAAGAGGTGGAGGAGCATTGAACATAAGCAGCAGGGATCAAAAAACGAAGAAAGCCCAATTGCTTGAGGATTGGGATCAATATGTGACGAGAGGCGTCGCCACGGCAGAAAAAAATATCGCCGTAAAAGCCCACGGCTGCTGGGTTGAAGACATGGAAGGCAAGAAGTATCTCGACTTCGCTGCCGGCATCGGAGCGCTGAATATGGGACACAACCCTGCTCAGGTGGTAGAAGCGATCCATAGACAGTCGTCCGACCTGATCCACTCGTGCTTTAGCGTGATCGGATACCCTGCCTATATCGAGCTGGCGAAGAAATTGACCCGGATTTGCCCGATTCGCGATGCCAAGGTGCTGCTGGCCAACAGCGGTGCGGAGGCTGTAGAAAATGCCGTCAAAATCGCCCGTTACGCAACGGGTAAAACGAATGTCATCGCTTTTCGCAACGCTTTTCACGGACGTACCCTGCTGGCCATGACGCTGACGGGAAAATCAAAGCCGTTTAAGAGCAAGTACGGTCCGCTGGCGCCGTACGTCTATCACGAGCATTATCCGTATGTGTACCGTTCGCCGTTTGGCAGCACGGAGGAAGAAGTCGTCAACAAGTGCATCGAGCAGCTTGAGGACAATATCAATTCCATTTACGACACGGATGACATTGCCGCGATTATCGTCGAGCCTGTCCAGGGGGATGGCGGATTTATCGTTGGACCTGACGCGTTTTTGCAGGCGTTGCGAAAAATTTGCGACAAGTACAATATTCTGCTGATTGTCGATGAGATTCAGACAGGCTTCGGCCGGACCGGAAAGCTGTTTGCCATCGAGCATTCGGGCGTTGAGCCGGACCTGATGACGATCGGAAAGTCGTTGTCGTCCGGACTGCCGCTCAGCGCCGTCGTCGGGAAAAAAGCGCTGATGGACGCTCCGGAACCGGGCGCTTTGGGAGGCACGTACGGGGGAAATCCGGTAGCCTGTGCAGCCGCGCTCGCCGCGATTGATTTTCTCGAGGAAAACAAGCTTTGCGACAGAGCTCAGGCGATTGGAGCGGAAATTGACCGCCGGCTGAAAAACCTTCAGCTGAAGTATTCGCAAATCGGTGACGTTCGCGGCCGGGGGGCCATGAATGCGCTGGAGCTGGTCAAGGACCCGGTGAGCAAAGAGCCAGATGCCGAGCTGACCAACCGGGTTCTGAAGCAGTGCCATGAGAACGGACTGCTGATCATCAAGTGCGGCCAGTATAACAACGTTGTGCGGTTGCTCGTGCCACTGATGGCGACAGATGAAGAGATAGATACCGGGTTGACGATTCTGGAGTCTGCTTTTGCTTCATTGTGTCGACAATCGATTTGAGGACACGATGGTAAATACTTATGGACTGGAGAGGGAGCGGAAATGGATAAGTGCATTAGTTTCTACTGTGACGGCAGCTGGATGCAATCAGCCAGTGGAAACAAATTCGAGATGGTTAATCCTTGGAACGGCGAAAAGCTCGGGACCCTGGTGGAGCCGACGAAAGCTGAAGTCGAGATGGTCGTCAAAAACGCTGTCGATACGTTTGAAACAGCCAGACTCTCACCTGAGCAGCGGTTTGAAATTCTGTCCCGCACGGCGGCACTGATGAAGGCCAGACTGCGTGAAATCGCTACAGTCATCGCGAAAGATTGCGGCAAGCCGATACGCGACGCAGAGGTGGAAGTGAAGCGGGCAATCACGACGTTTCAAGTATCCGCCGAGGAAGCGAAGCGCATGTACGGCTATACCGAGGAGCTGAGCGCTCCGGAGGGGATGGACTACACGTTGGGCTTTACCGTTCGCGAGCCTGTAGGGGTCGTCTGCGCCATTACCCCGTTTAATTTTCCGTTAAATTTGGCCGCCCACAAAATTGCCCCTGCGCTGGCAGCCGGAAATACGGTGGTTTTTAAACCGTCCGAGCAAACGGTGAACACGGCTGTGCTGCTTGTCGACCTCCTGGCGGAAGCGGGGCTGCCCAAAGGGTTCC
>CAMIVR010000083.1 GCA_946402065.1 uncultured Brevibacillus sp. | reverse complement strand
ACCCCAGCCTTCCAAGCTGGTCGCGTGGGTTCGATTCCCATCACCCGCTCCATCATTCGAAACGATACCTTTCTTGCAGACAATCTGCGGGGAAGGTTTTTCTATTTGGGCGTCTAGTCCGTCCACCAGAGCGTATTTTACTGTTTATCGGGTTGCTATCCGTTACCAAGCTCGTTCATCTCGCATCAACTATGAGTAACTTCATAGAAAAGCGAGGTGAACAATATGTCTCGTAGAAGAATTGACGTTGTTGTGATCAGATTTAGAAGAAATGCTGCCGGTGTCAGAATCATCACCGCAGTCCGGATCTTTGGCCGGTCCTTCCCCTGCACTCGTTTCCTTGTCGTTGGCAGACGCGTGTTATTTGCTGAACGCTGCTTGCTCAGGAACGGGTTTTTCATCGTTGTAAGGCGTCGAAATGAACTTGTATTTGTACGCCGCCGCAGGTAATGCAACACGAAAGAAACGGCTCCCTATCCGGGCCGTTTCTTTCTGGAATGCCGCCTTGATCGAATCACCGTGACATGGAGGCCCGGTTTACCGATTGGGAATTTGCCAATCAATCGGCGTGCTGCCTGTCTGCACCAGGAAGCGATTCGCCCGGGAAAAGGGCCTGCTGCCGAAAAATCCGCGATGGGCCGAGAGCGGGCTTGGATGCGGCGAGCGGATGATGCAGTGCTGCGGGGACGTGATCAACTGGCTTTTGTCCTGCGCGTGTTTTCCCCAGAGAATAAACACCATCGGCTTCTCCCGGCGATTGAGCAGCGTAATCACTTTGTCCGTAAACTGCTCCCAGCCCATCCCTTTATGCGAATTGGGCGTGCCTTCGCGCACCGTCAGCACAGTGTTAAGCAAGAGTACGCCTTGCTTCGCCCACGCCTCCAGACAGCCGTTATTGGGGATGTAGCAGCCCAGATCCGTCTGCAGCTCCTTGTAAATGTTTTGCAGCGACGGCGGGGCGCTCACCCCTGGTTGAACGGAAAAGCTGAGGCCATGCGCCTGGCCTTGCCCGTGATAAGGGTCTTGTCCCAGGATAACCACCTTCGTCTCCGCGAACGGCGTCAGGTGGAGTGCGGTAAAAATGTCGTGCATGTCGGGATACACGATTTTTGTCCGATATTCATTGATCAAAAATTGGCGCAGCTGCAAATAATACGCTTCTTGAAATTCGCTTTCCAGCAAATCGGACCAGTCATTTTTTAAAATGGCAGCCATTTGTCAAACACATCCTATATTCCGAAATTACTGTCCGTGGAGCAAACGGACACCAGCTCTACGCTTCCAACGCTGTTTTTGGGGTGATTTTCTCCCAGTCGAGCTTGTAGAAGCGAACCATTACAGCGATGCCAAACGCCATCAGGAACGTGTAGAGCGAAAGCCACGAGCCTACACTCTTCCATTCCAAGACAAACGTCATGAGATACGTCAGCGGTACAAACAACAGGAAGCACAGCAGCATGGACGCCTTGAGCAAAAAGGACGTGTCGCCAGCACCGCGCAATCCGCCTGCGTAGAAGTTCAGCAGGCCGTCAAACACCTGTAAAAAGGCCGAGATCATAATCAAATACGCAGCGAGATGGTACACCTCGACGTCCTGTGTGTACATCCGGGCGATCGGTTCTGCGAGCACAAATTCGACCAGTCCCAACAGCAGGATGAACAGGCTGCCGACAATCGCCGTATCCGTCCCCATCCTGCGCGCCATGATGTGATTCCCTTTGCCGATCTCCTGGCCGACGAGAATCGTCGCCGTAGAGCCGAACGCAAACGCAGGCATAAAGCCAAAGGCCATGACACTCAAAGCAATTTCGTTCGCCGCCAAAGCGTTGGTTCCCAGCCGCGTGACAAACATCGTAAAAATAAACATCGACAGGCCCATGGCGAATTCCTGTAAACCGAGCTTCCCGCTCTCTTGCAGAATCAGCTTGGCTTCCACAGCCTCAAACGACACGCGTTTTCTCGTCTGATAGCGTGGATGCAGCTTGATGAAGTAAATGTAGAGGCTGGCGAGCAGGCCGAGAACCTCTCCGACCAACACGGCGTATCCCGCGCCGATCAGTCCGTAATTCGGCAGCCCGAACGCCCCTTGCGTCAAGGAGTACGTCAGAAACAGGATCAGTGCATTGCTGAAGATCGAGATGACCATCGGTGTCTTCGTATCGCCCGTTCCGCGAAGGAAACCATTCAGGGCAAAGGTTGCTGTGCCAAAGATCATCGCCCAAAAGCGGAAACGCAAATAACTCTCGCCTGCGGCAATCAGCTCCGGCGATCCCCCCATGATGTACAAAAACCAGTTCGCGCCGAAGGTTCCCACCAAAAACACGGCCACACCGACGATCAAACACAAATAGAGTGCGATTTGTGTCCGCTGGATGGCCTTGCTCACATCGTTCCCACCAAAATTCTGTGCTACTAAATAATTTAAAGTATAACCGATTCCGGAAAATAATGCCCAGACATTGTACATAATGATGTTGGACACACCGACGACAGCGATCGCCAATACGCCAAGATGCCCGACCAGGATCAGGTTAATCGTGCTCGTAATCGTCACGGTAGCGAAGGACGCGACGGATGGGAGCGAAAGTGCCAGGATTTGTTTCCAATTTTTCATTTTATCGTAGCCCTCAACTTTTCTGCGCGAGTTTTCTATATTTTTCTATTTTACAAAGCTTTTCACCAGAAAAGAAAGGAAAAAGTTGTGCAGGATGTGTAAAAGTGGCGGCATATATTGATACTAGTAAACGTCCGGAGCAAATTATCACCGCAGTCAAGCTGCTATGTCCGTTTTATATCACCATGAAAAAAGCGCCACATGCCAGCGTAATGGCAGTGCCGCTATTTCTTCATGTCTTGTTGAATGCTTGGTTCGTTGGTTGGCAAGGAGGAATGGTTTTGGCGCCCGCCTATTTCAACAGACCGGCCAGTTCGAGCATATTCTTGAGCATGACTGCAGCCTCTGCGCGGGTTGCCGGGTGTTTATCCACAAGGACGCCAAACGTGTCTTCACCCGTCGTCGTTTTCAGCAGACTGCCTACTCGCTGCATTGCGATTGCCATTTGCCCACGTGTCATGAGGGCATCGGGAGCAAAGCGATCTTCCGCAACTCCCTTGAAGATGCCCGCTTCCACGGCAACCGCCACACCTGATGCGTACCACGAATCGGCATCTACGTCGATAAATGACTGCTTCGACTGTACGTCGCTTCCTTCCAGTCCCAAAGCGCGGACCAGTAAGATAGCAAACTGGGCTCTGGTCAGGTTGCCGTCCGGATTGAACTGTTGATTGCCGCTGCCCTGCATGATCATTTTGTTTGCCAGAATTTCGATTGCACTTTGCGCCCAATGCTGGCTGATGTCAGTAAATGTACTCGTTTGCTTCACAATCATGTACGTCCCGCTGCGCACACTGTGGACGACTATCTGACCGTTTGTATATACGGCAGGAACAGGATGCATACGGCCATTTTCCACCAGAACGACAGCGTACTGCTCTGGATTTTGCAAAAGTGCCGGAATGGACAGGCGGCTCGCCCGGGTATGAACACCCGTATAGGGCAGTGTTGTCCTGTTGTCACCCACACGAAGCGTGATGCCTATCTGAACCGGTTCTGACAAAAGCTCTGCCCCCGCCTGCTTGACAATTGTTGCTGCCTGATCATGAACTTCCGAAGAAAGATGGGAAATCTCTACGCTAAGCTCAAGATCGTCTGCCTCGACACCCCACTGCCGAGCGATGGAGTCCATCGGCAATTCGGTTGTTAACAAGCTCACATAGGCAGCTTGGGCTTGAATATCCAGTGTCGTGTTCTTTTTCGCCAGCATGCCGATCGCTTTACCCGACATGTTCAAGCGAAGCGATCCGTTTTGAGGCAAGGATGCGACGGGAATGATCACAGACTCGTCCGGATTCAGTGCCTCTGCTGCACTTGCCAGCTGCTCGGTAGTCAACGTCAGAGTGGTCATTGCACGTCCGTCTGCCGACCGACTCGCATCCACCTCAATTGTATGGGAAAACTGCTGGCTCCTTTGGCCATTTTGGGTGATGGAGATGGTCAATCTTTTGTCGATATTTCCATTTGCGCCCGAATTGCTGCCACTGCCCGTACCAATGCCGCCTGTTGAAATTGGTGGATGCCTCTCTTCGTCCGGATCAATCGCCCCGCCGCGCCCAGGTGAATCCCCTTTCCCTTTTTCCCTAGTGACCGTAATCCAGTAGGTCTTGCTCTCGTTTAACTCGTTTTTCACGACCACTTCAATCGTGTTATCCCCCACATCGAGATGAATCGCGCCGCTTTCTTCTCCGCTGGCCACTTCCTTGCCGTTGACTGTTACTGTTACATCTTCTCCGTCGACCGTTGGCGTAATTTTTATTCGTTTGACGGCGTACTCCACATCTACGGTGTAGTCCGTCCTGTCGGGATCAAATGCTGGCCGCAGCCGTCCTTCCGATACGTTCAAATCACTTAGTTTCACCTTGCTCTCTGCTTTGTTCGCCCGGTTTACAGTGATGGTGTAGGTCATGCTCGTTCTTGTGCCGCCAAACATATCCTCGTGTTCTGCAGCGGTTACACTGATTTCAATTTTGTTTTTCCCGACATCCAGCTCCAGTGGCTTGCTGGCCTCACCGCTTGGCACTGCTTCGCCGTTTACGGTTATCGTTGCAGTCTTCTTATCGGAGACCGTTGGCGTGACACTGATTCGATGTACCTCATAGCCTACTTCAGCCGTGTAGGCGGTTCGATCGGGTGAAAAAGCCGGCTTCAATCTGCCCTCCGAGATGTCCAGACCGCTCAATTTTACCCACGGCTTCACTCTATCCCTGCGAGTTACGGTAATGGTGTAGGTTTTGCTCGTGCCCTCAGGCCCCACTACAATCACTTTAATGAGGGTGTCGCCAACAGCCAACCGGATCGGTGCGCTTTCCTCACCGCTGCCCACTTCCTTGCCGTTTACCGTTATCGTTGCGGTTTCGTTATCCGTCGTAGGCGCAACGGTAATCTGTTTTATATCATTGTCGACTTCCACCGAATATTCAGTCTTGGCAGGGCTAAAGGCTGGGGAAAGCGTGCCCGGTGATACGGCAAGACCGCTAAGGCTGACTTCTCCTACTGGTTTAGCCTCTACGCTGACCGTACACGCCGCCGTGAAGCTTCCCTCGAACGTTGTTACAGTAATGACTGCTTCACCGGGGACACCCGCCGTTACTTGACCGTCCTGGTCAACAGTGGCAACAGCGGGATTGCTGCTGCTCCATGTCACTTGTTGATTGGTTGCCGTATCGGGGACAATCACCGCCTGCAATCGCACCGCTTCGCCGCCTTCTTGCATGACCAGCCTGGTTTTGCTGAGTGAAACGCCTGTCACCGGTACGTAAGTGGGCACATGTGGCTGTTTTTTTACAATGAGTACAAAGGTCTTCGTATCCGAAGCGAGCCCTTTGGCAATCGTCGCCGTAAGTGTTACAGTGGCATCTCCGGCGGCATAGCCCGGCCTGTTTACTTTCCCACTCGTGCTAATCACATCAGGCGTATCGGATGACCAGACGATATTGGTTCCATTCGCTCCCGCAGTCGATAGCATGACGTCTTTCGTAACGCTTGTCTCACTGTCACCTGCGGCGTAGCCGATGTTCAAGGCTGCTTTATCGGTTGCTACGGCATTCGTGTCGCTTTTCGCCTTTACAGTCACAACAAATGTTTTATTTTCTGCTGCCCCGGGCAAGGCAATATTCGCGATCAGCTGCACATCCGTGTCTCCATCCGCCTCTTCCGGCCGGGTTACCTTTCCAGTTGAGTCAATGACAGTCGGCTTGTTTGACAACCAGGTGATGCTTGATTCGTTACTGCCGACTGTGGCCAGCACCAAGTCCCTGGTAACGCTTGCGGCATTGTCGCCAGCGGCATAACCGATCTCAAGCGACTGGAAGTCCAGGTTTACGGCTTCCGCTGCACTCATTTTCAGCACCTTCAGGACAAATGTCTTCGTATCCTCGGCTGTATTTTTCCTGATGGTCGCCGTCAGCCTCACCGTGGCGTCGTTGCCACTATACGGCGGCCGCTTCACCACACCTTTGGAAGAAATGACTGCGGGCTGATCGGACGACCAGGTAATCGTCGTTCCGTTGGCTCCATTTGTTGGCAGGGTTACGTCTTGTTTCACGCTGACAGCAGTATCACTGCCATGGTAGACAATTTCCAGAGCCGCTTTGTCCGCCGCTACTTCATCTGCGGCCGGCAATGCCTTGACAGTCAGCACAAATGTTTTGTGATCCGTCACGCCCGACATGCTGATCGTTGCCACCAGAGTCACTCTCGCGTCCCCGGACGCTTCCTCGGGCCGGTGTACCGTGCCATTGGTTGCAATCACACCGGGGAGACTAGATGTCCAGGTGATAACCGAACCGTTGCTCCCGCTCGTTGGCAGGGTCACTGTTTGTGTGACACTCTTCTCCGTATCGGTTCCCGCATAACCGATCGCCAAGGCCGCTTTGTCTGCAGCCACCGCTTGGGCGGCCGAAAACGTGACCTTGTTCGTCACAGTCGGATTGGCCGAAGCAAGCGGGTTGTCCGCCAAGTCTCGTACACTCCCTGAAGACTGGTCATAGCCTAGTGTAACGGTATCTCCCTTGTATACGCTTTTGTCTATCGTAAGCGTCAGCGTATAGGTTCCACTGCCCGAAAGGCTTGTAATTGCCGCCTCCTTCCCTGCTACGGTGACACTGAACCCATCTGGATTGCTCAATTTTACTTTTTCCGGAAATTTCAGTTCCACTTTATCGCGGGCAGTATTCGCAACGCTTGCGCTGCTGATTATGGGAGCGGTTTTGTCAAGAACAAGTAGCGTCGGATAGCCGTTTCGTTCATCAATCTGCCAAATTGTATCAAACTCCCAACCGTTGAAACTTCTCTCCAGCTTCATCTCAGCTGTCTTTAAAGGAGTCCCTTTTCCTGAATTGTCATTTTGTTGCGTGGTTTCTTTGTCATAGTAACTGGATCCAACAGTAGACGACGATTTTGCCCCAACCAAGCCTCCGGGATTGGTGGTACCCCATACATAGCCCGCAGCATAGCTGGTATACACACTTGATGAGTTGGTCAAGCTGCCGACGAGACCGCCCACCTCATTCGTACCCATCACATATCCTGTTGCATAATTGTTGTTTATCGTGCTACCGGACATTTTCCCAATAAAGCCGCCAATTCGATTCCCGCCTGAGGAACCGCCCGCAGCATAGCTGGTATTGATGGCGCTGTCTGACGAGTACCCAATAAAGCCACCCACCTCATCCATACCAGTCACAGATCCTGTTGCATAACTGTTGTTTATCGTGCTACCGGACATTTCCCCAATAAAGCCGCCAATTTGATTCCCGCCTAAGATACCGCCAGTGGCATAGCTGGTATTGATGGCGCTGCCTGACGAGTACCCAATGAAGCCACCCACCTTGTCATTGCCTAACGCGTTGCCAGTGGCATAGCTGGTGCTGACTGTACTATTGGTCATCGAGCCGATCAAGCCTCCTGTCTGGTTAGAGCCTGACACGAGACCCGTTGCGTAGGATCCTTCTACTGTTGAATTATCTGCATTTTCTCCCACCAGACCGCCGGTTGAGTCACCAAGAGATATTACGGTGCCGCTGGCAAAGCTGTTTTTCACCCTTCCCACATTGAGTCCGATAAGCCCGCCAACCTTGTTTCCTGTAGACACATCGCCTGTTGCCGAACTGTTTTCCACAGTTCCCCCGTTGATTCCAATCAGCCCGCCGGCATGGGATTCTGCGTCCCAGGCTGAGACAGTGACCGCAGACTGACTGTTCTTGACCACACCGGAAAATGTATTCACGCCAATGATACCGCCGACGTTTTGCATGGCAGACACGGAACCAGATGCTTGGACATTCGCTACCGTACCTTGATTGGACCCAACCAGGCTGCCCACCGCGTCGAAACTCCCTGATTCGATCGAAACGTTTGTCATATTGACATTTTGGATTGTCGCGCCTGTGCTCGCAGCCCCGAATACGGGATTACCCTTCAACCCGTTAATCGTATGATTCTGCCCGTCAAAGCTCCCGCTGAACGGTTGCAGCGTGTTGCCAATCGACTGCCACGACCAGGTCGTATCGTAATTTGGCAGCTGGGTAAAATCGATATCCGCATTCAAAATATAATTGCCGCTCAAATCATTTTTCATGTCGACCAGTCCCTGAATGTCGCTTATGGTGACTGACCCAGCTGCCTGAACCGGCAGCGGACCAGGTCCAAATACGCACTGTACCAGCAAGCCGACCAGCAGAAGCCAGACCGCTGCCGCTTTCCCTGTAAAGGGCCGTTCTCCGATGGACCACCGCTTTTTTATCCTTGGTTCTCTCATCTCTTGCTCTTCCCCCTGTATACATGAATTCATTTTCAAAAAATATATCAGGGGATTCTAAGCAAATTCTGAGCAAAGAAAAAAGCGTCAGGCCGTTGTATCGTCGGCACTGCCGCTGAGCAGCTGGGCATATAGATTGACTGTCGTATCTGCCGGGGAAATTCCCAGTTCGGTTTTCAGCAAGTGGCTGAACTGCTTGTAATGACGCACCATCGAGACCCTGTCGCCCATGAGTGCATATACCTTTAACAACTGTTCGTTGGCATCTTCGAGAAACGGATTTTTTTGCAGGATAAGGCGATAACAAGCGGCTGCCGCCTGATAGGCGCTTACGCTTACATTGTAGGCTGCCATTCGCAAAAGCAGGCTCATATACGCTTCCTTCAACCTCTCTTGATACGACAGCGCCCAGAGAAACCCGTCTTCCTCCAAATAGTTTCCGGTGTAGAGCTGCACCGTTTTTTGACAAAGGTTACTATTCTCCGCAGTCACCTCAGAACGTTCCATGCAGTCTCGCTCAAATTGTTCGACATCGCAGGAAATCCCGGTGATATTGAAACGATAGCCGCCATTCTTGTACTCAAGCACGTTTTTATAACCTAAATCAAGCCACCTTTTGCGAATGTTATAAACGCACGTGTGCAGAAAGGTCTTTGCCTGGTTTGGCGCTGCTTCAGGCCAGATATCTTCCAAAATCTTCTCCTTGGCGACAATTTTGTTCCGATGGTGCACCAAATAGGCGAGAAGCTCCCGCTCTTTTGACGTTCGCCATTTTACCGCACCCTTTTGCACCTCATCAACCACCTCAAACCGGCCAAAGCAGCAAATCCGCGCCTTCCCCTCCGTGGCGGAACGCTGCATCGCTGTTTTGCGCCTGGCGATCACGCGCTGGATCGTTTTGTTCAGCCGCTCTGCGGTAACGGGTTTCAACAGGTAATCCACCGCATTGAGTTCAAACGCTTCGGTGGCAAAGTGGTTGTATGCGGTCACAAACACGATATCAATTTGCGGATTTATTGCCAGAATGCGCTCGGTAGCCTCAATACCGTTTAACCCGGGCATGCCAATATCGAGGAAAACGATGTCGGGTTGACACTGGCCGATATGATCAAGTGCTTCAAACGGGTTGGTATGCATTCCGACAATTCTTACTTCTTCATATCCCATTATCCGTTTTTCCAGCCATTCCAGAGCTGGCTGTTCATCGTCAATCAACATGATGTTCAGCATGCTTTTCACCTCCTGGGCAGTCGAATCATTACGTTGGTCCCTTGTCCCGGAGCACTTTCAATCTCAAGTCCAGTGCCGTACATACTCCGCAGGCGGCGCTCGATATTGCGAAGACCCACACCTGATCGCTCTCCCGGGTCCCGCTCTTGTGACAGCTTGATTTCTTCCGCCATCCCTATCCCGTCATCAGCAATCGCAATGACGATATGACTCTCATCCGCTTGAACCGACAGCTTCACCGTGCCCCCTTCAGTCCGCTCCATCACCCCATGCCGAACCGCATTTTCCACCAGCGGCTGTATGATCAGCGGCGGCAGAAGGCAGTGAATCGTCTCGTCCACATCGTATTCCACCTGAAGCCGTTCGCCAAAACGGGCTTTTTCAATCGTCAGGTACGATTCGACCAATTCCAGTTCCTTCCGCAGAGTAACCTGCTGCTCCCGATTTTGAAAATCAAAGCTTCCCCGCAAATAATGGCTCAGCTCGGCAAGCAAATCCTGTGCTTTTGGTACATTGCTCTCACTGACCGCCATAATCGTATTCAACGTATTAAACAAAAAGTGGGGTTTGATTTGCGCTTGTAAAAACGCCATTTCCGAACTGATTCGCGCATGTACCGATTGCTTCAGCTCTAACAGTGTGCGAATTCGCACCTTCATTTCCCCGGCATCAACCGGCTTGCCGAGAAAGTCGTTGGCCCCTGCTTCAAAACTGGCCAGAATATTCTCCTGCCAATTGCGTGCAGTCAGCATCAACAAAGGCAATTCAGACAGCGAATAGCGTTCGCGAATCCGCCTGCACAGCTCCAGACCAGACATGCCGGGCATCATCAAATCGGTAATAACCAAATCGACTTTGTCCCCACGCTCCAACAGGCGAAGCGCCTCCTCTCCATTGGAAACGGCAATCACCGCATACTTTTCTACGGACAGCAAACTGATCAATACCTGCAGGTTGGTCGGATCGTCATCAACAACAAGAATGACATACTCGCCATTAGCAGTCTGGGTTGTCAACAGCGAATCTGGGGTCTGCCATCCAGCACGGTTCGTCATCACATCAGCCCAATTACGCGTCGCTTCCTCAGCTTGGCTGCTTTGGCCTGGAGCGATTGGCAGCGTAAAAGTAAACACCGAGCCAATCCCGACCGTGGAATCCACGTGAATGCTGCCACCGTGCAGCTCAACGAGCCTCCTTGTGATGCTGAGCCCCAATCCAGTCCCGCCGTACTCTTTGGCAATGGCACTGCCCGTCTGCTCAAACGACTCAAAAATCGACTCCCATTTATCTTCGGGAATACCAATTCCGGTATCCTGAACAGAGATTTCCGCCCATTCTTTTTGCTGCCGGATGGATACGGCAATCTCTCCCTGCGACGTAAACTTGAGCGCATTGCCGAGGAGATTCACCATGATTTGCATCAATCTGTCTTCATCCGCATAGACATAGACGATCTGATCAGGCAAACGATCGATAAAGCGTATCGATTTTTCCTCCGCTAGGTATCGAAACATTTCAAAAATTGCTTGTACAATCGGCTGCAGGGCAATGGCTTGCCGGTTAAGGACGATCTCCCCATTCTTCAGTTTGGCAAGATCAAGAATGTCATTGACCAGATTGGCCATCCGCTTTCCCGTCGAAACGACCATTGCCACATTTTCTTCTTGCCGATCATTGAGCTTGCCGGCAGCACCTTCCAATAAGGACTGGGCGATGTTGATGATTCCGTGGAGCGGGGTTTTCATTTCATGCGACGTGTTGGCAAGAAACTCGTCCTTCAAGCGATCCAGTGCCAGCAACCGCTCGGAAAGCCGTTCTGCCTGCATATACGTATTGGTAAAGCGCTTTGACAGCAGCAGCACCTGGGCGAATACGAGGATCATGATCGTAACGGACTGGGCAGCAGATGGCACCCGCCACCCCATGTTGCCCAATAAATTGATCATATCGATACCTAGCATGGCGACAGCGCTGATCATCATGTAGACGGCACCTTCCAAACGCCTGATGGCCCCCATCACCATGACATACAGCATGCACAAAATGATGAAAAAACCAGTCCCGTAGAGCAACATTTCCAGATACGAAAAAACAGCCGTAGGAGTCAGGAGAATCACAGCACCCCATAATCCGTTGAGGGCCCCAACCCATTTGACGATACTGCGATTGCATAATTGTGGGAACGAGTAGTGTGTGTACACCAGGGCAAAATGAAGGGCAAAAACGCCGGTAATAAACTGAATTTTGGTGAACACGTTGTAGGGGATGTCGGGGAACAGGTCGATCCCGACCTTCTCACCCTGTCCTAAAACATAGAAACAGCCCAGCACACAGAACAAACCGAAATAAAGCCACGCCTTTTCCTGCCGCCGCATGAAAAACAATGATAGAAAATAGAGGCCAGGCAAGAAAAATCCCGTCGCCAGCAGAATGTCATGGTTGATTTTGGTCTGCCGGAAGGACTCTATCTGCTCCTGATCGCCTAAAAGCAGCGACTTGTTAATGCCTCCTTTGTAAAAATGAAAGTTGGCTACCTGCACGACCACTTCTACCGAATCGCCTGCCAAGGCAAAAAAATGAGCGTCGGGTTGATTAAATGGAACGGTCATTTGCTGGTTGACTCCTGGCTTCCCGTACGAGCGCATCTCCTGTCCATTGACAAAAATCAGGTGGGATGAGCGAATATTGTTTTGAATGATCCCGTAAATGCCCTTCGAATCGGGGGGCACCTTTACCAGCAAACGAAATGTACCGTATCCATAAGGCGATCCGTTCTTGGCAGGGTAGCGTTCCCACAACTCCGGTACTTGTACGTAGCCAGTCAATGCAGGGAGTCGAGTCGACTTTTGAAGAGGATGAAAATCACTGGGGGTTAATAATTGGTTAGCGTAAAACTCCCATTCACCGTCAAGCAGCATGTTTCCTTGGGTGGCAAAATTCCACCGGGAAGCATCCAGCACCCCTGTTTTGGCAACGGGCTGCTCTTTCTCCGGAATGGAGGCAAAAACTGCGGCAACCAGCCCAACACAAGCAAGCATAATGATCGCTAAAAGCAGCACTCTGTTTCTTCGCATCGATTCTCCCTTACTTTGGGTGGCGCTGTTTGCCTCACTGTCCACTCGCTAAAAAGTTCTGGTTCTATTTTACCTACTAACACCGATTTGGAAAAGCAAAGAAAAAGAGGTGCTCATACTGCTTACTGGAGGTAATAACATGACGAGCGATCATACGGTGCGAAAAAAACCCAACTTCCTGTTCATCATCGTCGATCAGGAGCGATACCCTTGCATCTACGATCCACCCGAGATTCGCCAATGGAGTCGGACCAATCTGGTGACACAAGAACGTCTACGCACACACGGGATGGAGTTTCATCGGCACTACGTTGCCGCAACTGCCTGCTGCCCCAGCCGGGCCTCGCTGTTTACAGGGCAGTACCCGTCCTTGCATGGTGTCAGCCAAACAACCGGGGCTGCAAAAGAAGCATTTGAACCGGATATGTTTTGGCTGGACCCGAACACGGTCCCAACGATGGGTGATTACTTTCGCCAAGCGGGCTACCGCACGTATTACAAAGGCAAATGGCACTTCTCCGAAGCGGATATTCTCGTGCCCGGGACTCACAACGCACTGCCCAGCTTCTCTTTGCAAGACGGAATGCCTGATCCCAAAAAAGCAGCACTCTACCTGTTAGCCGACAGACTGGACAACTTCGGCTTTTCCAGTTGGGTAGGTCCGGAGCCTCACGGACGTGATCCGCGCAATTCGGGCTCCTCCGCCGCCGTCGGGTTAAGCGGCAGAGACGTAGTCTACGCTGCCGAAGTCGTCGAGCTGATTCAGGCTTTGGATGCCAACCGAAACGCTTCCCCTTCCGTTGACCAGGCTCCCTGGCTGATCGTCGCGTCGTTTGTCAATCCTCACGACATCGCCATTTACGGCCTGTTTAGCCGCTTGGATCCGTTTTTTCACTTTGCTGTCGACGAGACGGTTCCAGATGTGCCACCGCCGCCTACGTCCAGAGAGTCGCTGCGGACAAAGCCGCGCTGCCAGCAGAGTTACCGCGATGTTTACCCGCTGGCGTTTCAACCGATATTCGACAATCCGTTTTACCGCAGACTGTACTATCAATTGCAAAAAAATGCCGATGAACAGATGGCAAAGGTGTTTGCTGCCCTCTGCGACTCCTCGTTCTATGAAGAGACGATCGTGATCTTTACCTCTGACCACGGCGAGCTCCTAGGAGCGCATGGCGGACTGCATCAAAAGTGGTACTGCGCCTACGAGGAAGCGATCCACGTTCCCCTGATCATTCACAATCCCCGCCTGTTTCCGCATGCCGAATCGGTCGACATGCTGACCAGTCACGTCGATCTGCTGCCGACCATGCTGGGCTTGGCTGGGGCTGATACGGAAGGGATTCGGCTACAGTTGATGCGCGACCATGCAGATGCGAGGCCGTTGGTGGGGCGGAATCTGGCGCCGCTCGTTCTCGGTGAAGACGTCCCCCAGGGCGCAGGTGAGCCGATCACCCTGGGTGCTGGTGACCCCATCACCCTTGGTGTGGGCGGACCCATCACCCTTGGTGTGGGCGGACCCATCACCCTGGGTGCGGGCGGACCCATCTACTTCATGACCGACGATGATGTGACCAAGGGTCTCTACCAGCAGTCGGTACTTGGCCGCTGTTACGACTCTGTCATCCAGCCGAACTCCGTAGAGACGGTCATCGCTGAGTTTCATTCAGGCGGCCATGCTGAAATATGGAAGTACTCCCGTTACTTCGACAATCCAACATTCTCTCCCACCCCATCGGAAGTGGCAGCGGATGAATTCGAGCTGTACAATCTCACAGCCGATCCGCTGGAACAATACAACTTGGCCAACCCAGCTTACTCGACTCCGCAATCACGGGTGATGGAACGGGAAATGGCAAATCTTTTGCGGCAGCAATCGGCAGAAAAACGGCTTGTGCCTCTGAACAAAGGGATACCGAGTTGGAGAAGGTTCACACCGATGGCTGACTGTGATCAGCAAGCATCGAATCCTCGTAATGTTTATAGACAATAAACGAAACCGAAGTCCCCTCACCAGGCTTGCTGACGAATTGCAGACCTCTGCCGTAGTGCCGCTTTAAGCGAAGATCCGTATTAATCAGGCCAATTCCTGACTGATCGTTCGATTGCCTTAGGAGGATGCGCTGCAGCATTTCTTCATCCATCCCGACGCCGTCGTCTGCAACCGTGATCTCCGCGTAAGTTCCGAAGTCGTTGAGACGGATGTGAATATTCCCTCCGCGCGAAAATTCTCCACTTTTCATTTCGATTTAGCTTATTTGGCAACGTAGCTTGGCTCCTTAGCTCACCCTTATTATGTAGATATATATAGCTTATACAAATATACGAAAAGTGAAAAGATACGTTGGTTGCGCCATAATAAGAAATCCCCTCCGGTTGACAGTCGTTTCGTCTACCGCAAGGGGATGGTTGTTTTGCTGTTTACGTGTGAGTAGCTGACGGGAGCATCAGCCAGATGCCGATCGCATCCTTGTCTCCAGGGTTGTGAAACTTGTGGTGCAGCTTACTGTCGAAGTGAATGCTGTCACCTGTCTCGAGATAGTAGGTCTTTTCCTCGATGACGACTTCCAGCTCTCCCTGAATGATATAGCCTGTCTCTTCACCTTGGTGGGCCAGCTGCGGCAGGTGGGCGACCTCTCCTGGCTGTACGATCAGCTCAAACAGTTCAAATCGGCGATCGAGTCCAGTGGAGATCAAGCGGTAAATGACGTTCGGATGAAGCATGGTCATTTCTTTTTGCTCAGCCCGCTTGGTGACGTACACCTGGGAAGAATTGATATTTTTAAAGAAGGAAAATACAGGTACCTCCAAGTAATAACTTAGCTTCCACAAAGTATCTAACGAAGGGTTCGTCTGACCCCGTTCAATCTGAGAAATCATGCTTTGGCTGACGCCTGCCTTCTTGGCCAGCTCCTCGACGGTAAAGCCGATTTCCCTGCGAAATTGACGAATCCGCTTGCCGATGATTTCCTTTGGAACCTCTAAATTATCGCGGGATTGCATGTATTAATCATTCCTTTGAAAGCACATAGTAAATGGCGTTTTTCAACAGATTAGGCGCTACCTTCGTGGAAAAATCCAACTCCAGTCGCTCCGAACGCTTATGTGCGTCCTTTCCGAACGGACCGATGTTAATTGTTGGAAGATTAAGGCGGATAATATCGTCAATGGGAATGTTGTACTGGTTGGCCCAGAGCGGCATATTGCTTTCCAATGTCGGCACTACCTCGTTATGGTTCAAAATCCGGCAGTAGCTGACATCGGACAATCCGGTCATAAAGCTCTTGACATCGATTTCTTCATTATACAACTCTTCTGCATTCCTCACAACTTTTTCCACGACTGCCAGCAGCGAACGCTCCTGGCCGGAATCTGCGTCCAGATAAACGTGCGGATAGTATGGTGGTGCAAACATAATCAAGTAAAATGGCGCTTCTTCGATGAAAAATTTGCCCATTTCCTCGGCGATTTTTACAGACAGGCTCTGGCTGTCCAAATTGGTGCGGATGCCTTCCGTCAATGTCGCATCGATCTTCTCGGAGAAGTCTGCTCCAAACTGCTTGACACCCTTCTCGTACAGCTCGCTGTACGTGTAGACGGATGGACGGGAGACCTTGATCGGGCGATCGTTTTGATTGAACAGCTCGTATTTCTGTGTCACTTTTGCGTAGATGCTCGCAGCCGACTCTTCCGCGATTTGCGTAATTTTGCTCAACACGTCCGCCGGTGTCTGCGTCAGGGTCAGGACGTTGTAGAGGATATACGCCAGACTCGGTGTTTGTACGTCGTACTGAACTTTTAAATCGCTGATTTTCAGGCAGGTTGGCGGCGGGCTTTTCTCATCGCCAACGCGGTCGACAAACGCCTCGGACAGCTCCATCCGGTTGGTCATTTCGGCAGCCATCCAGCCAGCATTGATACCCTCGATCGGCTCGCCGGCATGTGTCTCCTTGCCGACGCAGAGGATCAGCGGCAGCAGCTTGCCAACCGCTCCGGTGTAAATGTACTTGGAGCGATCCCCGGGATAGGCGGAAAAGTTCGGTTCGGAGCAAATGCAGACAGTATACTCCAATCCGTACTGCTCGCGCAATTCATTCAAATGCGGAATTGCCGCGAACATTCCCTTGGAGCTCTTCTCCTCATCAGGTGTTGCCAGGAGCAGGACGTTTCCGTCAAAGTTCTCTTGCAGCGTCAGCTCGCTAAGCACGGCCAGCTGAATCGCCAGCCCGGCCTTCATGTCCATCACACCGCGGCCAAACAGCCAATTCTCGTTGCTAAGGTCGGCCTTGGCTTCCTCATCCAACGTATCAAACAGCTCGGTGCGGAGCTTCTCCGTATACACTTCCGGCTGAAATGCGTACGGCTTCATATAGCCAAAGTCCTCGATGCCGACCGTGTCAAAGTGGCTTAACAGAACGATTGTTTTCTTGGATGTCGAACTGCCTTTGAACAAGGCTCCCACCGAGTAGCGATTCAGCGGATCGCCTTCGACAGGCATGTTGATGATGTATTCCGGATGCTCCTGAAAATAGGGGATCTCTTTGACGATCTCGATTATCGTTTCCGCCATTTTGATTTCCCCGGTAGTCCCCGAGATACTGGGGACTTCTACCAGACGGTTGACTAATGTGCGAATTTTCCCCGGCTCATTCCAATGTTGAAAAGACTGCATAACTACCTCCAGAAGTATCGTTGTAGGCCACGGAAGTTTTTGATTCTCTTGCTTAGATGCCAACCCTTGCTGTCGCACAGTCGAATAAAACGCGTGCAGCCATGCTTGTTGTCACGTCCTGATGATCGTAAAGCGGATTGACCTCGGCGATGTCCATCGCATGAATATGCGGATACAGGCCGTCGAGAATCGAGAAGCACTGTACGGGTGTCAACCCGCCCGGCTCATTTGCCCCCGAACCAGGCGCGAACGCCGGATCAAGCACGTCGATGTCAAATGTCAGGTAGATGTAGTCCACGTCTTTGCACGCATCCAGAGCGCGCTTAATGACTTCCTCATGGGTCATTCCGTGAACTTCACGGGCTGTTATTTGCACGATGCCCGATTCTTTCAGATACTCGGCGTACCAAGGATAGTTGTAGCTGCGCACGCCGATCTGCACGATGTTGTGCGGTTTGATTCGCTCCAGTTCGAGGGCGCGGCGCATCTGCGAGCTTTGCGAGAATTTCCCTTGTACCGGAGAATCGTCGACGAGGTCGAGATGGGCGTCAAACTGGATGATCCCGATTCTGCCGCCCGTGTGATCGTGCAGCGCTTTGATGCCCGGATACGAAATCGAGTGGTCGCCGCCGAGAATAAACGGGAAGGCATTGTCGCGCAAAATGTCCAGCACGCGGTTTTCAGCGTTTTTAAACGTCGCTTCCGTGCTGTACGCGACGATATCGATATCGCCGTAATCGACGATTTGCTGCTCTTTGAAGTCAATCA
The DNA here is from genome assembly GCA_946402065.1 of uncultured Brevibacillus sp. Taxonomy (GTDB): domain Bacteria; phylum Bacillota; class Bacilli; order Brevibacillales; family Brevibacillaceae; genus Brevibacillus_D. Next base: position 6,806 of record CAMIVR010000083.1, on the reverse strand, counting down.
GCTGGCGTTTTTCCACGTTGTATACTTTCTGGTCCTGTATGCGGTTTTGCAGCCATTGAGCGGTTTCACGGATTGCTTTTGGTGCGTATCGTGCTCCCGGTCTGCCTAAGGAAGCTCCCCCATCCCAGGGAAATCCTAAAATGCCGAAATTTCGCTTTTTCATCCGTAAGTCACCCCATGATTGAATGTAATTGTAAAAAACCGTTTTCGTGTACGAGCTACATTTCCAAATAGCGGTGAATCTTGAACTTCTTCTCCAAAATGACGATCAGAATCGCCGAAATGATGACGAAGACGCCGGCGAGTGCAGTCACGATCGGATTAATGTCGAATGTCACGTATTGGTAGATGCGAATCGGTATGGTCACGGTATTGGCCTGGGCGAGGAATATCGTCACCGTGTATTCATCCAGGGAAACGAGGAAGGCCAGCATCGCCCCTGTGATTAAACCAGGGATCAATTGCGGTACGACCACTGTGTAAAACGTATACCATGTTCCTGCACCGTGGACGACAGCCGCTTCCTCCAATACGGGATCGGACTGGCGCAAGCTGGCGATGGCCACTCTGACGATGTACGGGCAAATGATCACGGAATGGGCGAGGATGATGCTAAACGGCGAACCGACCAGGCCCATCGGCACGAAAATGATCAAAAAGCCGATTCCGGTCGTTACCAGAGGCACAATTAACGGCCCGAGAAAGAACGACTCCAGCAGCCCTTTGAATGGCAGGCGCCCTTTTACGATACCCAAGGCGGCCAGCAGACCGACGATACTGGCGATAACCGTCGCAATCACGGCGATGTAGAGGCTGAGCCAAACGGATGACAAAATCCGGTCGTCACTCACCAATGCAGCATATTCATCGAAGCTGAATCCACTCGGCGGAAACTTGAACATGTCGCCGTTTCCGAACGACACCGGAATGATGATCAGAATCGGAACGAGAATGAAGCAAACGAGCAGGGCAATGTAGAGATAACCCAACCAGCTCCACTTGTTACGCAATGTGGCCCCTCCTCTCCAGCTTGCCTAAAATCATCAGCACAATCACTACGATAATCAGCAGAACGAATGACAACGCTGCCCCCATTCCCAGATTGCCAATGGTTACAATCGAATTGTACGCCATATTGGCCAGCAAATTGTCCTTCGGTCCGCCCAGCATGACCGGTACGAGGAACGTACTCGCAGACAAAGCGAAGGAAAGCGATGCCCCGGAGAACACACCCGGCAACGACAGAGGGAAAATCACTGTCCAGAACTTTCTCCAGCCTGATGCGCCCAGCATGGTCGCAGCCTCCAGCAAGGACGGCTCCATCCGTTTCAGCGACGTGTAGACGTTCAAAACGATGAACGGAAGGACAAAGTGGACAATCCCGATAATAACCGCGGTAGGCGAAAACAGGAGGGTGAGTTCGCGATCACTGCCAAATGCATGAAGGATTTTGGCGATCAATCCGTCTTTGCTCAGCATGATCATCCATCCGAACAAGCGGACCGTCAAACTCATAAACATCGGTGATATGATAACCATCAGCCAGAACCCTTGCTGGCTCGACGGGCGATTGGCGATAAAGTAAGCGAGACTGTAGCCGACTACGAGAGCGATCAGCGTACTGACGACAGAAATCCAGAGTGTTTTGATCAATACCTTGGAATACAAGTCCGTCGAGAAAATTTTAACGTAATTATCAAAGGTAAACCCGCCTGGTAGCCAGACACTCGTCATCAATACCTTCCCTACCGGATACAAGAAGAGCAGGATCATATAGACAACCGCTATCCAGCCGACAAAGGTGTAAAACTTGGTCAGTCTCGTCATAGTGTTTGTTCCCCTTTGTTCTCCGTAAAGAACGTGACAGAATCCGGATCAAACCATACGTACAGCTTCGTTCCGTTTTCCGGCAGCGGTCTGATCATACGCGGGCATGTTGCCGTGATTTCTGTACCAGATGCTTGCAGCAAGCGCAGCTTGATTTCCGTTTCTCCTCCGAGGTAGCGGCTGTCGAGCACTTCTGCCGGTGTCGCCTGAGCGTGGTGGCTGCCATTTTCGGCAGCGTCTTTACTGTAGTCGGCAATCTGTACGGCATTGAAGCGCATCAGCACGCTGCCCTTATCTCCCGGCTTGCTGTCTTCGCCAAGGTGGCCGACCGGTATGACGACTTCGCCCACTTTGGCTGTCCTGGCATCGACGAGCACTGCGTTGTCGCAGCGGTTGGTGAACCCGAAGAAGTCGGCGACAAATGCCGATGCAGGCTTGCTCAACACTTCTTCCGGCGGGGCGAACTGCTCGATTTTTCCTTTGTTGAGAACAGCTATTTTATCGGACAGATACAGCGCCTCGTTTTGATCATGCGTGACGTAGACTGCCGAGAAGCCAAGCGTTTTGTGAAGCGTTCGGATTTCTCGCAACATTTGTTCCTTTAACCGCGCATCCAGGTTGGAAAGCGGTTCGTCAAACAACATGACGACCGGCTCGACTGTAAGCGCTCTCGCCAAACTGACCCGTTGTTGCTGTCCGCCCGACAATTGCTTTGGCTTGCGTTGGGCGAGGTGACGCAAGCCGACCAATTCCAGATACTTGTCGACCCGTTCTTTGATGACGGCCCCAGGCAGCTTGCGCGCTTTCAACCCGTACGCGACGTTATCCCACACGGTCATATGCGGGAAGAGCGCATACTGCTGAAAAACCATGCCGAGATTCCGTTTATTCGGAGGGATGGAGCTGACATCCTCGCCTTTGAGGATGACTTTTCCCTTGTCCGGCAGTACGAGTCCCGCGACCATTCGCAGCATCGTCGTCTTTCCTGAACCGCTCGGCCCGAGGAGGGAGAGAAACTCTCCCTCGCCCAGATCGAGACTAATGTTGTCAATAACTGTATTGTCTTTGTAGAACTTCGAGATGGATTGAAGTGAAATCGCGGGTCTTACTGAGTTGTTACTTCTGTCCATTTCGTCAACCATTCCTCTCTCTTCGGTAATAGCTGATTCCAATCAGGAGCAATCAGAGACTCTACTTTTTCCTTACCGAATACAACTTTGTCTTGCAGATCTTTATCCAGCTCTACTGTTGTATTTGTCGGGCCGTAGTACATTTCTTTGGCGAAACCGACTTGAACTTCCGGTCTCATTGTATAGTCGATCAGTTTGCGGGCGAGTTCCTGCTGCTTGCTGTCCTTGACGACTCCCATCGCACTGCGAATCAATACGCCGCCCTCTTTCGGAATGACAAAGTCAATCGGCTTGCCTGCCGCTTTCAACGATTCGGCACGGCCATCAAACCACGATGCCATGGTGATTTCACCAGTAGAGAAGAGTGATTCAGGTGCAGAGAACGAGGTGTAGTACTGTTTAACAGATGGCGTCAGCGCTTTGTATGCTTCCCATACCGGATCCATTTTTTCCTGATCTGTTCCTTTTGCTTTCATCGTCATCAGGATGTCCGGAATCCACTGGCTCATTTGCGCTACTTTGCCTTTGTTTTCAGGCTTCCAGAAATCATTCCAGGATTCCGGTTTCGCTACTTCTTTCGGATTGTAAGCGATTCCCCAGGCACCGAATACGTTTACAAGGCCGAACGTCGTCCCGTCCTGTCCGCTCATGATCGCTTGCGGATACAGCTTGTCCCAGTTCTCAAACTCTTCTTTTTTCAATGGTGCGAGCATGCCTTTGTTTGCTGCTTCAATAATATCGAAATCGTCGAGCGACACAACGTCGATCGCATTGCTGGCGCCCTGGGCCAGCTTGGCAATACCGGTATATGGAGCAAGCACGACTGTAACACCCGGATTGGCTGTTTCAAACGGCTCTTTTACGTATTTGGTAAACACTTCATCGTACTTTCCGCCAAAGGTAGTGATCACGACCTTACCTGTAGGTCCGGTTGCTGCACCATTATCTGTACTTGGGGTTGGTGCAGTCTCCTGCTTGCCACAACCTGCTAATACACTAATACTTAAAACGAGCGATAACGAAATGAGTGAAAAGCTTTTTTTGTTTAATCTAGCGAATGCCATTTAAAATACCCCCATCGATGTCGAATTGTTGGAGACTGCTACTGTTCCTGGAAAAATACACATCATTAGCTTGCATTTAATGCGTGAGACCCATACGATAAAAGTTAGCGGTCACCCTTTCTCAGATCGTTACGTATTAGCCAAATTGAAAAAATATTAGTATGATTTATATTATAAATGTTTTTTCGCCATATCTGTCAAGAATTTTTGTTTGGTCGTTCACTCAAACTTAATAGTAAGCCCCGTGTTTACTAGTTTTCTCAGATTAAAAAAAATAGCCAGGCTATCCGCTTTGGGCGAAGCCGGCTATTTTTTGGTTATTTTTCGCTTTTTTTCACTTTACACGAGGCTGCCGCCGCTCTTGCTGTACTTCAGAATCCCTTCAGCAGCACGATACGCCAACGCCCCCAGCGTTCCTGTCGGGTTATAGCCGCTGTTATGGGCAAACGCAGAAGCCCCGATGACGAACAAGTTCTCCATATCCCACATCTGCAGGTAGGAGTTGACTGCAGACGTATCGGGACTCGCCCCCATAATGACCCCGCCTGTGTTGTGCGTCGATTGATACGGCACGATGTCATACGGACCTAGATCTGTCGTCGCTTCTACTTTATCCGCTCCCATGCCCTTGAGGATCTCTTCGCACTTGCCGCCCATGAATTTGACCAGCTGGCGGTCCTGCTCTTCAAAGTCGAAGGTAATCCGCATCAACGGATCTCCGTAGGCATCCTTGTACGTCGGATCGAGGTCCAGGAAATGGTGGCGATACGGCATGCAGGAGCCTTGGGCACCGACTGACAGGGTGCGGTTGTGGTATTTAAGCGAAGCTGCCTTGAAATCCTTGCCCCAGGTAGGTGTGCCTTTGGGAATGGCGTTATTCTGGATCGGACGCTTGCCTGTCTGCGTATAGCTGATGTTGGCCCCGTGAATAAAATTCAAGTCCTTATGGTCAAAGTTGTCTCCGTTGTAGTCGTCAATCGACATCCCCAGCGCGCCGGCCCCTGCGTACAGGTTAAACTCCTTGTTCTCAAAAAATCCGACCGCTCCGCCTTTCAGCACCTGATAGGCGTAATTCTTGCCTATGACACCTGTACCGGTCGCCGGGTTGTACGGTTTGCCGATTTTGGACATCAAAAGCAAGCGTGCATTGTTGAACACATAACTGGTCATTACGACGATATCTGCAGGCTGTTCAATATCTTCTCCTGTCGTTACGTCGGTGTACATCACGCCTGTCGCCTTGTTGCCTGTGTAGAGGATGCGTCTGACGTGTGATTGGGTGCGGATTTCGAATTTGCCCGTCTGCTTGGCGACGGGGATAACCGTAACGACCGGATCCGCCTTGGCTCCGTACTCACAGCCGAAGCGCTCGCAAAAGCCGCAGTACTGGCAAGCAGCCCGTTCGATTCCGTCCGGATTCTTATAGCTCTGCGACAGGTTCGCTGACGGCATCATGATGGGGTGAAGATTCATTTTCTTGCACGTATCGGCGAACATTTTCATCGCCGGCGTTTGTTTCATCGGTGGGGTAGGGTACTTGTCCGAGCGCTTTCCGCCCAGCGGATTTTCCTCCCCGGAGATTCCCGCCGTCTTCTCAAACTTGTCAAAGTACGGCTCCAGCTCATCGTAGGTAATGCCCCAGTCCTGGATCGTCATCCCATCGGGAATTTTGTTTTTGCCGTAGCGTTCAACCGTTTTCGATCTGATTTCAAAGTCGTATGGCAAAAAGCGGTACGTCTGTCCGTTCCAGTGCACACCAGCTCCACCAAGCCCATCACCCAGGAGAAACGACCCGTAGGAGCGCATCGGCAGCGCACGGACTTTTTCATTGGGACGAAACGTAATCGTCTCCCGGGAAAGGTCTTGCATCAGATCGTAGCGCAGGGCATACCTCAGCTCATCATGCACCATGAAATAGTCTTCCGTTCTCCGTTCCTTGCCTCGCTCCAATCCGACTACCGTATGTCCAGCTTTGGTCAGCTCTGCTGCGATGATTCCACCTGCCCAGCCGACACCGACAATTACAACATCCACTTTTGGCAGTTTTTTAGCCATGCTATCACCTCGTATGTGTTAGGCATCGCGATGAAATAACTTCCGCTAATTTGCTGACAAAAATCAAAAACCCGCTGATATTTTGCCAGCAAAAGCGGGAACTAATTTCATCGCGAGCCCTTAGTGGGGAACGTGATCCTTCAAGCTGACGGGCGGCATCTTGACAAAATTCTCCTGCTCGATGACATTCGTGTAAGCCATCTGGTTGCCGGGAAAGTTCTTCAGCTTCCAGCCATCCATGTTTTTGTTGCCGCCGTACAGCGGATCGGAGTAGACGCCTTCCAGGGTGGAACTGACCAGGGTCTTGAAAAAGCCGCTGGCGGAAATCGTCGTGAGCTTGACTTCATCGTTCTCAAACGCTTTGAGCACAGCATCCTGCTCCTCCGGAGACAAATCCGGGAAGTTTTTCTTGTACGTTTCCATGCTGTAGTTCTGCATCTCCCGCAAAGCGATATCAAAAATTTCCTTCCGCTTGAGGCGGCCTTGATAGCCTTGCGTCTTTTCCCCGGGAAAAAACGGTCCCTGCATGTAATCCCTGCCGTTTGATCCCCACTGTCCTGCCAGCTGGTGATCGATAAAGAAGGCAACGCCCAAATCGCGGGCTCCAGGCCCCAGTTCGTCCTTGGGGAAAATCCGTTCCGTCGCCGCATCGACAATCCTGAACTGCTCCTGGTTAAAATACATCAAGGCCTGGTTGTAGTCGGCTGCCGGTGCTGCCGGTGTCGGGGGT
>CAMIVR010000082.1 GCA_946402065.1 uncultured Brevibacillus sp. | reverse complement strand
GGGAGAGAGAAAAGAGGATGGGCTACGTTCGTTGCGGCTTTTGCAAGGAAGCTAACACTGTCCGGCTACACTCCAAAAACGGCACGTCGACCAAAATTCCGAAGAAGATGATTCAAGCGTAGAGTTGGTCTATAAAGCTGTGCCGTTTTTTCCGCTCCGCCTGGGCGAAGCCGCAAAGGCCTTAAGCCCATTCCTCTTTTCTCTCTCGGAGCAACTGGGCGGAATCAACGTGCGATAAGCTACTTGGCTTAACTCGTTATTCAGCAATGACTTGTCTGAATCTGCTTAAGAAGTCATGTTCAAGGCAGCACCTTTGAAATTAACAGGAAGAGATATGCCTGAAAGCCGTTTGCATTACTATCGTTTGTTCGAGAACAACAGTCGCTAAAATCCACCGCTTTTCAGCATCCTGAGCAACCCACAAACATGCAGCCAGGGAATCGCCAAGAAGAGATAAGCGGAGCTTTTTGACAGCGCCTACCGAGACGGAGCCAAAAAAACGGAACGTCTTTCGCGCCACATCATCTTCCTCGAGATACTCCCGCCGCGAAGCGAGTGGCTTTGGGGCGCGGTTCCGTTTGGGGCTTGGGGTCCCCGAAAAGTATTCGGAATACGCTGCGAAGGCCCACGTCACTTTTTGGGGGGAGGCGGAGTCGGCCTTGAATACTCCCTCGGGCGCTGTCACTTGCGGAGTGTTCTCTTCTTGGCGATTCCCGTCTCGGCTCCACCGCACCCACGGTTGCATAAAAAAAGAGAGCTCTGATCGCTCTCATCCTTTTTGTTATATCCTTCTTAAATCAATAACGACTGGTTGTTGAGCCGTCAGCTCAGGCTGTATCAAAAACAGGGTTTCCCGCTCGAACACCTTCATCATCCGCAACGTGTCATCCGTCGAGCCGTAATCGACAAAGCTAATGCAGATCGGTACGCCACGGACGGACGATGCCATTGATAGCCTGCGGACGACGCCCTCGAGATACAATTCCGAATTGAACAGCAGAATCTGATAGTGAATCAGGGGCCTATAGCTGCTTTCCTCTGGCGTATTCAGCCATTTCGTCGCCAAAGGAAGCAAGAGCGCAACTGCGCCATACGACGCCAACAACCACACCAGCAAATCTTCAATCACGGCCATCCCCCCCTTCTTACAGGGTATGCCGCAACATGCAAACGTGGTACCGTGAAACGTATCAAAAAGCTTCAGCTGAAGCCTTCCAAGGATGTCGCGATCCTTTCAGGGGCAAAACGTTCCAAAGAATTCTTTTGTCAGAGCTTCACCCAGCCGTTTTTAATCGAAATGACAACCGCTTGCGTCCGGTCCTGCACATTCAGCTTTTGCAAAATGCTGCTGACGTGGTTTTTCACTGTTTTTTCGCTGATAAACAGGTACTCGCCAATCGCCCGGTTGCTCTTGCCTTCTGCCATGAGCTGAAGCACTTCCAGCTCCCGACGGGTCAGCGTATCGATAATCCGCGGGTCGAGCATATGGGAATCATCTATCCCTACAGAGCGGTCCGCCGATTCTTCCTGTTCGCTTAAACGGCGGAATTCATCAATTAATTTGCCAGTTACCTTGGGATGAATATACGCGCCTCCGCGAGCGACGACGCGCACTGCTTCGACGAGCTCGGTTCCGCCCATTTCCTTCAACAGGTATCCGGAAGCACCGGAACGCAGAGTGCGGTAGACGTACCCTTCGTCATCGTGAATCGATAAAATGATGACACGTGTTTGCGGGCTTGCCTCGATAACGTCTTCCGAGGCGGAAACTCCGTTCACATTCGGCATATTGATGTCCATCAACAACACATTCGGTTTATGTATTTCTGCCAGATGGGCAGCTTCCGATCCATCAGAACCTTCCCCAACGACGACAAAGTCGTCTTCCATCTCCAGTATTCGCCGGACACCTTCGCGAAATAACTGGTGGTCATCTACTAATACAATGCTAATTTTCTCTTTTTGTTTTTCCATTATCTCACCTTCCTCTAGTAGGGTTTTGGGGGATGTCGTCTTACCGTTTGATCGGAATCTGGAATAATATTCTTGTACCCTGTTTTGGGGCAGAGCTAATCTCCATTTTTCCTTCTAATAATTGTGTTCGCTCTCTCATGCCGAGAATGCCGAAAGATTCCCCGCTTTTGGCGTCAGAGACGACAAAGCCGACACCGTCATCCTTCACGACGATAAAAATATGCTCTTGCTGGAACTCGAGCTTTACTTGAACAAACCGCGCCTTCGCATGCTTTTGCACGTTATTGAGACATTCCTGAACCAGTCGGAACAAGGCCGCCTTCACAGAGCTTTCCAGATGCTGCTCTTTGCCGAAGACGACTACCTCTACCGTCAGTCCCGTACGTTCTTCATAAGTTTGACAGTACTTTTGTATGGTCGGGATTAACCCCAGGTCATCAAGAGCCATTGGGCGCAAGTCAAAGATAATGCGACGGACGTCAGCAAGGCTGAAGCGAACCATTTCCTTTAGTTCATGCAGCTCCATCTGCGCTTCAAGTATGCGATCATTTTTTAACATCTTTTCGACGATTTCCGTGCGTAGCACGACATTGGCCATCGATTGGGCTGGTCCGTCATGAATTTCTCTGGCAACCCGTTTTCGCTCATCCTCCTGTGCCTGGATAATTTTCAAACCCATCAGTTGATGCTGCTTTGCTGTTTCCAGCGCTTCTCCCACTTTGCTCAAATCACCTGTCAAATAGCCAAGCACAACCCCGATATGGGTCATGAGCGTCTCGGCTTTGGCAATCGTCTCTTCCAGATTCTGCAGCCTGCGATCCAGTTCATCGCGCCGCTTGCGCAGGTTGTTTTCCCGCTCGCGATAGATCGACAGCTCAATCTGAATATGATTGGCTTCTTCATACGCGATACGAATATCTTCTTCAGAAAAGCTATGAAAATTGCGGCTTACCTGTACCAGACGGGAACGCGCCTTACGATAGCTTAATTCAAGCATATCGACACGGTCAATAACAGCTGTAATTTCGTCACGAATCCCCAATATCTCAAGCTTCATCGCATTGCTTTCACGGCGGGCATTTTCAGAGATTTCAAAAATCTGGTTCTTGCTCGACTCGACCGTTTTCACCGTCTTTTTAATGACCCCATCCAAAAGACTCACATCAATCCTCTGGCTCATGAACAGCACTCCTCAAAAGCTTGACTTTACAGCTGCAAACAGTTCTTTCAGCTTCGCCACGTCGATCTCATGGATCCCGACATCATAGCGGGGGATTTCATACCGGTTGACTCCCTTTTTGACGACGTCGGGCCTTGAGGTAAAGACGTACTTGTAGCCTGCTTCCTTCGCCGTTTCGGTAACAGTCACATTGCTGAATCCAAACGGCAGCGACAGAATCGCCGGAAGCTTCTTGTCCAGGCCGGCTAAAGCGACGCGTGACATGGTAAAGTCTACGTACAGGCGATTGCGATACTCCTGGTCCTCCTCCAATCGGTTCAAGTCTTCCAAATAGACAGGTGCCGTATCTGGCGTCAGCTCACCCCACTCGTTTTTCTGTTTCTGATCATGAAGACTGTAGGTATGGGAGCCAATACTTACAAGTCCAGTAGCAAGCATCTCTTGAATTTGCGGCAAAGAAAGCGGCGTAATCATGTTTTCCCGTTTCCGTTCAACGGAATCGCGCAAGCGACCGGCAATGACAAAATTTGTCGAAGGAAAGCCGTATTTCTGCAAAATCGGCCACGCTTCAGTGTAGTAGCTTTCATAACCGTCATCGAACGTAATCAACACAGCGTTTTCCTTGACCAGAACACCCGTATCGACAAAACGCAAAAACTCGGCAAGACTGATCGGGTTGAATTGATTTTCCGCCAAAAAACTCATGTGCGATTCAAACTCGTTGGGACTGAGCACATAGGTTCGTTCTTTTTCATCCGATATATGGTGGTACATTAAAACAACCACTTGATCGCGATACCATGTTTTCTTTCCCGGCTGCTTGTTCGCTTCCTGCTGTTCCTTTTGCATCACAGCATCGCTACTAGGCGGTTGTGTAGTTTTAGACGTTACAGGAGGTGCATATTCATGCAACTTTTCCGTAATTTTTTCCGGATATTTCTGCCCCCAAAAATATCCGCCAACCAAAACAATCGCAAGCATAATGAAAAAGCTCAGCAAGAAGGATGCCTTCTTCTGCATAACGGAGAATCCTCCTTTATCTACACTATACTTTTCGACAAATAGGTACAAATTCCTTTATTTGTATTTCAGTATGAATTAAAAGTTCGCATCGTTAGTTCAGAGTGGAAGCATAGAATAACCTAAAAAAGAGAAATGCCTAAGCATTCCTCTTTCCTGATTGGTGATCTTACGCCAGTGCAGCAGCATCCTTCTTTAATTCTTCTGCTTTGTCCGTTTTCTCCCACGGCACATTCAAGTCATTTCGGCCAAAATGACCATATGCCGCCGTTTGTTTGTAGATCGGACGACGCAAATCAAGCTGCTTAATGATTCCGGCAGGACGCAAATCAAAATGCTTGCGTACGAGCGTTACCAGCTTCTCTTCGGAAATGGTGCCCGTGCCAAATGTATCGACGCTGATCGATACCGGTTGCGCTACGCCAATCGCGTAGGCCACCTGTACTTCACACTTGTCGGCAAGGCCGGCGGCTACGATGTTTTTCGCCACATAACGAGCGGCGTACGCACCGGAGCGGTCAACTTTTGTCGGATCTTTGCCGGAGAATGCTCCACCGCCGTGACGAGCGTAGCCGCCGTACGTATCGACGATGATCTTGCGGCCCGTAAGGCCTGCGTCGCCTTGAGGGCCACCGATGACAAACCGGCCTGTCGGGTTGATAAAGTACTTCGTCTGCTCATCGAGCAAATTCGCCGGAACGACCGGTTTGATCACATGCTCGGTCAAGTCCGCTTTAATTTGTTCCAATGTCGTTTCCGGAGCGTGTTGGGTGGAGATAACGATCGTATCGATGCGAACCGGCTTGTCTCCATCGTATTCCACGGTTACTTGCGTTTTGCCGTCAGGACGCAGGTATGGCAGCGTACCGTCTTTGCGCACTTCCGTCAACCGGCGTGCCAATTGATGCGCCATGCTGATTGGCAGCGGCATGAGCTCAGGCGTTTCGTTGCAGGCAAACCCAAACATCAAGCCCTGGTCGCCAGCGCCGATCGCTTCGATTTGCTCGTCTGTCATTGTGCCTTCCTTCGCTTCCAGGGCCTGGTCCACGCCCAGGGCGATATCGGCAGATTGTTCTCCAATTGCTGTAATGACGCCGCACGTATCGGCATCAAAGCCGAATTTGGCGCGGTCGTAGCCAATGCCGCGAATCGTTTCACGGACGAGTTTTTGAATGTCAACATACGTACTGGTTGTAATTTCTCCTGCGACTAGTACAAGTCCGGTTGTCACAGAAGATTCGCAAGCCACCCGGGCATTAGGGTCCTTTGCTAAAATCGCATCCAGAATAGAGTCTGAAATCTGGTCGCAGATTTTATCAGGATGTCCTTCCGTAACAGATTCTGAAGTGAACAAACGACGTCCTTTTTGTAATGCCATGATTCTACCTCCTTTTATCTCCGTGCAAAAGTTGGGGCAGCCGAATCAGTGAATCGGGTGGTCAAAAAACGGTACGTGCCGTTTTTTGCTGACCGCTAACGGTCATAACCATAGAAAAAAACCTTTTCCTACTCATTGTGAGGAAAAGGTGCTTTTTGTATGCGTTCCCTAACCTCTTATCGGCCAGAATGGCAAGCCATCCTGCTGGTTAGCACCGCTCAAGTCGGTTGCCGGGCTTCATTGGGCCAGTCCCTCCGCCTGCTCTGGATAAGAGTATCCATTACGCATTATAGAATAATCTTTTTTATACGTGCTGTCAATCTCATTTTATCTCGTAGCTGCCGCGGATCATGACATGGGCCACTCCACTGTACTGTGGAGCAAGCCGCAGCCCGCGGGAATCAGAGCGTGCGATCAAAATCAGGTGGTTAGCTTCGACCGGCGCTCCGGCCCGCAAATCGGCCCCTGCCGTAAGGTCCGTCAGCCCGTCGCCGTTAACCCCTGGCACCGAGACGACTTGTCCGGTGCGGACGATGAATTCGGTTCCCTCGAAGCCATACATCGTCTGTCCCGGCTTCAGCTCCTCGACCACCAGTCGCGCCGCGCCGCCGCCACCTCCGCCTTGCATTTGCTGGATTTGCTGGTCGACGTAGCTCTTCGTCACCACCGGATCGTCCGTCGAGCCGGGAACGCCCTGCCCATAGCTATCTGCAAACGCCTGCGTCGCAAAAATGGTCAATCCTACGGCGGCAACTGCCACAAATCGCTTAACTGTTGTACCGTTCATGTCTCGATGCTCCTCCTCTTTGCCTTACAGCCTGTAGGCTTTGGTTAATAGTACCACCATTTCGGCTCTGGTCGCATACGCTTGCGGACGGAACGTACCGCCGGCATAGCCGCTGACCCAGCCCTGTGAGCGAAGCGCTTCAATCGCCGGAGACGCCCAGTTGTCTTTGGCTACATCCCGATAGGACGAATAGCTGCGCTCATACAGCAGCAAGTGTTTGGCACGGGCAATCATGAGGGCCATCTCGGCCCGGGTCAACGGATTATTCGGCTTCACCAGCTGATTCGGGTAGCCTTGGAGGATGCCGAGCTGGTACGCCTGGAGCATGCTATTGTACGCCCAGTGGCTGCCGTTGATGTCACGGAACGGATTGCTGCCCGCCGTACCGGTATTCACGCCGCTCTGCTTCATCGCATTGATCAGCATGGTGGCAAACTGCGCTCTCGTCACCGATGCATTCGGGCGGAACGTATAATCGGTAAATCCGCTGACGATGCCTTTCGTGCTCAGCCGGACAATTTCATTGCGAGCCCAGTGCGTTTCAATATCCCGATAGCCACTCACAAGCCGCTCTCTGGTTATCGTCAAACGGTAATAATCGTAGATAATCGGAATGTAGCTGTTCAAGCGGATGTAGTATTTGCCAGGGCGAAGGCGAATCTCGACGATGTTTTTGCCTTCATTGGAGAGCTGGGCCACATCCGGCTCCTGAACCAACGCGTAATTCATCGTCTCGCTGTTGTACAAAGCGAGGGTAAAGCCCGAGCTGACAGGAATGAAGGGGGCCCGGATCGTTACGTAAGAGTCCGCATCGACATCAAACTGAAACCAGTCGTAATCGTTTTTGCTCGAGATGGTTCCGGTCATCAACGAGCCATTGCCTAATCGCGTCGCCGTCTGATACGTGTCATTCGGTTCGTTCGGATCCTTTTTCACCGGCGTAAAGACGACATCGAGCTGATATTCCCCATTTACGGCATTGCCCCAGTATTCATGGGCGCGGATGTAGTATTTGCCTGGAGTGGCCTCGAGCGTGGCACGCTCTGTAGGGTCTTTGAGTGTACCGTTGTCAATCTCCGGCCACATCCCTACCCCTTGCTTGCCGATCGTCAAAACCGGATCGATCCGCTTCGTATCGACACTCAGCGTCACATCCAGCTTGCCGTTTTCACGCACGTAATAGGAAAACCAATCACGCTCTCCCGGCTCACTGAAATTGCCCTTGATCGAGATTCGGTTACCCGGCGGCAGCGGTCGGGCCGTATCCATGTTGTGGTTAGGCGCATAACGGTCGGGACTGATGGCGAATGAACTGGTCAAGAGATACGTCAAATTGTTGACCCCGAAGCTTCGTTCGACCTTGATGTACATCCTGCCGTCTCTGCTCGGGACGGAAACCGAGTCGCCATTGGCCATATAGTAGGTAACGGGCTGCTTGTCCTCAATAAAAAAGGTAACGGCCATCGGCGTGGACAAGGTGGAGTTGACGACGGAAGTCAACGTGACCTTGCCGTTGTATGGCACATCCATGTAATACCAGCCAACCGTATTGGCATCGCTCAATGATGCCCGCAGTTCCGTTTCTATGGGAAATGGTTTGGCAGTCGCCTGGGTGCTGTTCGGCTCGTGGAAATCGACTGCCGGCTTGGTGTGAAGCGCCTTGTAGACGTCCAGGAGTCCGTACCCGGTCCTTTTGTCCCATTCCTCCGCACTGAGCCGCACGGCCGTCTGGTAGAGCAGCTGCCGTACATCCAGCGGCGTCATTTGAGGATGCTTGGCCAATATCAGCGCCGCTGCTCCGGCGACCTGCGGGGCAGCGGCCGACGTACCTGAAATCGGCGCGTACCCGCCACCCCTGGCGGTTGTATAGATGCGCAAGCCCGGTGCCATCAGATTCAGCTCAGGGCCGGAGTTGGATTCGTACAGTGGAACGTTTTTCTCATTAACCGCCCCGACAGAGATCACAGTCGGATAGGCAGCCGGATACGCTACCCGGTCCGACTCATTACCTGAAGCTGCAACGATGATGACACCTTTTGCTTCGGCTTTTTTCACGGCGTTTTCCAGCTCTTTGGAATAGCTCATGCTGCTGACGGAGGTCAAAATGATTTTCGCACCGCGCTGTATGGCCAGCTCGATTCCTTGCGCCAATAAACTGAGATTGGCTTTTCCCTGACTATCCAGCACCTTGATGGGAAGAATCCGCGCATTCCACAAAACGCCCGTAATCCCGATTTTATTGTTGCCCACAGCGCCGAGAATGCCGGTCACTGCGGTTCCGTGACCATTATCATCCTCCGGAGGCTTGCCCGGCTTGACCAAATTGACACCGGGCAGCAGGTTGGCTGCCAGGTCCGGATGGTCCGTGTCTACGCCTGTGTCGAGGACAGCAATGGTAATGTCGGTATTGCTGTTATAAAGACTCCATGCCTTGTCTGCCTTGATCTGTTTTAGGTACGTCTGGTTGGGAAAATACTTGTCATTAACAACCTCAGCCGCTTGTACAGCGCTTGCTTGGACCAGGCTTGAAAAAAGCATACCAACAAGAACAAGAATCCACAGGCATTTTCTAAAGTTCATCGTTTTTTTCTGCCTCCCCCCTTTTGCCATCCTTTACATTGCGACAAAGGGTATAGAGCTATCGGTTACTTGGTGCCTTTTTTCTTCAGCCATTCATCGATCTTCGCCTTCAGATTGTCTGTATTCGAGCTGCCGGAAGTGGATTCTCCCGTCAAGTACTTCAACGCCTTGTCGATGTTCTTGTTCGCGTCTTTGTCATAGTCGCGGTAATCCTGCAGATCATCTTTGTCCGACGAGTCTAGCCAATCCTCCAGGGCATCGAGTGCTTTTTCCTTGTCCCTGACCGCGTCTCTTAAATAATCAATGACGTCGTTCATTCGCCGTTTATATGTGGTGCCCAACGGCTTGGATTGCCGGCCCAGCTCGTCCGCCAGCACCTCCATCCGGTCGCTCATGACATCAAACGGTATCGTCCGATAGGAAACGCGCTGGCGCAGCAGCTTCATATCCGGATTGATATTGCCCGACATTTTCGCAAAGACGGCCTTTTCCAAATCGTCGGAAGTGGCTGCCAGCGATTTGGCCAGCATGGCGATATTGATCACATCCTGACGCATCATGCCACTGTGGTAATTTTTGGCGTCATACGGAATGCTCTCCATGAGTTTGTCTTCGATGGCACTTCTCGATGTATTGTTGCTCGACGCTGCCCTCGACTGGCTATTGCCGCTGTCATTGCTGCCTCCGCCAAAAAACAGATACGCTTGGAACGATTTGGCGTCGTAATAATATGCCGCTTTATTCTGCTTGGTCAGGACATCCATCGGTACATACAGATTTCCGTCAATGATGACGCCCTTGCTCTCCACGTGCAATTTTTCAACCGTCAGATCAACCTTGTCATACGTCCCGAACTGCCCGAAAGGACTGCTATCCGCAGCAAAAACAGTCGTTCCGACAATCATGCTGGCAAGTACCGACACTGCAACAATCTTTTTCACGTAACCCGCTCCTTCTCTCCCGATCAACCGCTCACCAGGATCGGTGTTTTTCTCTCTAAAGGACTTCGCAAAATCCCCGTCTATTATTTCTATCGAGTAAAACGCTCCGGCTGTTTAGTAAAATACCGATTCATCCCTATTAACTCTAGCATAGCCCAATGGAGAAGCGTAGTACAATCGTCCAATACGCCCAAATTATTCCTGTTATGTACAAAAACTCTCGCCACGTCAGATCCGCTGCAGCGAGAGTTCCGTTCAGTTTGCATGCAATTACTGGATTAATCCGCTCGACCGGATCGTGAATGTTTCACGCTCTGGCTTCGCTTCCGGAATGAAAGCCGTGCAGTCATTCGGTTCGATATCAGGGTTCTTCATGGAATCTGCCGGTACAGAAAACGCCCAAATGCGCGAACCGTTAGCCTCTACCTGCAGATTTTTGATGCCGAACTGGACAGTGGCGACTTCTGTCCCCTGCTTGTCGCGGATGAGAATCGGCACTTCCGTGAATTCCAGCCTGCGATCAAGACCATTGCGGAACAGCACGATGACCTTCAAGCCGCCGTCAGCTCCGGCCAAAATATCCAGCACCTTCAGATCTACCTGTCCCTCGGCTACCGGATGATCGCCGAGCAGTTGCTGATACTTGCTCTCTTCCTCGACAGAGAGCCCTTCCTCATGCGTGACTTTCTCCGGAGCCGCTTTCTGCTGGACAGGCGGCACGTATACGAGAGAGAGCGGTACCTCTTCCTCGGGAATACGGTCGAATTCGTTCCAGCGAAACATGAATTCGCAAGGACGGCTGGACATATCGGCAATCGGTCCGAAAGCGATCATGTCAAACGTCTTCCTCGCGACAACCTCGCCATCCGGCGTGACAAGCGCCAGCGGCAATTGATTCAGCAGGATGTCGCGCGAGCTTGCATTGCGGATAAACGTAAGCACGAGATAGCCGTCTGCGAGCGTATTCGTGAAGAAGGGGAGAATTCCCACCTCATCGCGGACAACGGGAGGCAGCTCGTCATGAATCAGCTGAAGCAGCTCCGTCTCCACTTCCTCCAGATTTTGTCCCCACGGACCGAATAAATTCAGCTCCAGATCCGCCGGGGTTACACGAGTGGCGGATTGCTCCGGGTTGTCGATGCCGGAGATGCCGATATAGCTCTCTTTATGCAAATGCTCGTGAATGTCTTCTCTTACCTGTTCCAGGCTTTCCTTGGAACCAAACAAATTCTCCAATAACCAGCTCATCCAGTCAACCTCCTATATCCCGTAAAGAAGCGTTACACTTCTTTTACTTCCAAATGATAGCCAGACAGCTTGGCATTCGGTTTTTTCAAAATATTTTTCGGGAACACAAACATCCACGGCTGACTTGTGCCCGCACGTACTTTCAGATTGGTCGTATCGAGCGTTCCGCTGGCAATCACCTCATTGGCTTCATCGCGGAGCGTCGCTTTCAATTTCGGCGGTGCGTAAACCTGCATGGTTGCATTGCGGAACAGAACCGCTACGACGATGTCGCCTTTGGCCGTTCTGCCAATATCGTACGAGTTCGCTTCAATTTCATTTGGCTGTAGGGACGGCAAGCGGTTGACGATCTGGAACAAGCGTTCTTTTTGCTTTTCAGTCATTCGCTCTTCCATTTGCGGATCCAAATCGAGATGTTTTGGCCAGACGTGTGTGCGCGGTCCAAAGTCCATCTTCACTTTCCAGCGGGTAAACAGCATATTTTCCCCTGCAAAGCTCTCCTCAGGAAAAAAGACTTCCCACGGACGGCTCGTACCCGGAGGAATTGGCCCCGTCGCAGAGACATCAAACCGACACTTGGCAAACATTTTCTCGTCGAGATAAATCGAGAGCGTCACATTCTCGAAGCGAACGACACGCTCTGTGGCATTGCGGAAGAACAATGCGACAGTAACACCGTGATCTTCCGGTACGAGACTGAACCCGGCCACACCGATCGTATCCGGGAACATGGGCGGCAATTCTTCCTGCAAATAGCGAAGTGTATATTTTTTTTCGGCATCGAGCTGGCTTTCCCAATCAGGATGCAGCGAGAGCTCGGTAATGACCCTATCGCGTTTGACCGCTTCCAGGATCGTTTCCATCGGTCCGGAAACATCCCCAAGGTCTTCCTGAAGGTCTTTTTTCAGTTCCTCCAGAGGACGCAGCTGATCTTGGTCCTTTTGAAACCAGTTCTTTAAAAAGGAAAACATGTAGGTACCTCCTTATTGTGCACATGCGGCCGGCCTGATTGCCCCCGTTGTGTCTTTTTCATTATATCACAGCACAAGCGAATCCCCGATGGTAAAGCTACCCTCGGTTTGCCAAAGTTATCCCTCGATTGCAGCGACTTTAAAGCGCGACAGGTCGGCATCGGCTTTTCGGATGCTCTCCTTGGGGAAAATAAACAGCCACGGCTTGCTCGTCTCCGGGTTCACGGTCAAGCCATTCAACTGAAACACGCCCTCCGCCACTTTTTCACCATTCGCATCGAAGAGAGCCAACGGCAGCGATTCGAACGACAGCGCCTGATTGGCGCCATTGCGAATGAGCAGTAAAGCACGCAGGGAATCATCCGCCGCTTTGCTCACCTGTACGCTCTGCACGTTGACCTCACCCGGTTTAATCGGCGGAAGCGTCTGAGCGAGACGGATCAAGCCGTTCTTCTGCTCATCAGACAGCGCCTTGATCCAGGATTCTTCCAGCTCCAACTGCTGCGGAAGCACCATTTTCTTCTGTGCCAGCTCAAAGGCGAGCTTCCAATTATTCAGCAGTACATCAGTCTTCAGGAAATTCTCCCGTT
Source organism: uncultured Brevibacillus sp. (assembly GCA_946402065.1). Taxonomy (GTDB): domain Bacteria; phylum Bacillota; class Bacilli; order Brevibacillales; family Brevibacillaceae; genus Brevibacillus_D. Next base: position 12,323 of record CAMIVR010000082.1, on the reverse strand, counting down.
TAAACACGAAGCTCCACGGACGCGCATGAAACGGCGGAATTTCACCGATCTCGTCCATGTCGAATTCTTGACGGGAAAACAGCTCATTATCTCCAATCAGTACAAGCAGATTCATCTTCTCAAAGCGGATCGGCCGTGGCAAGCCATTACGCACAAAAGCCGTAACCTCTATTCCAGCTTCATGAGGCAGGAGACGCAATCCTGCTAATGCGACATTATCGACAGCGATCGGCGGCAAATCTGCAACCATGAATGACAAGGCATATTTTTGCTGGGCGTTCAACTGTTCTTCCCAGAGCGGATGAAGCGAGAGCGGTGTGTCTTTCAGTTGGTCCTGATCCGGCTGTGCACTCTCTGGCTGCGTTTCAGAAGGGATGTCAGCAGCTGATAATACCGACTCCTCCTTGATATCTTCCTTTATTTCTGCCGTATTCGTCGTTTCTTTCCCCAGCCAGTTTTTAATGAAAGATATCATCGTTTACTCCCCAATCTTTAACGTTCGTTTTTTTATACGTCTTTCACTATAGCACAATTTCGTGCGGGCAAGCAAAAATTGCTAGCAATCTGCCAACGCTCCCAATGCTGTCCAGAAAGACTTGAATTGACTATAATACCTTATACGAATGAACATGCAAAAAGTTCCGGTACAAGCAGAGCGCAATGTGCCAATCTGCATAATTTGCGCTGCGGAAGCCGGAAAGACCTTACTCACGTTACGAGTAAGGTCTTCCGCTGAATTATTCCTCTGTTTCGAAGCTGACGCGCAGCTCGTCATTGACGATTCCCGAGATATTGCTAAAGCTTCCTGCCGGGATCACCATGACGTACTTGCTCTTTTTGAGCAGCCGCAGCTTCGGCTCAAGCGTAATCGTCTTTGTCGTCTTGCTCCACTTGGCCGTGTACGGAACCGGCTTGCCGGCGCTGTCGAGCAGCTTGATCACCTCAACGACGTTTGTGTTTGTAATAGCCGTACCGTTTGCCAGGGTCACATCCATATCAAATGTCGCCTTAAGGCTGGCGCGTATGAGCACCTTGGTGGCACCGTCCTTTGGACTGGTCGTAATCTTCATCGGCGGAGCCTGGGTGACGGTATCAAAGGTAGCGACAAATCCGGCATTGCCTTTTTTGTCTTTGGAATAGAATACCTTCGGCTCAATTCTGACCGTATAGCTGCTGGCGATTTTCAACATCGCTCTCGGCGTGATGGTGATGACACGCTTTTTCGCATCCCAGGAGTATTTAGCAGAGACGGCCTTGAAATTCTCGTCGTACAGCTTGACATACTTGCCAAGCGTCGAATTGAGAATCTGTTTCCCTCCGCTCAACGTCACATCCTGATCAAAGACGATACGAATCGGCTCCGTCACGGCCACTTCTTCATCGCCATTGGCCGGCACTGACTGGATGACAGGCAAGCTCGCGTCCCGCTCTGTCGAGAAGCTGGCTACATAGGCAGGTACTTCATTGTTGTAGGCATCAATCAGCACACCGGCGGGCAGATAGATCGTGTATGACTCGTTTCTCGCCAGATTGGACGATGGATGCAAGGAGAGAATCCGCTCATCCTCACTCCATTCCGCCCGATACTTGACGGCAGTTCCCTTACTGTTCTTCAGCGAAACGAGCGAGCCTACATTCGCGTTGGTCAGGCTTTGACCGTTGGCCAGCTTGACCGGCTTGCTAAATTTCAGATTGACATCCGTATCGAGCGGAATCTTGTCTTCTCCATTGAGCGGTTTGGAAATGACTGTAACCTGTTCATTGGCAGCAATCGTCGTAAAGGTCAGGGTAAAGGAATTGTTTTTATTCCCGTTGGCATCCTTTACTTTCCCGGCATCTACGGATAACGTGTACCGTTTACCCGGCAACAATTTTGTCTTGGGGGAAACGGTCGCGGCCAAATTCCGGGAATCCCAGGTGGCTGTGAACGCTACCTGGCTGTTTTTATCATCTTTCAGCGCAATAATTTGCCCGACATTGCTATTCGTCAGGGCCGCTCCACTCGCCAGGAGAACGTTCTTGGTGAACGATAGGACGATTGGCTCTGTCAATGAAACGTTGGTCTGTCCATTGTTCAGATTGGCCGAGATCATCGGCGGCCCTGCATCCATCACCGTCCGGAAGTTCGAGGTAAAGCTGATATTGGTATTGCCGGCCGAATCTTTCACCGCACCCCCGTTTATCAGAATGGAATAGTCAGTTTCAGGACGAAGCAGATACACCGGAGCGATGGTGAACTTCTTCAGGCTGGCAGACCAGGTAACGCTGGATTGGACAACATTCCCGTTCTGATCGACCAGGCGGACGATCTGATCGGCATTGGCATTCGTAATCTCATCTCCGTTGGCCCGCCTGATTGGCTTGCTGACCGTTACATAGACTTTTTCTGCTATCGATACGTTTGTCGCCCAATTCGCCGGTACTGCAGTGAACGTTGGGGCGACATAATCACCAGCCGTAATAAAGTACATGAACGCCTGCTGATTGACCAGATTGCTGTTGTCCCGAACCAATCCCGGCAAGACAGTGACAGTGTACACACTGGCTGGCTGCAGCTCGCTCGTCGGGCGAATCGTCAATTGCTGCGTCCCTGATGCCCAGGAGGCCGTGAACGGAATCGTCGCATTCGTCTGACTGTCCTTCAGCAGGATGTAATTCACGTACGATGAGCTTAACAGCGTAACCGGCTTGGAGAATTGAATGACGATGCTGCTGTTAAGCGGAATATTGCTGCTGCCGGACGCTGGCGTAAACGCTGCGGTCGGCGGATTCGTGTCGGCGACCGTCGTAAATGCAGCAGTAGCAGTCGCATTTTTATTGCCGGAGCTATCCTTGACACTATTGGCATAGGCAGTCAGGGTGTAGCTGGTCGCATAGTTCAAATTCGTCTGTGGCGTAATCGTCAGAACGTACGTATTCGGATTGTAGCTAACCGTCGTCGCCACCCGCACACCGCGATTGTCCGTCAGATTAAACAGATTCGCAGTAGCAGCATTGGCGGTGCTAAGCTCCACCAGGCCGGGATTGGAGCCAAGGTACACCTTTTTGCTGTAACGAATCGACAAGCTGCTCGCAATCGGTACGCCCGTCGAACCGTGTGCAGGTGTCAGTGTTGCGACTGGCGGGGTTGTGTCTGCCGCTTGCGTCTTGAACGTTAGCGAATACGCTGGCAAATAGTTCGGCTTCAAATCGGCAAGTGCTTTGTCGTCAATCGCGAGTTTATACGTCGTCGACGGCTGCAGCAGCGCAGCAGGCTTGAGGGTCAGCGTATACGTAGCCGAATCGTACGTTGCCTGATAGGGAACAGCAGCCCCTGCTTCGGTCTTGAGCGAAACGACAGATGACGCATTGCTTGCCGACAGCAGCTGCTTCGTCGCTGCGACATATACATTTTTATTGAACTTGATGACGATGCTGTCGGCTCTGTCCACATTCGTCGCATTGTTCGCCGGTACAGCACTGTTGACTTTCGGTTGTAACGTATCATCAATCGTCGTAAAACTGCTGGACCCTTGTCCGTTCAAATTTCCGGCCTTGTCCTTGACCACTTTATCTTTCAGGATGAGCGTGTACTGTACACCCAGCGAAAGCGGACTATTCGGCGTCACCGTAAGCACACGCGTCGCACTATTGTACGTGGCCCTGTACGGAACGGAGGTTCCCCCGCTGACTAAATCCACTAATCCTGTCACGTTGCTTGGCGGGATCGCTGCACCGGTAGCATATGTGACATCTTTGCTAAATGTAAGCGTCGGAGTGACCGATGTAGGCACATCGACGCTGTTATCCTGCGGTGAAAAAGTCGCCGTAGGAGGTGTCTTGTCTTCGGCCACCGTGAAGGAAATCGTCTTCGCGACGTTCGGCTGACCATACACGACGTCTTTCGCCTTTACTAGCTCGCCTTTTATCTCGATCGTGTACTTTCCTTTGGAGACGAGTGGATTCACAGGCTTGATGGTAATCGTATTATCCGCCCACGTCGCCGTGTAATCTCTCCCCGCTACGAGAGGAGTGGTTCCTTGCGTCAAAGTAAACAGCGTGTTGACGACGTTATTGTTAATCTGTCCGCCGCTGACTTGCTCAACAGGACGATCAAAACGCACTGTCAGCTGACTGGTATTGAAATCGACATCGGTGGCACCATCCGCAGGCAGGCTTTCCACCACAACAGGTTTGGTTTTGTCGATGATTAATGTAAATGGGGTTGTGGTTGCAGGACTATCTCCTTGAGCTGGTGCGGTGACTGTAATTGTGTAGGTCACCTTCCCCCCATCCTGCGTCCCTACTAACTCAATGTACCCCGATTTCGGCACATCTGCCCCAGCTGTTATTTCATCGGAATTCAGTAAATCCCCGCTACTTTCGGCAGTTACGGTATAGGTAAGTGTCTGCCCGGCTGCCCCCTGCATATATACCTGAGCAGCCCGACCAAATGCAACAGTTGGACCATCATATTTTTTGGACAAATCGCCTTTTGGCACAGCATACACGATCGGCGCTGCTGTCACAGCCTGTGTCGTACGCTTCGGTCCCGATGTGCCTGGACCAGCCGGTTGAGTTCCTGAACCTGCCGTGTCCGGCGCTTGTGTCTCGGGCGATCCAGGTTCTTCACCAATCGGTTGTTCCGACTCTGTTGGCTGCTGTTTCGCAACGATCACTTCGAATTTGGCTGTACGGGTTGAATCGGTCTTGTCTACCGCCGTCACCGTGTACTTGACGGGAATGCCCTGCTCATTGCCCGCCAATGTAACGCTCACCGGAGACATTGAGCTGGCGCGGCTCACCCGCTCGCTTTTGGCATGTGTCGGCTTGCCGTACGGTGACCTGGTTGTCCACGCAATCGAGTATTCAAACGCGGCCTCGTTCGCTATGGTGACCTGTACATCTTCCTTCGCTTCATCACCGCTGCGATACGCAATCGACTGATCATCCGCCGATGCTACCACGATGGTTGGAACATGCACCGCTGAACTGCTCGCTTCTACATTTCCCTCACCTGTATTCGATTCCTCTGCTGTCCCGACAGCCGGAACGACCATGCTAATTATGAGAGCAAAGACCAGCAACCATTTGCACTGCTTCCAAAACAACTGCATCCTCTCCTTTCGCAAACCCCTTCTCCTCTTTCTATTAAGAATGTATTTGATTCACATAATTATAAATTTATCATATATTGGCAATTTGGACACTGATTTCTAGTGCCAGTTTGTCAACAAATGAAAAACAAAAGATTTTGCGATATAAGTTGTACTATAGGGACTACTGGAATCAACCATCAACATACTGTTTTCTGAAACATCGCTAGCTCGCTCTATCATACTTCAAGTAATCTCTACTTATCCGCGCAAATCCTTTATACTCCAGCCTAAAAAAGATAACTAATGCATTTCCAATGGATTTCATTCCTTTGGCTACAATCATTTCTATATTAGGTGGAAAAGCAATCCTTAGAAATAAGTAAGTTCCATATTGCTTTTTTCTACAAATGGAATTTCAACAGACGTACGTCAAACTCTTTGAAAATCCTACAATTTTAAAAGTGATCAACAATTCGAAATTCGAGTAAGGGTTTGTGCGATTTCAAAAACAAAAATTGAACTGAAATTTAACAAAGCCGTTGATGCCGTCAAACCAGAAAACTTCACGATTGCTGGAGGAGTTGTTAACAATACCCAGTTGAGTGATGACAAGAAAACTGTAACATTGGCTGTATCTGGCCTGAATTACGCAACCGAGTACGCGATTGTTGCAAAGGGTGTCCTGGTTGATGGTAAACCGTATGATTTGCCAGAAAGCAAGTTCAAAACTCCTCCTGTAACAGATGTATACGATTTGGAGATCACAACTAATTCCCCAGGCGATGAACTTCTCGCTGACGGAGCAGATAACCTTGTTCTCACGGCTAAATTAATCGATAAAGTTACACGTCAAGTTGATATAAATGCTAATGACGTAGTTATTGCATTTAGCGCAACTTATGGAGACCTGGCTAACAATCGTGTAACTGTCCAAAAAGGTGAGGCATCCGTAGTTTTGACTTCTGTTTTCAGCCAAAAAAATCTTGTATCAAAAATTGATGCGCAAATCATCGAAGCATCTGGTGACTACAAAGAGTTGATTGGTGAGGTAGTGGGAACAAAGAACGTAAACATCGTACTGAAAAAAGGTGAAGTCGATCCTGATGTAAAACCAGCATTAGTTCAGGTAAATTCTAATCAGGCCGATCGTGTTACTGCGTTCTTTAATAAAAATGTAACAGTGGCTGATTTCGGAGTTTACGACGAAAAGACTAAGAAATTCAATGTTGGCGCTGACGGCAGTTTGGAACTTAAAAAAGGCGTAAAAATCGAAGTGTCTCAGGATGCTAATTTTGCTGAAGGTACGCTTAAGAAAGTTCTTGGTTTGAAACCAGTATCCGGAAACTCTCAAGCGCTTGAGATTGTTCTCGCTAAAAGTGTAAACTTGTTGGATAACGCTTTAGAGGATAACAAAGAAGTATATGTAAGAATCACTCAGCCAAGTAATATTGGCGATCAAGTGATCTCGAAAGACTTTATTCTTTCAGATACTCGTATGCCTGAGGCTACATCTGTTGAAGCATCAGATTTGAAAACAGTGGTGGTGAAATTCTCCAAATCAATTGCCAAAGCTCAATACTCAATTGATGGTGAACGTATTGAAATTGATGAGGACGAATCAAAATTTGGTGATTTCAACCCTGCAACACTTGAAGATAAACGAGACATCTTAACCATCAAAACGAAAGACTTCATGAAAGCGGGGACTCACTCCATTCAGCTTTCAAATATCTATGACTTTGCTGGTTTGACAGACCCTAACAATATCTCTAGCAGCCAGTCTCTTGACTTTGCGGTAACTGCTGACGAGGCAGTTCCGACTGCTACTGTATCCGTGGAATCGCCAGAGCAATTCCGAGTGAAATTTAATAAAGAAATCCAAGCCTTGGATGCGAATGGCAATAAAGTAGATCTAAGTACAAAACATGTGAAACTGCAAGTCTTGGATAAAAAGGCTGGTGGCACTCAAGAGTGGAAGAATGTAGAGGACGTTGAAGATAAATACGATAATGATAATGTCCCAGTATTAATTGTCAAGAAAGTATCTGCTTCCGAGTATGTGTTCGAATTGACACAAGACTGGACTCGAATCTACGATACTAAGAATACGAACAAGAACTATTACAATGATCAGTATCGTTTGTTCATTTCAAAAGATTACGTGATCAATCCAGCTAACGGAAAGAAAAACGGCGATATTGTGATGTTGCTTGATGATCCAATTATGAAGTCTGCTGATAATGTCAGTCCGGTAATTAAGGATATCAAGCAGGTTGGTTACGATGTCTTCAATGTTGAGATGAGCAAGCCGGTTAAATTAGGACCAGATGTTAAAGGTGAACCGGATACTCCTCCTCAAGGCAAAGAGACGCCAATCCCTGTCATTGAATTCTTGGGTAAAGATAAGAACGGCGATCCTGTTACGATTAAAGGTAAAATTAACGGTTACAGCAGTCCAATTTTAAATGATAAAGAATTTGAAGTTGAAGTTGATAAAGAATACAAAACTTCAATTCAAACAATCGTTAACGAAGGCGGTAGCCAGAATTGGACATTAGTTGTTCGTTCAATTTCAGATGACGTTGGCAATACAGCGCAAACTTTGACAAAAGACTTTGTTGTTAAGCCAGATGCGGTTGCAGAGGATAAGTTTGAAGTTGCAAAGGTTGGTAACAAACCAGCTATTACCGGAAAGATATATGAAGGCAAAGAGGATGCAATTGAGATTGTATTTACATCCGATGTGCAATTAACAGGAACCATTGGGAATGCTCTGAGTCCATCAAACTACAACGTGAACGGCGTAAAATTGCCAGTAGGTAGTAAGATCACTTTCACAGAATCCGGCGCAAACGCGGATAACAAAAAAGTTACTGTACACTTACCAGCTAAAACACTTTCCGCTGATTTTAGCAACACCATCACCTTGTCTAAGGATCTGAGATCTGCTAAAGGTATCAAGTTGTCAGGAGCTAACCAATTCACGTTTAAAGCTGTAATTGCTACAGATGTAGCGGCAGTGGAAGATTTGATTGCGAAGATACCTGCACTTGGACAATTGAAGCTTACTGATGAAGATACAGTAAAAGCCGCACGTGATGCGTTCAATAAACTGAAGACCGATGAACTAAAAGCTTTGGTGAAAAACAAAGCAACTTTGGAAGCAGCAGAGGAGAAAATTGCTGAACTGAAGAAGGCCCAAGGTGATGCAAAAGCTAACCTGGAAGCTGCAAAAAAAGCAGTTGATGATGTTCTTGTACCAGCAGCAGAAGCGGCAGAAAAAGATCCATCAAAAGATAAAGTGGAAGCAGCAGAAAAAGCTTTAGCAGATGCAAAAACCGCAGTTAAAAAAGTAGCAGACGCTAATGAGAAGAAACTTCTTGAAGCAAAAATTACTCTTGCTGAGAAAAAAGTAACGGATGCTCGTGCTGCTTATGATCAGAAAGCAGCTGCAGATCTCAAAGCAGCGCAAGAAGCTGTGGCAGCACTGTTTACTGACAACACAAAAACAGCTCTAAAAGTGGGTGTTGATCAAGCGGCGATTAACACAGCGAAAGCAAAAGTAGACGTATTGTCTGACAGTGTGAAAGAAAAAGCTAGCCTGTCTACTGATCTGAAAAAAGCTCAAGATCTGCTCGACGCAGCAACTGCTGCTGCTGATGAAGCTACAGTTGCTAATGTACAGAATGCATTGGATTTGACCTATGTTGGAAAAGGAGATGTAAATCTACCAGCTCCAACGCAAGGAACTACCATTACTTGGGTGTCTGATAAGCCAGCTGTAGTTGATAACAATGGTAAAGTTACTGCACCTCCAGCAGGTCAGCCAAATGCAACTGTGAAACTGACTGCTACTATCAAAAAAGGTTCTGCAGAGGCAACTAAAACATTTACAATCACTGTAAATGCAATTCCTGAGACACCACATGCGAGCCTTTCGCAAGGTACAAATCCAGGAACAGTTAAACTGATTGATGTAGCAAATGGAATGAGATACCGAGTAGAAGCTGGTGGTTGGATAGCAATCGGCCAAAATACTGTAGATAATATTACAGCAAATGTAGGAGACACTATCGAAGTTGAAGTTATGGCAACTGCATCAACTGAGCCTTCTGCTATTCAAACCTTAACAGTAAAAGCGGAAGACATTACTCCTTAATAACTACGAAACGTTACTTCATAAACTCACCTGAGTGAACGAAGCGGAGAAAACCCCCTATGCAAGCAGATCCCTGCTATGTATAGAGGGGTTTTCTCTAACTTTTATTTCCAAACAGCGACAAAACCACCGCTAGTCACTAAATAACAAACAATCCGGCCGTAAAACTGTGGTAGGATCGTTTGCTGCTTGTTTGGCCTATGTTCTTCCCAATAATGTGTCAATTTCTCGCTCATACCCATAGCGACGGAAAAATTCAATCAGAGCAACCGCGAAAATGTCCCTCTGACTAATGTTTTTCTCCCGACTGTATTCCCGCACCAATTGATCGAGCGTATTTGTCATATGAACCGACTTGGTAACAAAGACTCCAGGTACCGCATAACGCGGTACTTTGCCGCTATCAGTTCCCGACAATAACAGATCAAGCACTTTTTCCCGGTTTTTCTCCAGAATGTCCAAGAGAGGTAAAAACCGTTCCAAAGGTCCTCCCTCAACGCGAGTGGTTTTGGCCAAGGGGTACGTTCCTGTTAGTCCTGATCGTTCCCCAGTATCGAGTTCTCCAAGTTTTACAGGCTGAGAATAATCATCGCTTTCAATCCTCCCTTGAACCTTGACATAATTCCCTGCATCAGACGACCATATGTATCCTTTTCCCTTCATGTAAGCTGCAAGTTCTCGATGGTTTGAAAAGCCTAACATCCTGGCGATCGTTCTCGCATCTGTCCCTTGCTTTTGAAATAAGGAAATCACTGTCGAGACCTTGGATGAGCTAGTCAAAGATACCTCAAGATCTTGTTTCTCTATTCGACTGTGTGCAGGTACATAATTTTGCTTTTCCCGATCCCACATGAAGTGCTTTCGCCGCATGTAAATGTCCAGGGACTTATAGCTCTTATGCCCCAGCTCCATTGCTAGCTCATCTCTAGTTTTTCCCGCGACAAGACCGCGTAAAATTTCATTCACGCGCTCGTCAAAAATTGGTTTTTTGTCAACCAACATTACAATCGTACCTTCCTTCGCCTTAAAGAGTATTAATCGCTTCACTTAGCTGTTCCAGGTTCGTATGAGTATACACGCTCGTTACTTTAAGAGAAGAGTGGCCCAACAGCTTCTGGATTTGCACCAGATTCACATCCTTCTTCACAAGCTGGCTTGCGAAGCTGTGCCGAAGGATATGGGCAGTTACTTTCTTCTTCCAGCCCAGTTTCTTTACTGCCTCGGACAGCCCAAGGTTTACATAGACTGGAGAAATCATTCCGGTTTTCTTCGTGCAAAAGAACAACTGTGATTCCGTAACCGGTCGTTTATACTCAACATAGTCTTGCAGATACGGTAGTAACTTATCCGAAATCGGGATGAGTCGGTCCCTGTTTCCTTTTCCAGCAACAACGTGGATCACCTTTTTATCGAGATAGACATCGTCTATGGTAAGACTGAGGCATTCCGAGATACGCAATCCAGTCATGTAAAGTGTGAGCGCCACCAGACGGATTAGCTCATGATCGATGGCCCCTACGAGTTGCTCCACTTCTTCTTCCATCAAGTAGATCCTCTCTTTTTGTTGTACCTTAATTTTCTCGATGGATAAGGCTACATTTCTCACTACGAATTCCTTTTTATACGCATATGCGAAGAAGGACCGCATTGTATGGAGATTTCGTAATCGGCTTGCAGGAGCATACCCCTTTTTTTCTTTAAGGAAGAATAAGTAATCTTCAATGTCATTAGCCGTCACTTCATCGATGTAAGCCTCACAGTTATATTTTTCCGAAAGAAAACGGTTAAAGAGAACTAAATCCTTTCGGTAGCCGGATATTGTTTCATCACTCCGTCCAATTGAAAGCAAGTGGTGTAAAAATTTCTCAACTGCGTTCATCAGTAACATCCCATTCTCTCCTCCTCTTTGTATTTTTGTCGAGTTATATATATGGAATGCAAACATTACTATACAATGTTGAAAATCAGGAGTCATCGGTAAACAACCTTTTTAGGTAGGTTTTCCCATCCATACGATTCTTATTACCTATAAAAAGTGAATGTTTCATCGTCATTTTTTCTAAGAAAATAAAGTAAGGCTTATATCCGACTTTAGTCATATAAATTCCTTCAAACATTAAACAGCTATTAGCTGTATAGTTGTTTTGTAACATCCAAAATAAATCGACACACATGTGAATGTCAGTGTACAGCAGCAGCCAAACGATCAGGTGGTTCCGCAGACTGATCTTACTCCTGTCCTGGACGAGGATCAGCAGCTTGTTCACTTCCTGCTCGGAAAACACCTCCACTTCGCCCTCGCTTCCAGCGGCTACCTTGATTCGATCCTTACGGAGAGTGACTGCCATTTCTTTCTCCATTCCCTGTTCAACGAGAAACAGGTTGTAGGCTTGCAGGGAATTGATTTTCTTGTTGATGGTCGCGATGGCGTAGTTTTGCTCGGCAAGGTGATTCTTGTAGCTGACCATGTAGAAGCGTTTGAGGTCGGTGGGATCGCTTACGCCCATGCCGGACAGGAACGAACAAAAACCTCGCACGTCGCCCACGTAGGATTCGATTGTTTTCGGTGCGATGCCGTTCTCGATGAGATGATTCTCGAAACGCTCAATTGGATTCAATCGTTTTCCCTCCCTGAAAAAGCAAAAAGACCTTGCATCCGTGGTGGAAATGCAAGGCCATCAGCCAAACAGTGCTGTGAACTTCTGAAACACTCGCCACACCTCCGCTTCATCCGTACTCCACGCCTGACGAACGTTTTCCGAGTCAAGAAAGCGGTAGTGCTCGACCTTGGCACTTTCGATGATGCTATAAACAACGGCACTCGCCGAAGCTCCTTTCGGACTTCCGCTAAAAAGCCAATTTTTTCGACCAATGGTAAAAGGTCGAATACTATTTTCAGCAAGGTTATTGGAAATGGAGCAGTTGCCATCCTCAAGATAATTCATAAACTCTTCCTTATGGTTCATGGATTGTTTCCACTAAGTGATGGAAGCGCTTCGCAGGCGGCTTTACGGATCCTTCTTAACCAATAGTAATAACTTGTTGGTTTGATGTTATTCTCAGCACACCACACAGCGACTGTCTGC
>CAMIVR010000081.1 GCA_946402065.1 uncultured Brevibacillus sp. | reverse complement strand
GCCAGTGTGGCGCGAAACATGTTCCATTTTTTTGGCTCCGTCTTGGTAGGCGCTGTCAAAAAGCTCGGCTTATCTCTTCTTGGCGATTCCCTGGCTGCTGTTTTTTTTGGTTGTTCAGGATGTTGAAAATCGGTGGATTTTAGCCTCCGTTGTTTATGATCAAACGGCAACGATTATTGATTTCCGATCAATTTCTTCTCATTTTTAACAAGGGTACTGTCTTGAAGTGCTCATGCTTCATTGAACGGCTAAGCAGATTCAGGCGTTTCCTTCAGTTGATGTTCGAGCGAAACCCATCCACTATTTTCGCACGTTGATTCAGTTCAGTCGCTCAGAGAGAGGAGAGAGGAACGAACGTAGCCCAATCCTTTTTTCTCTCTCCCACCACTACAGCTCAATACAAGGTGCTTAGGATGTCGACTACATCCTGCATTAAACGAAGAAAAAGGCAGTCCCGATGATAATATAGACGGCGAGCAGCAAAATCCCTTCGTACCAATTGGTCGCGCCGTCCCTGGAGATGGAGATGGCGATTACGGAGGAGACGGCGATGGCTGCCAGCTCGAAAGGGGTAAAGACAATATCCATCGGTGTGCCCAGCAAGAGACTGATCAAGACGAGCGTCGGAGCCACGAACAGAGCGATCTGCAGACTGGAGCCAATCGCGATTTCGACTGCTGCGCCGATTCGGTTTTTCATCGCCATTAACAGGGCGGCACTGTGCTCGGCGGCGTTGCCGATAATCGCGATCAGGAAGGCACCGACGAACAGCTCTGACCAGCCGAGTGTTTTGGAGACGGTCTCGACGCTGTGGACGAGCCATTCGGACACGACCGCGACAAAGCAGGTAGCGACCAGCAGCATGATCACGGATACGCCTTTTGACCAGCTGGCTTCGCCTTCTTCCGGCTCGATATCGGATAGAAAAGCTTTGTGCGTAACCAGCGAGAAAACCAGCCAGAGGATATAGGCAATAATCAGGATGACGGAGATGACGATGCTCAGCGTATTGATCTTTACCTGAGGCAGCTCGCGCATGAAAACGGCAGGAATGAACAGGGCGACGACAGAGAGCGTCATCAGCGAAGCATTGTGCCCTGCAAGCAAGCCGTTAAACTTCTGCTGCTTGTACTTAAGGCCGCCAAGGAACACGCTCAAGCCGAGTACAAGCAGCATGTTTCCGATGATGGAGCCGGTGATCGAGGCTTTTACCATGTCGAAAAGCCCTTCTTTGATCAGGAAAAAGGCGATGATCAGCTCGGCGGCGTTACCGAACGTTGCGTTTAAAAATCCGCCGATCCTGTCGCCGGCATAATGCGCTACGCTTTCCGTCGCCTTCCCCAGCCAGGCCGCCAGCAGAATGACCGCGAGAGCAGCCGTCAAGAACTTGATCAGCTCGTTGGCCAGCAGGTAGTGCGCGAATGCGGCAACCGCGAAGCTGGCTCCTACGAGCGTAAAAAACAAACCTTGTCTCAAACTGGTCACCCCAATTGCGTCAATAGACAAATGATGTAAGGTATTTCTAGTGTAGCCAAACACATTCGGAAAGTCACGGAAATTCCTCCAAATACCTGCCAGATCAGCCTTTGCATAGGAGAAGGTGGATTAGGGAACGATTGGATAGACCATTCGTGAAAGGGGGGATGCGAAAATGTCTAACCCGTACCTCTGTCCAACCTGCAAGTCCAACCGGATGCGATTTACCATCATCGATCAGAACCCGCGCTATGTCCGTCTCGACCCGCAGACTGGGGAAATTGTCAATGAGCTTGCGCCGGATCAGTTGGATATGTTTCATCAGCCCTACAAAGGTGATATGTACCTGATTCAATGCGGTATTTGCGGTACTGTAGAAAGTGAAGAGCGGTTTGTGAAAATGGCGCAGCACGCGCACAAATAACCTGGCAGCGGAGCAGAAGGCACGCCCTCATGAGCGTGCCTTCTGTGTGTGCTTTAACAAGGTGAGTGTCAGCGGCAGAAAATGTGCTTGCCGATTTTTTTGATCTGCGGGCGCGACCATATCCAGGCAGAAGTCGCTGTATCTGGATTGAAGTAATAGAGGGCGCCACCTGAAGGATCCCATCCGTTCAAGGCATCGCGTACGGCTTTCTTTGCTGTCTCATTCGGCGTCAGCCAGATTTGGCCATCGGCGACGGCAGTGAAGGCAAGCGGTTCAAAAATGACGCCGGACGGTGTGTTGGGGAAAGAGGGGTTTCGCGTCCGATTCAAGATAACGGCGGCAACGGCAACCTGCCCAACGTATGGCTCTCCGCGCGATTCGCCGTAGACGGCGTTTGCCATCAGCTTCAAGTCGTTGTCGGAGATGTTATGCGTATGTGTGGCTTGATTCGGCTGCGATGGAGCCGGTGCCGCTTCTTCAACGCCGAGCTCGGCGGCAGTCGGCTTGTAGTCTTTCGTCGCGTTGTAGAGCTTGAGCTTTGATTGCGGACCAAGCTCTCCGTCGACATTCAGCCCGAATTCATATTGAAAATTGCGCAGAGCCCAATAGCTTTGCCAGCCGAATTGGCCGTCGACATTGCCTGAATAAAAGCCGAGAAACTTCAACCGGTATTGCATTTCTCGCACGTCTTTGCCTGTAGCTCCTACTTTGACCAGCGCATCGCTGAATGCCCCCGTATCACTGGGCACAATCGTTGTGACAATGGCGGCAATGATCAACATGGCGACGATCAGCAGAACTGGTTTGGCATTCTTTTTCATGCCGAACCTCCTTTGTTGATTTACTTTTCTGGGATAGTTTGCCCGTAAATACTGCTTTTCACGGTATGTTCGCTGTGTAAAATTATGGATTTTTGGACAGCATGGAAAGTATGCAAGCAGATCGTGCGGCAAGTACGCAGGAATTCGGTGCATCGTGTTGAAAAAGGAGGGCTTTTGTGTGGGCGGAGGTGCTGCAGATCAGCTATTGGTCAGCCAGTATATCGTGAAGCAACTGGCTGCATGGGGAGTCAAGCACGTGTACGGCGTAGCGGGCGATGCGATTTTGCCCATCCTGGATGCCTTGGGCAAACAGAGCGAGGTCGGCTTTGTCCAATGTCGGCATGAGGCGATGGCAGCGATGATGGCCTCGGCTGAAGCGAAATTGACGGGCAAGCCAGCGCTCTGTATGGCGACAAGCGGGCCCGGGGTGGTGCAGCTGCTCAATGGACTCGCGGATGCCCATACGGACCGTGTTCCCGTCATCGCGCTCACTGGCCAGGTCGAGACGGCCAAAATAGGCGGACCGTACAAGCAGTACATTGACCAGCAAATGCTGCTCTCCGCGCTCAGTCACTTTTCTGCGGCGGTGGTCAATCCGCTCGCCATCGGTACCATGCTGTTCAGTGCATTCCAAAAGGCGGTTCAATTGCGCGGCGTTGCCCACCTGAGCCTCTGCAAGGACGTATTGGGCAGATATACCAACGCACCGATTCTTCCTTCCTTGCCGGAAGTGACACGCATTCAGGCAAACCGGCTGGAGCTGCGCGAAGCGGCCGAGCGTTTGGCGCAAGCCCAAAAGCCTGTGCTGCTGCTCGGGAATGGGGCGCGGCAGAGTGCAGAGGCGATTCAGCAATTGGCCGAGCAGCTCGGGGCAGGTATCGTATTGTCACTGGGGGCGAAAGGGATGCTCGAAGATGAACATCCACTCGTTCTCGGCGGATTGGGCAAAGGCGGCAGCAAAGCGTCACTGCAGGCTTTGAACGAAGCTGATCTGCTGATCATTCTGGGGGCAACCTGGTTTCCGCGTCAGTACATTCCTGATGAGCTGGCGATCATTCAGGTCGATGAGAATGCGGAGTCGTTCCATCCCCATCCCAAGCTGGTGTCGATCACCGCGCACGTAGAAGAAGCAGTGTTTGCCTGGCTGCAGCGGCTGAAAGATTTTTCGCCAAGAGATCAGTCGTGGCAGGTCCGCATCGAGCATTTCCACGAGCAAATGGAGCAGCAGATCGGCTTTTATTCACTCGTCACGGCCGAGTCTCCGATCAAGCCGGAAAACCTGATGACGATTTTGGCCGAGGTCATACCGCCTGAGGCGATCGTCACGCTCGATACGGGAGAGCACACGCTCTGGTTTAACCGTGCATTTACTGCCAGGCAGCAGCTTCCGCTGTTTTCCGGAAAGTGGCGGACCATGGGCTTCGGGCTTCCGGCAGCGATTAGTGCGAAGCTGAACTACCCCGGATTGCAGGTGGTGGCGATCGTCGGCGATGGCGGATTGATGATGAGTCTGAGTGAGCTGATGACGCTGGCTGAGCTGAAGCTGGATGTGACAGTTGTCGTCGTCAATAACCATGCGCTCGCATTGGAAGAGGTAAATATGCGTCAGATGGGCTTTCAACCGTTCGGCACGAGCTTGCAAAATCCCGATTTTGTCCGGTTAGCCGAAGCTTTTGGGCTGCATGCGTATCGTGTCGAAACGTTCTCGACTTTGGCGAAAACACTGCAGACAGCGATTGCTGCCAAGAAGCCGACACTGATTGATGTTACCTGTTCGCAAGCGACACAGCTGAGTCCAAAGGCTGATACTATCGTTAGCGGGCGGGAGTGAAAAGTGTCGGAAAGCGTCTTCCAAACACAAGCTCAGCCCATTTATAATAAGCGTATAGCTGCTGACGTGCAGGGGGGATGGTCATGGAGGTTTGGAGACAGGGAGAAGTGCGAATAGCCGATCAGGTCGTCGCGGTCATCGCGGGATTGGCTGCCCAGGATATTCCGGGTATCGTGACAAAAGCAAGCGGGCTTTACGAAGAAATGTCGAAACGGATTAGCGGGAAGAACATTGCCAGAGGTGTACAGGTGTTCATCGAGGAAGGTGTCACGCGCATTGAGATGCGGATCGCCGTGCACTATGGCACGATGATTCACACTGTCTGCCGGACGCTTCAGAAGAAGGTCAAAGACGTTGTGGAGACGTTTACGGGGCTTGAAGTGAGAGAAGTAAACGTTAGGGTCGAGGGCATCGATGTCGGGTAAGTGAAAAGACCGAGTGGCGGCTTTGGAGTAAGTGCCAATCGGTCTTTTGTCATGTATCCCATCCGGTTTTACAAGCTTGTGCTATATGCTCCCGGGCGAGGGTCACGATGCTTCCATAGCCTTTTGCCTGTTAACCTCGCGCGAGACATTGAGCAGAATGCCTGTCCCAATCATACAGACGAGCAGCGACGATCCCCCGTAGCTGATGAACGGCAGCGGAACCCCGGTGATCGGCAGACTGCCTGTTGCGCCGCCGATGTTGATGACCGCTTGAATGGCGATCATCGTAATAATGCCGATCCCTACCAGACTGGCAAAGCTGTCCTTCGCCTTCAGGCAAATGTGGATGCCGCGCAATAAAAAGGACACGTAAACCAGGAGAAACAGGGTTGTTCCGATAAAGCCCAGCTCTTCCGAAATAACGGAAAAAATAAAGTCGGTATGCGCTTCCGGCAAGTACAGGTATTTTTGAATGCCTTTGCCGTATCCCGTACCGTACAAGCCGCCGCGGGCGATGGCATAAAAGGATTGCGTAACCTGATAGCCCTTGTTCAGCGGATCGTCCCACGGGTGAAGGAAGCTGAAGATACGCACCATAGCATGGTTTGTCAGCGTGATATAACTAAAAATAAACAACGAGAAGACTGGAACCGTGAGCATGAACAGGTGCATCAGATTGGCACCCCCGCAAACGATGACGATCGCGGTCGTGCCGATCAAAATGACCGCTGTTCCCAAGTCGGGCTGAGCAGCGATGAGCAGAGCAAAGACCGCTGTAACCACGAGGGGCGGGATCAGGCCAGTCTTAAAGTCAAGCATACGCTCGCCTTTTTTCGAGATAATCGCGGCGAGATAAAGAATTAAGCCGAGCTTGGCAAATTCAGACGTCTGCAAGCTAAACGATCCGAATTGAATCCATGAACGCGCACCCTTGACAACCGTTCCAACGCCAGGAACATATACGACGATCAGAATTATAAAGCTGAGAAAGCCGATCAGCAGGAAATTGCGCTTGTAAAAGGCAAACGGCAGGTTCATGGCGAACAGCATGCCAACGAGGCCGAGCCCCATAAACAAAAGCTGCCGTTTGAAAAAGAAGAGCCCGTCTCCTCCGCAATACGAACACCCCCTGCCTGTATAGATGCCCGTAGCAGCAAAAATGGAACTGGCGCTGAGTACCATCGAAACGCCAAAACCAAGCAGCAGTACCGTTAAGAAGAGCAGCAGAAAATCAGGAACGCCGCGTGTCTTCATCGGAGCAAACACCCCCTTGACGTGAAACAGAGAGGAATTTCACCTCTCTGCCTTCCGATTCACTATGAGATTTGCCCTAGTGATGCAGTGACGCCAATTTTTCTTTCAGCATTTCCAGCTTTTTCGTAGCGGTTTTCAGTACGGAGTCTGGAATCGCTGCATCGTAGTCAATGCCGTGCGGAAAGAGGTGCTTGCCCATAAACGGCTCTTCCAGTTGCATCATAGCGTGCGAATCTTCAACCCGACCCTCAATCGCTTTCGCTTGGATACGGAGATAATATGTCGTTGCCTTGTCAATAAATTTGTAATCGTATGTAGCGTGATGATAGTCCCAAGCCCCACGGTCAAATCCCAATTCTCCCATGCAATGGTCGAGGTCACTAAGAAAGGCTTCTTTGCCGTTTAGCCCGGTGTCTTTAATTACCATCTTTTTTCCTCCTAAATGATAGTCACATTCCTATATTAGTAGGTTTTACTAAGAAGTGCAATCGATAAACGGGAAACGTTCACAAAACTTTGCGTGAATGAAATCCGTCGGTACCGAGGCGGCACGAGAGAGCGAGCTATTGCATGTGCATGAATCGGGAAGCACTGGGAGAGACTATCGTAGTAATCATGTAAAGGAGATGAGCTAAATGGCAAAAGTGGAAGATCGCACATTGCGTGAAATCATGACCAAAGACGTCGCTACCGTTACCTTACAAGATAATGTGTATGAAGTTGCCGTAAAGATGCGCGATTGGAACGTCGGCGTCATTCCGGTCGTGGACGAAAAAAATGATTGTATCGGCGTGATCACGGACCGCGATATCGTCATTCGCGGACTTGCCGAGAAGCGGGAAGGCTCTGCTAAAGTAGGCGATGTAATGTCCCGTGACATCGTACTCGGCCAACCGGGAATGACGGTAAATGATGCAGCCAAAATCATGGCTCAGCACCAGGTGCGCCGTCTGCCTGTCGTGGAAAACGGCAAGCTCGTGGGGATTGTGGCGATGGCTGACATGGCTGTCCGGCAAGCGCATCACGACGAGGCAAGTGAAGCCCTGTATGAAATCTCGGAGCCGGCTTCCCGTCACATGTAACGTTCAGACGAATCAAGGCGACCTGCGGATGTACGGGTCGCCTTTTTGGGTGGTAAAAAGACGAACCAACATTTTCTTTACATTGACGTAACGAGAAGGTTTACAATGAAACAAAAGAAACAGGGGAGAAAGGCAGGGATGGTTCGTGCTCATTACCGAGATGGCTCGCCGGTTGCAAATATCCACGCGGGCAATCCGTTTTTACGAAGAAAAAGGTCTGATCGCGCCAGCGAAAGGATCGAGCTCCGGTTATCGCCAGTTTAGCGAAGAAGACGCCTGGCGATTGCAGACGATCGTCGCGTTGCGAGAAGTGGGCATGTCGATCGGCGAGATCAGGACAGTCCTGCAAAAGGTAGGCGAAGAGACTGACAGTCTGCTGCCGTTTTTGGAGTTGCAGCGCGCCTACATGTACGAGCGCTGGGTCGAGCTGAAGAACGTCATTCAGACGACGGAGCGCATGATTGACAAGGTGAAGTTGACCAACTCTGTCGAGCCGGGCGAGCTTTACGCGCTGGCGGAGGCTAACAAAATATTTCGGCAGACGCGAGAGGGCTGGGTAGACCGATGGGATTTCAATCAACTCGCATCCGTTTATGACGAGCTGATTTACGCCCCGAAATCGGGGTACAATCCGCATCTGCGCTACGATGAAGCACTGGCTCATGCCGTAGCCTTCGTCCATCCGCTGCCGGGCGAGCGTGGGCTCGATGCCGGGACGGGCACGGGCAATTTGGCTTTCCGCTTCTCACAGCAAGGGGCGGTCATGAGCGCGGTGGACCAATCAAGTGAAATGCTGAAGTCGTGCAAGCGCAAAAACCCTGGCATCGAGGCGAAGCTGGGCTCGCTGTTTGCCATTCCGTACCTGGATCACTCGTTTGATTTTGTCGCCTCCAGCTATGCCTTGCACCATTCTACGGACGAACAGAAAAAACTCGCCCTGGCTGAATTCGTCCGCGTGCTGAAACCGCAGGGAAGACTGGCGATCGTCGATTTGATGTTTCGCGATGAACAGCAGCGGCATGAATTGCTCAGCCAGATGGCTGATAAAGGCGAGCATGATGCGCTTGCAGCAATTGAGCAAAAATATTACGGCAACTGCCAGGAGCTGGTTGCCGAATTGGAACAGCTGGGGTTTTCCACAGAGGTCGAGCAGCTGCATTCCTGTCTGTTTTTCATTGGCGCCAGGCGATAAAAGGGTCAACCCCTTCCGTTTTGGGCTTATCCAAGCATGGCATTGTGCCTTGTGGCTGCATAGGCTGTAGCGTAACGGAAAGGAGGATCCGGATGGGCTTTTTTGACGGTTTGTTCGATCGCGAAAATGAAGAAATAATTTGGATAATCATTGTCATAGTGGTACTCTTCTTTCTCTTCAGTGATCGGGATTAATCCGAATATTTTTGTAAAACGGCCCATCGTCAAGGGTCGTTTTTTATTTTTGTTTGTTTGAGCATCCATTGCGGACTAACACTTTTTGTCTAAAAAAACTGAATTTTCGGTCATGAGCTGTCGTAGTTTCCGCTGGCTGTGATCATTACGATAAGAATAGCACCGAATTATAGAAACACCAGGAATCAGAAAAACATGTGGAGGTTGAAAGCCATGATGAACGGCAAGGAGTATTTGGAGAGCTTGAGAGATGGACGAACGGTCTATCTGAATGGGGAAAAGATTGACGATGTCACGACACATCCGGCTTATCAGAATTCGGCCCGCTCCATCGCCCGCATGTACGACGCGCTGCATGATCCGCAAAAAGCGCCGATCTTGACGACGATGACAGAGGAAGGCCACAAGACGCACAAGTATTTTCGCGCGCCGAAGAGCCCGCAAGATTTGCTCGAAGCTCGCGATGCGATCGCCGAATGGTCAAGGATGGCTTACGGATTCATGGGCCGGACTCCCGATTACAAGGCGTCGTTTACCGCTCACCTGGGCGTCTTTGCCGACTACTACAAAGGCTTCGAGGCTAATGCGCGGAACTGGTATGTCAAGGCGACGAAGGAAGTTCCCTTCTGCAATCACACGATCATCAATCCGCAGGTTGACCGGTCCAAATCCCTGCATGAAAACAAAGACGTTTACGTCCGGGCAGTAGACGAACGCGATGACGGGATTATTGTAAGCGGTGCCAAAATGGTCGGCACAGCCGCCGCGCTCACGCATTACAACTTCGTCTCCAATTACGGTCCGACGGATCTTGGCCAGGGCGATGACAGCCATGCGCTGATTTTCTTCGTACCGATGGATGCTCCCGGGTTAAAAATGATCAGCCGCCAGTCGTACGAGCTGATGGCTGCGAAAAACGGAACGCCGTTTGATTACCCGCTGTCCAGCCGTTTCGACGAAAACGATGCCGTGATTGTCCTGGACAATGTGTTTATCCCGTGGGAAAACGTCATGACCTACAAAAACATCGAAGTCACCAACAGCTTTTTCGTCCAGACGGGCTTCTTCCACCGCTTTACGTTCCACGGCTGCACGCGCTTTGCCGTGAAGCTGGACTTCATGGCCGGCCTGCTGCTGAAAGCGACGGAGATGGCGGGGACCAATCAATTCAGAGGGGTGCAAGCCAATATTGGGGAAGTGCTTGCCTGGCGGAACATGTTCTGGGCGCTCTCCACTTCGATGGCAACCGAGTCGACACCAGGACCAAACGGCGTCTACATCCCGAACGCCGCATCCGGAGCAGCGTACCGCGTGCTCGCCCCGATGGTTTGGCTTAAGGTCAAAAGCATTTTCGAAACGATCGTCGCCGGCGGCTTGATTCAGCTGCCATCCAGCGCCCAGGATTTCATGAATCCGGAAATCCGCCAGTACGTCGACAAATACTACCGTGGCTCGGGTGTCAGTGCCGAGGAGCGGGTCAAGCTGATGAAGCTGGTCTGGGATGCGATCGGGACAGAGTTCGGCGGGCGTCACGAGCTGTACGAGGTAAACTACGCCGGCAACAACGAGAACATTCGCCTCGAGACGCTCAAGCTGGCAGACGCCACCGGCCAGTCGGCCAAGTACAAGGCTTTTGTCGACCAGGCCATGAGCGACTACGACTTGAACGGCTGGACGACGGATGCCTGGATCAACGTCAAAAAAGAGGAGCTGGTTCGCTGATGGATGACCGTCTGTTCCGCAACGCCATGGGGAAGTTTGCTACCGGGATCACGGTCGTCACGACAGAAATCGACGGGCAGCCCTACGGCATGACGGCAAATGCTTTTATGTCCGTCTCGCTCCAGCCCAGGCTGGTGCTCGTCTCGATCGGCGCAAACGCACAGATGCACGGCAGAATCATGCGCTCCCAGCGGTATGGCGTCAGTATTTTGGCCGAACACCAGCAAGAGGTGTCAGCGCTGTTCGCCGGACAGAGCAGGGCTGAGACGCCGGTGACTTTCGACCGGCTCGGTGATCTTCCCGTCATCAAAGAAGCGATTGCCCACATCGCCTGCACAGTCGTCGCCTCGCACGAAGCAGGAGACCACACGCTGTTTATCGGGGAAGTGACGGATATTCGCTTGCAGGATGGTGAGCCGCTGCTGTTCTCACAAGGAAAATACCGGGCATTGGCTGCTCGGCAAGAAGACATGGTCACGTAAAGAGCAAGCGAAGAGGGGGTGTTGCTGTGAAAACCGTGTTCCTTTCCCATTGCCTGAGTCTTCCTGTCCCTTCTGCAGAGCCGTGTGTGCTGGCACTGGGGTGTTTCGACGGAGTCCATCTCGGTCACAGGCACGTCATCCTCCAGGCCAAGCAGCTTGCCCAGAGTCGAGGGCTCAAGCTGGCAGTAATGACCTTCACCCCTCATCCAAAGGAGGTGCTCGCCCAAGGTCGAGGGACGGTCAATCCATTGACGCCGCTTCACGTCAAGCAAGCGCTCCTGGCAAAGCTCGGCGTCGAGATTTTGTTCATCGTCCACTTTGACCTGCCCTTTTCCAGACTGTCGGCTGAGGCGTTCGTTGAGCAATATATCGGAGCTGTGCAAGCGGAGCATGTCGTCGCCGGATTTGACTTCACGTACGGCTGGGGCGGCCAAGGCACGATGGACAGACTGGAAGCGGATGGAAAAGGCAAATTCCAGGTCACGTCTGTTCCGCCGTTGGTATACCAGGGCCATAAAATCAGCTCCACCCGCATTCGCGCATTGCTTCAGTCCGGCGAAGTCCAATCCATCCCGGCGTACTTGGGCGACAGCTATCAGGTGTGCGGGGAAGTGACAACGCTGGCGTTTCGGCGGCGGCTGGTCCGTTCAGTGGTTCGGGCGGAAGTGACGCTTGCTCCAGATTACACGTTGCCAGCGCCGGGCACCTATGACGTGGAGATTCGTCTGGGCAACCGCATCTATCCCGGAATGGCGCATGTGACAGGACAGCCGGACGGCTCGCTGCGATTGGAGATCGAACCGTTCCATCCGGTAAAACAGCTGGAGCGAAAGCAGGTACTGGTCAAATGGCTGCGCCGACGAGGTGCGTGCGAAGCAGAAAAAGTGAGGAGAGCTGAACGTGTTTATTGAAAAATTTGCTATTTCCGACGAATTGGCCCACCGCATGCTGCGAGCAGCCCGGGAGAAGGCGAGGGAGCAGCAGATCGCAGTAAATATCGCGATTGTGGACGAAGGCGGACATTTGATTGTCTTCGAGCGGATGGACAACGCTCCGCTGCTCAGCATAGAAATCGCCCAGAACAAAGCGTACACCGCCGTAGCGTTCGGCCTGCCGACCCACGAGTGGTATTCGCTGATCGAGCATCAGCCTGCTTTAAAGACGGGGATTGTGCACACGAATCGACTGGTTGTCTTTGGCGGGGGGTATCCCGTCAGGTATCAAGGCAAGCTGGCGGGCGGGATCGGCGTGAGCGGAGGCTCGGAGGAACAGGACCAGCTCATCTGTGAAGCAGCATTGCAGGTGCTCGCCGAGCGCTGAGCTTGGCAACCCGTGTAAGCAAGAAAAAAACAAGGAGGGCATCACAATGGATAACGGAATTGTGCGCATTGGCCGGTTGGAATTGCGCGTCATGGATTTGGAGCAATCGGTGAATTACTACACGGAAGTTATCGGTCTGGAGGAAATGGGGCGTGATGCAGAGCGTGTCTACCTGAAAGCCTGGGATGAGTTCGACCACCACAGCATCGTCCTGCAGCAAGCCGACTCGCCGGGAATGGACCATGTCGCATTCAAGGTCAAGGACGTTCACGCGCTGGAAAAGCTGGAAAAAAAGATCGAAACATTCGGTTGTACGTTGACGCGCGTCTCGCGCGGGACCCGCTTGGCTGAAGGAGAGGCTGTGCGATTTGAGCTGCCGACCGGACATTTTGTCGAGCTCTATACCGAAATCGAGCTGGTCGGCACCAAGACAGGCAACCTCAACCCCGCACCGTGGCCGGACAACCTGCGCGGGATCGCTCCGCACCGGTTGGACCACGCCCTTTTGACTGGCAATGATCTGGAGACCGCCACGCGCTTTTTTACAGAAGTATTGGGCTTTAAACAGACCGAGCAAATTCTGACGGTAGACGGAGAGGTGATGATCGGCAGCTTCCTTTCAACGACAAATAAAGCTCACGACCTGGCTTTCGTCAAAGGCCCGGACAAAAAATTCCACCACGCCGGATTCTATGTGGATAACTGGTACGAGGTATTAAAAGCGGCGGACATTTTGTCCAAAAACAAAGTGACGGTAGAAGTAACCCCAACGCGACACGGGATCACCCGTGGACAGACGATCTACTTCTACGATCCGTCCGGCAATCGCAACGAGGCTTTTGCCAGCGGCTACCTGAGCTATTGCGACTTCCCGACGATTACCTGGACGGAGGATCAGATCGGCACCGGAATCTTCTATCATCGCCGTGAACTGATCGAGTCGTTTACGAAAGCACTCACATAGGAGGCAGAGGCAATGCCGTTTATTCAAATCAATCTGCTGGCCGGGCGAACACCGGAGATGAAGGAGCGGTTAATCAGCGAAATTTCCCAAACGGCAGCTGCGGTTCTGGAAGCGCCGATCGATACGGTTCGTGTCATGATCAATGAAATGCCGCCGGAGCATTGGGGCATTGCCGGTGAATCAGTGAAAAAGCGTCAAACAACACAAGGTTAACGCATGTGTCGTCCGCTGGCTTGAGTGGTGATGGCAGTGGCCGTTGCGTTGCCCGCCTGGGTCGGACTCGATGTATCGATGGAGTCCGATTTGGGCTGCTTGTGGAGAAAACAGACCAAAGGAGCGGTCCAGATGTTTCAAATAACGCTTCGCGATACCCATTTCATATGCAAGGCAGAGCACGACCTGCTGCAATCTGCCCGCCGGATGGCTGTGAAAATTCCCTTTGGCTGTTGCAACGGGGGATGCGGGATGTGTAAAATTAAAGTTCTAGCAGGCGATTACAGGCTTGGACTCTCATCCAAGGCTGTCCTGCCTGATGATATACGCAAAGAAGGCTACGCGCTGGCCTGCAAAACGTATCCGCTGAGCAATATGGTCGTCGAACTCATCGACACATAGCCCCAGTCGAGCTTTCTATTCCATTAAAGGTGTGAAAGTAAATGGCTAACAAGAAGCTGTTATGGGATCATCTTGCGGTATCCGACCAAGACGGAACGATTTATATGGAAGATGAGCGCATGATCTTGATGTCGGCTTCGGCATTTGGTGCGCTCCGCAAAGAGTTGATAGAAAATATTGGCATGGACAGAATGAAGGGATTTCTTATCCGCTATGGCTGGGAGCTGGGCGTCAGCGATGCCAAAAAAGCACTCAACCTCAATTTGCCGACAGTCGAAGAGACGATTGCCCGCGGGCCGATTCAGCATATGATCAAAGGCCATACGAAGGTGCAAACGACGCTGCTGAATGTTGCGAACAATACGGATAACACCACGAAAACCATTCATATGGAAGGAATCTGGCTTCACTCGTACGAAGCAGTCGAGCATGTCAGCCGCTTCGGGCTCGCCGACGCACCTGTCTGCCATACGCTGATCGGCTATGCCAGCGGGTATTTGTCCGCAATATTCAACCATACGGTCATCGTCAAGGAAATGACGTGCGAAGGCATGGGGCACGGCCAATGCCGTTGGGTGGGCAAATCTCTCGAGCTGTGGGGGTCAGAGGTCGACGATCTCGTGCAGTATTTCGATGACACTCCGATCGTCAAGGAATTGGAAATGACCTATGAAAAGCTGCTGGAAGAGCGAAACAACCTGTCGCGAACATCCACGATTCACAAAAAATTGACGGAAGAAATCATCAACGGAAACGATCTGCAGTCGATCGCCGATGTCGTCTATGAGACGACCGGTATCCCACTGATTATCGATGATGTGAATTTCCATACATTCGCTTATGCCGGCCTGTCAGCGGAGCGGTTTTCCGAAGTAAAGACTGACTTTCAAGCGTATCGGGAGAAGCTCAGGAAACCGCTGTACAAGACGGGAGAAAAGGCATTTTCTGCTCACGCGCTGACCAGCAAAATCACGTCCGGCACCCACTCGCGCCTGATTACGCCGATTTTGATCCGCAAGAAGATTTATGGCTACTGTTCATTTGTGTACACAGGCAGTGTGGAGACGTGCCCGGAATTCGATCTGATCATCCTCGAGCGGATTGCGGCCGTCTGTTCGCTGTTTCTTTTGAATGAGAAGACCAGCTTTGAAGCGGCCGAGCGGATGAAGGGACATTTTCTCGAACAAGTGCTGCAGGGACAGTTTGTCTCCAAAAAAGAAATCATCAAACGCGGCAGCTACATCAACCTCGATCTCGACCAGCCGTTTTACATCGTCATTGTCAAATTTCAGCTATCGTCTGGACGAATGGAGAACGAGTTATTTTTCCACGAAGAAGTAATGGAGATGACCCGGCAGTATTTTCGCGAGAAGGAATCGTACGTATTGATTGGTCAACGCGGGACAAACGTCGTCCTGCTCGTACAGACAGGCGCGCTCGGGGCGGTGCAGGTGGCGGACTTTTGCCGCGGATACCTCGACCACTTGCGCACTGTCTTCAAGCAAGGCGGCTTTTATGCGGGCGTCAGCTCCGAAGGATTGCATATCGACCGGGCTTCCGACTATTTCGAGGAGGCGACCGTCGCTTTGCGCATGACGAATGCCAACGCCAATCAAGTCGTTTTGTTCGAATCCCTTGGCGTTGTCGGGCTGTTGATCAATTCGAAAAATGAGAGCGCTATCAAAAAAATCGCCCAACAGCTGCTCGGACCACTCGCCAGGGTGAACTGCGATAAAAATGCGGAACTGCTGAAGACGCTTTACGTGTTTTTGGAAAACGGCGGAAACCTTGAGCAAACCGCAAATGATCTCTCGCTGTCCATGAGCGGACTGCGTTACCGGATTCAAAAGATCGAGGCGCTGCTGGGACAAGACTTGCGCAATCCGGCCGTCCATTACCAGCTCTTTCTCACCCTGCAGGCATTGCTCGTCACAGGCGAGATTACGATATAACCGTAATGTACTGAACGCTTTTCGCGATTGTGTTGGAACAATAGCGTCGATCAGCTGCCGGTTACGGCATCCGATGCGTTTCTTCGCCAGTGAGCGGCGGCAAGGATTTTTCGCGTATTTTCAACAAGGTCAGCATCAGGGCCAGCTGCAGACCGCATGCGATGAAATCGTAGGCAATCATGCAGAGCAAAAAGACCGGCGGCGTCCAGATGGCATTGATCAACAGGGCAAACAGCAGGCTGCTGAGCAGGTTGGCGAAGATCACCGTCGTCGTCTCGGGAATGCGATTGCGAAAATATTCTCGGGAACGGCGTAGGGCTTCACCAAGTGAAATGTCGTCAGCCACCACGGTAAACTCGAAGTAAACAAACAAGATACGCATACACAGAAACGAGATCATGAACAAAAGCACGCCGAAAAGACCAAGCAGCAGCATCAGCACGGTACCGGCAAGCAGCACGCCGACGATCAATACCAGCTGAATGACGAGAAATCTGGCAAAGAAGTGTGTGGCGTGGCGAAAAAATCGATCGAGCGTCGCCCTCCGCCCTGCTGCCACATCGTGCAAGAGTCCGATAAATCCGCCCTGGAGGAATGCGCTGAACAGCAAAAACAACAGCGGCAGCAAGAGGGCAAGACCGGTGAGGGAAAGGCCGTGCAGATCGATATGAACCCCATTGGCCATCAAGGTGCGGTCGAGCAGCTCACTCACACTGGGCAGCCCGACAGTCAGGTTGACTTTCAGCGTCATCTTCGAACCGCCGGAAAAGCCATGCAGAAACAGCCCCAGAAAAAACGAGAGCAGGTCAAACAACAGGGGAATCGCGACGAGCAGCAGATTCCGCGACAGTTTTGCAAATCCTTGCTGAATCATTATGACAGACTCCTTTTCAGCTTTTTGTTGCACTGTACCATATCGATTCCCGTGTGTAAATTGTTTACAGGCAAAATCGGCCCGCGCAGCGAATGAATCGGGGCGAATTCGGACATCCTTACTTGTGGATAGAATAACTTGGCAAAAGGAGTGTCCTTACATGATGTGGTCTAAAATCAAGCGACCTGGTTTATATGTATTTGCTGCCGCTGCCATTGTCTTGCTTTTAATCCAGCTCTTCACGACGAATCGCTCCGTTTCTTCGCAAGCGCACAGCCCGCAAGCGGACAGCGTGACGGCTGCTGCTGCTCCTACCTTGCAGGTTACATCAAAAGTTTCCGGCAGGGATTTGCATCTCCAAATGACAGTAACCGGCTTTACATTCTCGCTCGAAAATATGGGCAAGGAAAATCGGTATGGCGAAGGACATGTCCATCTCTATATCGATGACAAAAAAGTGGCGAAAATCTTCGCCCCACAGTTTGTCTGGAAGGACGTACAGCCTGGCAGCCATCAGGTCGTGGTTGAACTGGCGCATAACAACCATGAATCGTACGGCGTGAAGCAATCCTTCCAAATCCATGTCAAGTAACTTGGGGAAACAAGCGGGATCGAGCATAGAAAAAAGCAGAGGAGTGGCCCTCTGCTTTTTTCCTATATGAGGATGTAGCGTGACTTTACATGTAGACGACTTTGATCGGTTGCGTTGTTTTCGGCAAGGAAATGACAACAGTCGGATAGGTGATGACTTGTGTGGTCATCATACCAGGCTGGGGCTTGTTTTCCTTGACCGTAATCTGCAGCTCGCCTGACTGGTTTCGGGTGACCTTCTCGACCGTCAGCGAGTAACCGCCGGTAGGGCGTTGTCCCAGTCCGATCGCCACGTAAGTGTTGGTCGCGTCACTCTCGACCCGGTGTCCTCCCTGCTTGCGAATGGTGCTGACCGCTTGTTCAGCCGCTGCCGGATACGGAGAAGTAACGACGCTATAGGAAACTTGCTGCCCGCTTTGCGCAGGTTGTACAGGAGCTTGGGCACTTTGGCCATCAATGGCGGCTGCACTACCGGAGAAGATCATCGACAGAGAGGCAAGCAAAGCAAAGATAGTATTCAAAATGGTAACCTCCTGATGTAGTATATAGGAAACTCGTACGTGCTAAAGAGGTGAATCAAATGCGAGTTCGTGCCGGATGTTCGATGCTGTCGGAGTCGACGAAGATGGCGATAATCGCCGAACAGAATCACAGAATGCGACAGTCGTTTGACTTGGATCTGGAATCCCGCTTGGAGAACCGGATCTTTCTGACGACGCTGTGGGAGCATCTGCACACGACAGAACGTGAAGTCATCAAGCAGTTTCTCTTGCACGCCCCGCAGGGCTTTCTCGGCAAACGCGACTGGGATCGCCTGATGAAGGGCGCAAGTGCCAACCAGGTAGTAGCACTGACCAGGCTTCGCCGCTTGGGACTTATCCTGACCGTCCGCAAGCTGTGGAGCGAAGTCGGCTACATCATGCCGCTGGAGGTGCGCGTTGACTTTCTCGCGCGGATTGACACGCGACAGCTTCCTGAGAAGACTACCGTACAGGAATCTCTCGGAACGCTCTCTTATTATATACCCCAGGGACGCGGAATTCATCTGGATATGTTTGCCCTCTTCAATTACCTGCGTACCCATGAGCTTCCATTGACGAAACGGCAATTGCTCCACAGCCGCTCTGTGGCCAGGCTCGTCCCGCTATTTACGCTGGCGAGCGAGCATGCAGAGCCTTTTCTTGCAGAGATTGCCGAGACTGTCCACGTCCCGGATTATCCGCCGCAGTTGACCGTAATACTCGACCTGGCCATGCGACTGCAGCTCGTTCAAATCGACAATTTGCACCTGCGGCTTAACGAAGCGAAGCTGGCAGAGTGGTTGAACCAACCCAATCAAGTGCTGTGGGACAATCTCTATCGGGTGATTGTCGATTACTACCTGCCGCAAGAACCGTGGCTGGAGCTGTTCGCCTTCCGCATGCACCACGTGCCTGGAGGGAAGTGGGTGGCGGTCGAGTGGACACTTGCTGAGGTTGCCGCCGTCGGAGGCCAACTGCCTGACGATGCAGAAGCGGTCGTAACCAGGCGCTGGCTGCATCTGCTGCTCGGGCTCGGGTTTGTCAAGCTCGGCCACAGTGCCGACGGAATGCTCTACTGGAGCTGGCAGCCGGTACAGGAGCAAGCCGGGCCATTTGGCTGGTACATCGAATCCGGCGGAGACGTCATCGTGCCGCCAACAGTGCCGTTAACGCTTTTATGGCAGCTGGCCTCGTACAGTGAGCTCGTCTTTGAGGGGGAAATGATCCGCTGCCAGCTTTCCATGCGCAAAGTGCAGCATTGTTTGGCGAATGGACAGTCCGAAGCGGCGATTCGCACCTTTTTGGACGAGCACTGTATGCATCCGCTGCCGGAAATGGTCGCAGACCAATTGCAAAAGTGGGCTCACGGCGCGAAGCAAATCCGCTTTGAATCGGTCGTTTGTGTACGGACAGCCGATCCGCGCATCCTTGTCGAGCTGCAGCAGCTATCCTTGCTCGCTCCTTATCTGGGCGAGGTGATTTCGCCGACAGCGTTTCTCGTTCGGCAGGATAAGGCTCCCGGCTTGTACCAGGCCCTAAAACAGTGCGGCTACGATCCTCAAGGCGATCTGCTCACGGCTGTGCAGCGCCCCCCGATTGAACGGCCGGATCCGCAGCGGGCAGAACAGCAGGAGTGCGTCGGACTCTTTGATGCCAAGCGTATTTTTGAAGCGTATCAAGTGGAGAACGTCTTTCCCGAAGTGACGGACAGCTTGCCGCAGCTTGGCTTGCTGCCGAAGATGTGGACCCAGCACTTTCAGTCGTATCACCCGCAAACGCTGCGCGAATTGTTCAGGCGTTCTCAGGAGCTGCAGCTTCAGGTGAAAATGGAGACGGGCACAGGCAGCCTCGAAGGCATACCGCAGACCGTCAGCGTGGAAAACGGGTACTGGTATGTAACCGTCGAAGCCGAGCGGAAGCTGCATAAATACAAAATGGACGAGATCCATCGCGCACGCATTTTGCTGCCAGAGTACCTGGCGTAAGCAACTTTAAAACTACATCCACTCTTTGGAAAAAACAACAAATCGAAACGATTTCATGGTACAATTAATGAGTCAATTCGAATGGAAGGGGGAACAAACGATGTACAGCACGATGGAATCGGTAGATATGGCGGAGTTGATCTTGCAGGCTCAAGATTTGTCGATGATGATCAACCAGTCTGCGGAAGTAGCTGACTTTTTGGCAGCCAAGGCAAAAATGGAAGCAGATGAAGAATATCAGCGCTTGCTTCCCGTATTTTCCAGGAAGAAAGCGGAATTCGAAGAGATCCAGCGCTTCGGCAAATACCATCCCGATTTTACGCAGGCTTCGACGGAGATTCGTCAGCTGAAGCGGGCTTTGGAGCAGCTGGAAAGCGTACAGGCATTTAAACGGGCAGAGAACAACGTCGATGAATTGTTGTACAATGTCAGCCTGACGATTGCTTCGGCGGTCTCGGAGACGATCAAAGTTCCCAGCAACAACCCCTTTCTGGAAGCGCAGGCGAGTGGCTGCGGGACAGGCGGAAGCTGCGGCTGTTCAACGAAACAGGCGTAAATCACCTGTTGCGAAGCAGGAAACAGTCTTCACATAGATTGCCACAGCAGAATTGCTTTTCGTTCGGGACCTGAAACCGGAAGCGCAGCACATGGGTGCGCTCGACAGACCGGACATAAATACACTCCACCTTGAGCTTGGTCGTGGCGGTAACGGTTAGCCCAGCTTCCAGCAGCATGCGAGCGAGTGTGCCTGCCGGAAGCGGGCTATCTACATAAAGAAAGCGCTGTCCGGCAAAAAAACGCCATGTACACGAATGAATATCAGACTGCTTTTGCAGCATGCCAATAAATTGTTCATAGAGTTCATCCAACACGGTAACGACACTCCTGCCGAATCGTTTTACATTCATTATAGCTGCTTTACTGTACGCGTAACATCAGCGCTTTGCTCGCGGGATGCAGGAAAATCCTGCCTAGGTTGCAGGATTTTAAGAAAATCCTGCTTAGGTTGCAGGATTTTAAGAAAATCCTGCTTTAATGAATCGCAAAAAGCGGATTGGAGAAGAAGATAGAGATGGAAAGCATTAGAGAAAAACGCATAGGGGTTGCGGTCTGGATTAAAAATGCACGCGTCGCGAAGCACTTGCGCCGGTACGGGACGATTCACTTTGTCTCCAAACGGCTCAACTACGTCTCCATGTACGTTGGCGCAGTAGAATTGGAGGAGACGGTCAGGCAAATGGAACGGCTTCCGTTCGTGACCAAAATCGAACTGTCGCACAAGCATGAGATTCCGACGACCTACAACAATGCCAAACCGGATAAAGCCAAGGAATTTGACTATCAACTGGAAAAAAATCAGCTGATGGCACTGACAGAGTCTATCTTGACAGACGGGAATACAGCCGATAAAGAAAAGAGCGCTGAAATGCAGCATTCTCGTTAGAATGGCTGTGCATGCGGTGATTTTCTACCTTCGCTTGAACCGAATGTGCGGATAAGCTCGTATTTTAAGCTGGAGATAAAGGAGGAGTTGGCGATGGTTACGGTTGACATCAATTGCGACTTGGAAGAAGCGTATGGTTACTATCGCTTACGTGAGGAAGAAGAAATATTAAAAAGGGTTACTTCCGTAAATATTCCGTGTGGCTTTCACGCAGGCAATCCCCACATTATTTGCCGAATGGTAGAAGCTGCCCTGGCTCATCAGGTAAAAGTCGGTGCGCATCCGGGATTTCCCGACATGCAGGGATTCGGGTACCGTTCCATGAATCTCTCGCTGCGGGAAGTGTACGAAATCATGCTGTACCAAGTGTCTGCGCTCGAAGGAATTACCCGGGCGTACGGCGGCGATTTGCACCATGTCAAGCTTCACGGGGCGCTGTATAACGAAGCCGCCGAGCGTCCGGAATTGGCCGAAGTCATCATCAGAGCGATCCTCGAAGTGAAAGAGGATATTATCTTATACGCGCTGTCGGGAAGCTCGCTGGTCCATATCGGCCTGGAGTACGGCTTGCAGGTCGCGGAGGAAGTGTTTGCCGACCGGATTTACTTGCCGAATGGCCGTTTGGCTCCGCGCGAGTTGGAGGGGAGCGTTCTTCACCGCAAGGAAGACCAGCTTCAGCAGGCGAGCAGTCTCATCCTTGACCAGCGGGTCCGGACCGCTGACGGGAATTATATTGAGCTTGCAGCGGACACGCTTTGCATTCACCGGGAGAACCTGGAGACAATCGCGTTTCTGGAGGACTTGCAGCACTGGGCATCAGAAAATGGTGTGAAAATCGAACCGATCCAACCGCGCTGATCTGTCGGGAGCATCTGACCTGCAGATCGGCGGTTTTTGCTACCGAGATGAGCGTCACCACCAGAGACATAGGAGATACTAATGACTGCTATACATAAGACGAGTATACTGATTTGTCTCGCGATCCTCGTCGTATTTTCTTCTGTGAGCGTCGTCGTAAAATGGCCGGTCATCAGCCAGTGGCTTACGACGGATGAGACAACTCAACCGAACGCAACGAACGGAGCAGACCCGTTTGCCCACTCACCCCGTCTTCCTCCGTACGTTAAAGATCTGCATCCGGTCTATACGATTCGCGCCCAGCTATACGATGCGGAAGCGAAAATATCAGGCCAGATCCAACTAGAATTTGACAATCCCAAACAGTCGCAAATCTATTTGTATTTGTACGATTATCCGCAGTATCCGATGAAAATTCAAGCGATTCACTACGGAAAGCAGCCGATCCCGTTTGATCGGCAAAAGCAGGTCGTGCGGATGAATGGTGCGTTTACGCAAGAGGCGCGGATGCAGCTGCTCATTGATTTTGAAACAATGGTGCCGCGAGGGGGATCGCGGTTTGGCGTCAAAGACAATATTTGGGCGGTGACGAACTGGTTCCCGCTGCTGGGGGCATTGGATCAGCAGAACCGTTGGTATGAACCGCCGCAGCGAATCGGGTTTGGCGATCCGTTTGTGTATCACTATGCCGATTACGAGGTATACTTTACTTCACCAAAGCCTTTTCAATGGGTGTCCACGTGGGGCAGAGGACAGGTCAATTCGGTTGATGCCGCCCGTCAACAGATTCATTACAGCGCAAAGCACGTGATCAACTTTTCGCTTGTAGGCAGTCCCGATTACAAAGTCGAAACGATTCATGTGAAACCCAATTTGACGGTTGATATCGCTTCGACGGACCAGGCGAACATTGCGCGTATCAAAGCAATCGCCGAACCTGCCTTCGCAGCCTTTACGGAAAATTACGGGCCGCTGCCCTATCCCAACGTAGCCATCGCGGAAACGGGTATCGGCACGGTGTACGCCATGGAGTACGCCAACATGGCGATCTTTAAGAAAGATTTGTACTGGAACAATCTGATCGATCATTGGCTGCCGCATGAGATTGCCCATATGTGGTGGTACAACAGCGTCGGCACGCTGGAAGCGACATTTGGCTGGCTCGATGAGGGCATGGTCGAATCGAGCATTTACGATTACGATAAAAAACGGTATGGCGAGTCCGTTGCCAATAATGTCATAGCAGAGTACGCGGCGAATCTGGAAAAATTGAAACGGAAGTATCCGTACGGCAAGCTGTCCAAGCAGCTCAACCAATACGTCACGGAAGAGGAATTTCACTGGACGTGGTATTCACAGGGAGCACTCATGTATCACAACCTGCGCAAGCAGATCGGCGAGGAAAAGTACTTGGCGTTCTTGCGCAACGTGCAAAAGAAATACCGCGGATACATCATCGGCCCGGAACATCTCGACCAAGTGCTGGGCGATGTGCTGGGCGGAGAAGCGCGGTATTTCGTCCCCAACGTTCAGCGCTTTAATCAGGCGCCGTTTTTCTCGCCGCAAATCGACTACTACATTCAGACGGTTGTGAACGGGATGGGCTTTTATCCCGATGTACCGGCTCGCAAGCTGGGGGATACGATCTATCTGCCCGTGCGCGACATCATGGAACGACTGGGCTATTCGGTGGTGTACAGCGAGGAGAAGGGACTGATTCACCTGAAAGCGGGAGCAAGCGAGCTGAAGCTGTATGAGGGCACGCCGAATGTAGAAGTTGGTACGAAAAAATACCAGCTGCAGCAACCGTTGAAAGAAATCCAAGATCGCGCCATGGTGCCGGTGAGCTTTTTCCAGGAGGTACTTGGCTATCAAGTGATATACGATGAAAAGACGCGGACGGTGCGGATCACTGTGCCGGTTTCGAAGACGTAAAGAGGGGAACGTATGCGCAATCTTATTTTTGTAGGCTTCATGGGTACAGGAAAGACAACCGTTGGACAAGCGCTCGCCAAACGGCTGGGTATGGAGCAGGTCGACCTGGATCAAGCGATCGTCCAGCGTGAGGGCTGTTCCATCGCAGACATGTTTCGGGAAAAAGGCGAGGCGTATTTTCGCCAGACGGAAACGGACGTGCTGAGAGAACTGCTGGCTGGCAAGGGGAAAATTGTGACGACAGGCGGCGGTGCCGTCTTGAAGCCGATCAATGTCGAACTGATGCAGACAGGCGGGGTGACGATCGCACTCGATGCCAGTGATGAGGAAATCATTCGGCGGGTGGCCGGCGACAGTTCGCGTCCGCTGCTTGCCGGAGATGCCGCGGAGCGAGTCCGTACCCTGCGCAAGGAACGGGCTCACGCCTACGATTTCGCCCCTTTGCAAATCCAGACGACTGGCAAAGCTGTCGAGCAGATCGTTGCGGAAATTGTTGACAAGCTGATTGAAATGGACCTTATTCGGGAACAATAGTACCGAAAGAGGGGGAATGAGACTATGTCATTCCAGGATTACTTAAAATACCTGACAAAATTGTTTGTCCAGCGCATCGAAACGCCGCGTGAGGAGCGGCGGAAGCCTGCCGCGCGTGAAACATGGTCATCGCGTTGGTTTGGTGTCATCCCGATGTCGATTAAAATGCTCCTGAAAGGGAAACCTTAAATACAGGGGGGTATAACATGCCGAAAGTAGCCATTGAGGATTCACTTAGTGAAGTTGGGAAAATGCTGCGTGAAAATGGGTATGACGTCGTCAAGCTGGGGAATTGGCAGCAGCTCGTGGATGCGGTTGTCATTACCGGCCAGGATGTCAATGTGCTGGGGGATCAAAGCAAAACGGCTGCCGGAGCGCCAGTGATCAACGCCGACGGGATGACCGTGATGGAAGTGTTTCATGAAGTGAACAAGCGTTGTACGCCTACCAAGCATCGTTGAATAACGAAGCATAAAAAAAGCCGGGAAGCGAAGCGATTCCTGGCTTTTTTTATTGTGACTGCAGTGGAGGCGAGGGGAATCGCCAAGAAGAGAAC
>CAMIVR010000080.1 GCA_946402065.1 uncultured Brevibacillus sp. | reverse complement strand
TTTCTCTCTCCCACCACGACAGCCCGGGACAAGGCTTTTTTCTTATCAGATTTTCTTGCGTACGCCGCAGTCTTTTTCCAAACTGAAGGTAGAGCTTGGATGAATGAACGCGGAAGAACGGGGGGAGTCGTATGCGCCAGTATCTAGTCTATGTGAAAGGCGACAAGAACAGAACGCAGTCGTATATAACACCGTGCTTTGCAGTTGATCAATTGTTTTGGGCTGAGCAGGAAAGACGGGATTTATACGTGATTGGCCAAAGCGCTTCGCTTGCGTTGGCCTTCGCCATCCGCGAGAAGATCAACCGTTATTTGCAGACGAAGCCGTTTTCAAACGACGCGTTGGATGAGATCAAAAGCATTGCCGGCGGATATGTTCGGGAAGCGAATCACTTGTACGGCAAGCAGACAGAGGAGTCGCTGGGAAAGCAACGCCAGCCGTGGTTTACCTTAGCCGGCGATCGGGACAGGCTGGCGGCTGAGGATGAACGAGATCACTCGCTGACACAAACGGGTACATCGGCAGCAACCTGGTCGACCATGAACAGGGAGGCAGACCTGGTGCATTCGCTGATTGTCGGACGGGCATTGCTGTGGGATGAGCTGGAACGGCTCGTCGGGCGCATTCCACAGCTGTGTTCAGATTTGCAGGCACTTCTCCAACTGCTCGTGCTGCGCGGTGTGCTTGTATGGGCACCAGGTATTCGCCTCTCTGTACAAAAGGGCTTGATACGCAATCGGCTGCTATTTGTCTGCGCCCGGTGCGGTTCAGATTCAGACATACACTATTCGGTCTGCCATACGTGCAATCAAGGCTGCGCCTATTGTGTCGCGTGCCTGGGCATGGGGCGGAGCAGATGCTGCACACCGTATTTATGCGCTCCTGTCCGCATGCCGCTCCATTCCGAGGCGAGCCAGCCGTATTTGCAGTGGGAGGGGAAGCTATCGCCCTATCAGGCTTTTGCTGCAGAACAGGCGAGGCAATTTACGCTGCACAGAGAGCCTGTTCCGGCATTCCTGATCTGGGCCGTATGTGGAGCGGGTAAAACGGAGCTGGTTTTTCCGGCGATTAACGCAGCCCTGATGCAGGGTGGACAGGTTCTGCTCGCAACCCCGCGCAAAGACGTCGTCCTTGAGCTGGTTCCGCGCCTCAAGCGAGCCTTTCCGACGGTAAAGGTACTGGCAGTACACGGCTCCAGCAAGGAAAAGTGGGATGACGGTCAGCTCATTCTGGCAACCACGCATCAGGTGCTGCGCTATTATCGGCGCTTTGCGCTGGTCATTGTCGATGAGGTGGACGCATTCCCGTATCACGGGGACAAGATGCTCTATCGCTCTGTGGCGCGCGCGGTCGCTGAGGGAGGAAAGCTGCTCTATTTGAGTGCGACGCCCCCGGATTACCTCAAGCGAAGCCTCGTCAAGAAGCGGGGATTTCAGTACGCCAGCAGCTCCTCGACACACGTCATGCTGCCCCGCCGCTTTCACGGGCACCCGCTGCCTGTTCCAAGCATCATCATCGAAAGCGAGCTGAACAAGCGGCTAAAGCAAAAACGCAGCCTTCCGCGTGTACTGGGCGCAATCAACGAGTCGTTTGAGCGGCAGCGTCAGGTCTTTGTCTTTGTACCGCGCATCGAGGATGTGGAGACGACGCTTGCTTATTTGCAGATGCATCTGCCGGCTTATGCTGAGCGTATGCTCGGAGTGCATGCAGCCGATCCGCAGCGGGAGGAAAAGGTCGTGCAGTTCCGGGAGAAGGAGGCGCTCCTGATCGTGACGACGACGATTCTGGAGCGGGGTGTCACCATCCCGCGCAGCGATGTGATCGTCCTGGGGGCAGACGCTGCGGTATTTGATGAAGCCTCACTCGTACAGATTGCCGGCAGGGTCGGGCGATCAGCAGACTCTCCCGACGGGATGATCCTGTTTGTCCTTTCGCAACGAACCAATGCCGCCTCTGCCGCAATCAAACAGATAAAGACGATGAATCAGCTGGCAAAATCACTGTCTGTGGAGCATTCCGACCATGCTTCCTAACCAGTGCGTGACTTGCCAGCAACCGATCCGCCCGGGAGCCAGTGAGAATGCAGTCAGGGTCATCGCCCGACAGCTCGGGCATTCCCGGATGTATCCGCGGATTTATCAGCTCCTGCGTCGGCTTTCGCTATGTACAGACTGCCTACAGCAATTGGCAGTGATTACGGGCGTCATCTGCTACTCCTGCGGAAGGCAAAGACAGCTTGAGGACTTGGCGTCGAGCCCGATGAGCTGGCGTCAGAGAATTTCTGGGGAAGCGCAGAGAAAAAACTCTGACAGCTCAGTTGATACCAGCCTGATATGCTACGACTGCCAGCATGTACCGACAGAAACGCTATGCTACAACCGCAGCTTGCTCAGCTATAACAATTGGGCGAAAGAGCTGCTTTACCAGTATAAATACCGCGGGGACGAACGATTGGCCGATTTGTGTGCCCGCATGCTTGCCATCGCCTTTCTTCGCTTTTACCGCCAGAGCGGAATCAATCTGATTACGTTTGTACCGGTGCATCCACAGCGGCTGGCTGAACGGGGATTTAACCAGGCAAAACAGCTGGCCACACGCTTGGGAACGTTGGCCGGGCTTCCGGTAAAAGCCCTTTTGCTGCGTTCCAAGCACACGGAGAAATTGAGCAAGCAAGCTGGGCGAAGGTCTCGGCAGGAGAGTATGCAGGATGCTTTTAGTCCTAATCCGGAGACTTGCTGCCATGTTCGCCGAATGCCGCTGTTTGGCCGGAAAACGAGGATGAAGCTGCTCCTCGTTGACGATATTTATACGACGGGTTCAACCATTCGTTCTTGTGCCAAAGTGATTCGTACGATTGCAGACTATGAGCAAGCCGAAATTTACAGTATAACGATATGCAGATGAAATATATTCACAAAATGCGAAAGAAGAACGATTTTCAAAAAGGGTTGAATTGCGCTATGATAAAAGAAGATTGCCTCATTCAGTGATGGATACGTGTCGGTAGGGAGGCACTACTTCGTCTGATTTCGGACAAGAGGAGATGTATTTTCATGGCGTACGGGAATCTGGCCAACTGTTCACGATGTGATGCACTGTTTGTCAAAGGCATGCGAGAAGTCTGCCCGAAGTGCTATCAGGAGATTGAGAAGGAATATGATAAATGCGCCCGTTTTTTGCGCAAACGTGAAAATCGGGGAGCGACGATTTACCAACTCAGTGAAGAAACAGGTGTCTCGGTGAAGCAAATTACCAAGTTTATCCGCGAAGGGCGTATCTCCGTCTCTTCGAATCCCAATCTCGGATACCCTTGTGAGAACTGCAATACTCCTATAACTTCTGGAAATATATGCGACAATTGCTCGCGGGAGCTCAGACGCGAAATAATTCAGCAGCTTGATGTTGACCAGCGCTTGGCAGATGAAGAGAAACGCGTGAACAACGCGGGTTATAAGCGGAAGGCTCATAAAGAAGAGTAAATACAGGAATAAAAGAAAAATTAATCATTTCTGTGAAATATGCCGATGATACTACTAAATAGAGTCATCGGTTTTTCGTTTTCCTGAATGAGGATTTTGCAAAATCCCAAATTGTTGACCATGCTTGTATTGAGGAGATGTTTGCACATGCGAGTGAATGAACCGAATCGCGCCGGAATGATAAATTCTTACAATAACGCCAGCAAAGCAAGTTCCGCCAAAGGCGATAAAGTATCGATGGGCAAGGATGAAGTCCAGATTTCTGACGAAGCTCTGGAATTGCTCAAGCTGGGCGAAGAGCCGGAAGCAAGTCCAGCCCGCAAGGAAAAAATAAATGAATTGAAAGCATCGATCGATAATGGCACGTACCACGTCCCGAGTGAAAAGATCGCCGAAAAATTTATCTCATTCTGGAAAAAACCGTAGGGGAGTGGCGGGAGATCTATGGCACATATGAAGAATCTCTTTGCTTCACTCGAACACCTGACTCAATTGCACCAAACGCTGTATTCTCTGGAACTGGAGAAAAAAGAGGCGTTGCTCAGAGGGGATCATGAACAGATCACCGCGATCAGCAGGCAGGAGCAAAAGCTGGTCAGAGAGATTGAACTGACGGAAGCATCAAGAGTTGAGAACGTACAGCAAATATGTGCCGACCGTATGCTGCCGCTTGCCGAAGCGACGTTGCTGGATTTGATAAAACTGTGTACAGATGCTGCGGAAAAGCTGCGTCTGACAGCATATCGAGATGAACTAATCGGGATTGTGTCCGAACTGCGCAAGGCAAATGAACTCAATCAGCAGTTGCTGGAACAATCCCTTTCCTTTATAAATCTGACATTCGATCTGATTTCTGAGTCTCAGGAAGACGATTTTATATACAAAAAGCCTGTTGGGAACCAGGTGTATGCCAATCCGAACAGTGCGTTTCTGAATAAAAAAGCGTAAAGAGGTGCAGAGATGACATCGACATTCCACGGAATTGAAGTAAGCAAACGAGGGCTGGTTGCCCAACAGAATGCTTTGAATATTACGTCACACAACATCTCCAATGCCAGTACAATAGGCTATACCCGACAGCGCGTCAACATGGTGGCGACGAATGGGATTCCCGCCCCAGGGATGAACAATGACAGGTCTCCCGGGCTGCTGGGAACCGGTGTCGAGGTAACGAGCATTCAGCGTCTGCGCGAGAGCTTTCTCGACGCTCAGTTCCGCACCCAGTACAAAAATTTAGGCTACTGGGAAGCGCAGAGCCAAGGCCTGCAAAAGCTTGAATCGATTATTAATGAACCGTCCGATACCAATTTGCAAAAGGTCATGGACAATCTGTGGCAGTCCTGGCAGGATCTGACCAAGGATCCGAGCAGCTTGTCGGCACGGGCTGTTGTTCAGCAAAGAGCGCTTGCCTTGACCGAGTCGTTTGTATCGACGATGAGCTCGCTCGGCGACATGCAGAATGACCTGAACAACGAGATCAAGAACGGCGCTG
The DNA here is from genome assembly GCA_946402065.1 of uncultured Brevibacillus sp. GTDB lineage: Bacteria > Bacillota > Bacilli > Brevibacillales > Brevibacillaceae > Brevibacillus_D. The sequence goes on along the minus strand of CAMIVR010000080.1, from coordinate 20,139 downwards.
CTGACATTACATCCATGGCCAAGCAAATCGCCAATCTGAACAAACAAATCGCAGATCTCGTACCGCATGGCTACACGCCTAACGATCTGTATGACCAGCGCGATGTCTTGCTTGATAAGCTCTCCAAAATGGCGGATGTGAGAGTAACAGAGGCAGAGAACGGTATGGTTAATGTGACCATCCAGGGGAACGAGCTGGTAACAGGCAGAAACTCGGTGGAGATGGCTGCCGTACTCAACCAGCAAACCGGTTTTTATGACCTGAAGCTGGGGGGAGCTGACTTTGTTCCGCAGGGTACGGGGTCGCTAGCCGGTAAAATCCTCTTGCGCGGTCAGGCGATCGTGTCCGCAGGGCCTAATGGCCAACCGGTCGTCACAAAAACAGGGTACATTCCCGAAATGATGGATCGCTTGAACTTGCTGGCAACCAACTTGGCCAAAGAGGTTAACGCCATCCACAGCTCAGGACTGAATCTCAACGATATCGAGAAACGAAAAAGCGACCCGACTGCCGAGCCGGAGAAGCTGCTCTTTTTCGTCGACGCCAATGACCCCACTGTCGGTCCAACCAGTGCGGCTACGATGCGGGTGAATCCGGCGATCCTGAAAAGCCTGAATGCCATCGCTGCCGCACAGATCGGCCCAAGCGACAACAACAATCCGAACTTCACGTACGAGGGTGACGGACGCAACGCGAGCGCAATCGCTTCGATCAAATACAAGATTTTTAAGGCAGATGGACTGCCGGGCAGCCTTGGTGAGACCTCGACGCTGGATGAATACTATCGGCAGACGATTGCGGCGCTGGGGACCAGCAGCCAAGAGGCACAACGGCAAGAGGCGAATAACGAATATACGACACAGCAAATCGATTACCAGCGCATGTCTGTATCAAACGTTAATCTGGACGAGGAACTGGCAGATATGATCAGATTCCAGCATGCTTACAGTTCCGCCGCGCGGATGATGACCAGTATGGACGAGGTGCTGGATAAAATCATCAACGGCATGGGCCGTGTCGGCTTGTAATGATACGGCGAGGAGAAGGAGGTAGCAGAGGATGGGAATGCGCATTACGCAAAATATGATGAACAGCAACATGCTTCGCAATTTGAATAGATCGATGCAATCAATGGACAAATATCAGCAGCAGCTGGCGTCCGGGATGAAAATCAATCGTCCTTCCGACGATCCGACGGGAGCAGCAAAGGCGATGTACTTTCGCTCGGCGCTGATCGAAAACGCTCAGTTCCAGCGAAATGCGAACGAGGCCGTCACCTGGATGGATCAGTCCGATTCGGCGTTGGACGAAGCGACACAAATCATGAAGCGCGTCCATGATTTGGCCATATACTCCGGAAACGTCGGCTTGCAATCCGATTCGCTGAAAGCGATCGCCGAAGAGATCGATCAAATCAGGGCACATATGGGCAATATCGCCAATCAGACAGTGGACGGCCGATATATATTTGCCGGTACCGATACACTGCATCCGCCGTTTGACTATTCCAAGGGGGAATTTACCAATGAGAACGGTGCGGATGTCAATCTGGAAATGAGCAAGGAAGTATTTGTACCGATCAACGTGAACGGGCAAAAGGTCTTTAACTTCCCGAGCAAGACAGACAACGTCTTTAACTTGCTGACCAAGCTTTCGGAAGATCTGAAAGCAGGCAAGGATATTACGCAATACATCGACACAATTGACAAGCAGAGCGACAACATCAATGCTGTACGGTCATCCCTCGGTGCCAGAGTGAATCGGATTGAACTGATCAACAGCCGCTTGCAATCCGAGGAAGTCAGTCTGAACAAATTGATGTCCGATAACGAGGACGCTGATCCTGCCGAGGTCATTACCAATCTCAAAACGCAGGAAAACGCGCAGCGCACGGCCTTGGGAGTCGGCGCGCGGATTCTTCAGCCGAGTCTGCTCGACTTTCTTCGTTAATCGGCTTCGTTTGTAAAGGAGTGACGGCTGATGCTAGCACAAATCCGCATGGAGCAGACCTACGCCCAGATCGGAATCAACACGGAAAATGCTGAACTGCAGATTCGTCAGCGCCCGGCAGACTTGAATATGAAGCAGGAGCCGGCTATTCTGCACATCGAACAGCCGATGGGAGTCCTGAGAATAGACTCTTCCCAGGCCCGCTCCAACATCGATATGAAGGGCCCGTTACAGCGCATGCGGATCTATGCCCAGCTCGGTCAGCAACGGGCGATGGAGGCCATAGCCAAGATCAGTCAGGAAGGGGATCAACTGCGAGCGATCGAGCATCGCGGCAACGCGATCGTCTCGCTGGCGGCGCAGAAGGGCCTTCACGAGCCTGTCGACGTCATTCATGCAGATTGGACGGATAAAGGCGTGCACGTCTCGTACCAGAAGCGTGAACCCAAAATCTCCGTACAGACCAGAGGGGCGTCGATCCATCCGCAGATTCACCCTGCCGAGATTCACTATATCCCTGGTAAGGTAGATACGTACGTACGAGTAAAAAACAGCCTGACTATCGATGTCGTCGGTCTGAACATGGACCGCGTGATGTAAAAGAAACCTGGGGCAGATGCCTCAGGTTTCTCATTTATTCCGGCTTTTCTGCCGATACAAAGAATAGCGGCATACTGTTCGGGAGGTTTCGCCATGAAAATAAACAATTCCTCAAACGTAAATCAGGTGCGTCGAAATGAGCAGCCGGCAGAACTGCAGACAGGGGAAATGTACAAAGCGACAGTCAAGGAGCGGATGTCCAATAACGAGGCGATCGTACAAATTAAAGGAAAAAACGTTCAGGTGAAGTTTGAAGGCAGCGCACCCAAAAAAGGCGACGATGTCAACATACAGGTAACAGACACGAAAGGCAATGTCCCCAGTGTGAAAACACTGACGGAGCAAAACAGCTCAGGCAAAAACACAGATAATCCGGATGCGGCGAACGTGCTGCGCAGCTTCGGTACGACACCTACGCCCGAATTGAAGCAGGCGGTCGGGATGTTGCTGGACAAGGGTATTCCCATCGATCAAGAGACGATTGACAGCCTCAAAGCATTTTTTGACAAGGCTGGCGGGTCGCTTGCCGATAAGCTGGCGACCATTCAGGCGATCATCAATAAAGCGGCACCGCTTACCGCGTTTACGTTGCAATCCGTCCATGAAGCACTGCACGGTGACTCGATCAGCACGCTTTTTCAACAAGTCTTGTCTGCACAGAGTGGAGTGGACACACAATCTGCGGCACAACTCACCTCACAGGGAACGAGCGTTCGACAACAAGCGGTTGCAGAACTGATCCGCCAGTTCCAAGCCGTCTTGAGACAAGGGGCAAGCGTTCAGAGTGTGGTGCAGATGATGGTCGAGCAGCTGATGAAGATCCAACAAGATATGCCGCAGCTAGCCGGCCAGTGGCAGAAAGCGGCTGAACAGGCGAATCAGCTGCAGCTAGCCGGTCGAGAGACAGAGGCCCGTTCCACGCTGCAGCAATTTCTCGACAGAGCTGCAGCACTCCCCTCCACACCGCGTCAGGCAAGTGCAGAACAGACAGAGCTCAATGATCTGCGCACAATTGCCAAGGACGTCAAGGAATCTCCTCAGCTAGCCAAAGCTTTGCAGCAGCTGCGTGAACACCTCACTGCCAATTCATCGCTGGGCCGCGAGGAAGCAGCCAAGCTGAATAAAGCACTGACAGAGGCGGATTCCTTTCAGCAAGCAGGCAAGCCCGGGATTGCCCGGAGCATCGTGTCCAAGGCGCTCGAGAGTGCCATCGACCAATTGGCGAAGAAAGCGCCGGCCAGCCACATCCAGACCGATCAGGATACAGACCGGCGTGTGGATACGGCTGCCGACGAATATGTGCAAAATGACGAACTGCAGGCGTTCCAGCTCTCTACCAAAGACCTGCTCGTCACGGAAATCACGCGCAGGCTGGGAGAGGCGACGGAACAATTTAAAACCGTCAAGCGGGAAATCGTGCGCAATCTGGACAACCTGATTCGCAGCATTCCGCAGAACCGGAGCAATGTCGCGCAGCAGGTCAAGCCGCTCCTGGAAGCGACGATCGACCTGCTCGATAAAACCATCCTGAAAAGCGACATTACCATGCTGACAGACATGGATACGGAAAAAACCTTGATGAAAGCGAGCGGGCAGCTCAGTGAGGCGCGCAAGCTGTTAAACAGCGGAGACAATCAGAAGGCCACGGAGCTCGTCAACGAAATCAAACGAAATCTCGATCAGCTCAACTGGAAGCCGTCCAATACGCGGATTCAGCATTTTTTGAGCAAGGAAAGCATTTTTCTGAACGAAACGAGCTCGCTGCCGCACAAGCTGTCGGCGCAATTCGAACAGATGGCCGGCACGTTTACCCGTTCGGAAGCGTCTGCCCGTACGACGTTTGAGTTTATGCGTTCACTCGGGCTGAACCACGAAAGCGAGGTGGCCCAGGCGCTCGTGCTGCATCGCGACGAGCTGGCAGCTGATGATTTGCAGAAAAACGTCAAGGCAACGATGCTGCAGATGATGAAGAACCAGGCCGAGACATCGAACCAGCGCATCGGTGATCAGCCAATCGACAAAGCGTTCATGAACTTGACCGGCCAGCAGATTTTGAGCAAGGCCGACTCAGGCACGAGCATGCAATCCCTTTTCTTCAATCTGCCGGTCATGCTCGGCTCCAAGCCGGAGGATGTGAAGGTATACATCAACGGACGCAAGGAAGGGGAAAAAATCGATTGGGAGAACTGCAGCTTTTACTTTTTGCTGGATACCAAAAACTCGGGGAGACCGGCATCATGCTGACGGCAGTGAGCAGGAACCTGTCGATCAGCATCCGCAACGACCGACCGGACTTTAAGGCGAAGATGCAGCCGATGGTGGAGCGCTGCAAAGAGCACCTGAGAGAGATCGGCTACAACATCTCAAGTGTCCAGTTTGAAAAACTCCATCGCGACAGCGGCAGCTCTCCGGTGGAGCAGAAGGAAAAGGCAGAGCCGAGCCTGAACCGGATGGTAACCGGAACGAAGGGATATGATTTCAAGATATGATCCAGAAGTGGTTTAACCAGAAGCGGCGAAAAGAACTGAATGGCGCTACGGCGGCGGTGATCCGTTACGATGCGGACAAGGACAAGGCACCTGTCATCGTCGCACACGGCAAAGGCGCAGTGGCACAGAAAATCATCGAGCTGGCGAAGGAAAACGACGTTCCGCTGCAGGAGGACTCGTCGCTTGTTGAGACGTTGATCGATATGGATCTCGGCGATAACATTCCGCCGCAGCTTTACTCGGTCATTGCCGAGATATTGCTCATGCTTGAAGAGATGGAGACGGAGCAGGGCTGACAGGTGCAGCGTACGTTACAGTAAAGCATGCAGTGCCAACCACTCGATTCAATTGAACGATAAAGACAGGCCATTTTTCACATAAAAGATTCGAACGCTATTCCCGATAATAGAAACAGGAGTATGCAGCAGGAGGTGTGAGTTGTGACCGGTCCTTTGACAGAGGAAAGCTTGTTTCATAAGTCGCCACAAGAGTTGACACAGCTTTTGTACGATGCCTTGAACCGAAACCTGGGTAGGGCAATCGACGCGATTGCAGATGGCAGGCTGACTGATGCCAACCTGTTTCTCCAGCGATGCAATGACATCCTGCATCGGTTAGGTGTCGGCATCAACTACGGAGCCGGCATCGTCGCTGATCAACTGGAGCACATCTACAACTACATGGCAGACCGATTAATTGAGGCCAATCTGCGCAAAGACGTGCCAATCATCGAGGAGGTCCAAAGCCTTTTGCAGACCATTGCAGATGCGTGGCGCGAATCGATGCAGAAGCAGCAAGACCAGCCGCAGGAAAATGTAACGGCGAAGCGCAGAATCAATGCCTATGAACGTGACTTGTACGAACCGGAAATAAGCGTCGACCGCAAAGAGTAAGGCATCGCGATGAAATAACTTCCCGCGGGAACTCATTTCATCGCGAGCCCTAAATCGAGAAGAACAGGAAAGCGAGGTCATTCCCCTATGCGCATCAATCATAATATTCCCGCACTGAATACGTACCGTATGCTGAATCGCAATACGAGCGAAGTCTCCAGGCACCTGGAGCGTTTGTCATCCGGTCTGCGGATCAATCGTGCTGCTGACGATGCCGCCGGCTTGGCTGTTTCGGAAAAAATGCGTTCGCAAATTCGCGGCTTGGCAATGGCTGAGCGCAACTCACTGGATGGCGTATCGCTGATTCAAACCGGGGAGGGGGCACTCGATACCGTCCATTCACTTCTGCAACGGATGCGCGAGTTGGCAGTCCAGGCGGCCAATGGCAGCAATACGGAGGAAGACCGCAACTCGATTCAAGCGGAAATCAATGCGCTCACGACTGAAGTAAACCGAATCGGAAACACACTGGAATTCAATACGAAAAAACTGCTCGATGGTTCCGCCTCGATCAAGACGATTACCAATGTCGGAGCTCTCAAAGACGGCAGGGATTCTTCAGTCGGTTCGGAAGCGAATGGAAGTATAAACATTGGTACGGATAAGCTGGACATCATCGCTCAGAACAAAGGCACCGATCTGAACGGTTATAAAATCGATTTCGGCCCTGACGACAATTCTGCAGGACAAAAAGCGGAAGTCAGTGGAACAGTCGGGTCTTCAACGGTGACGATCACGTCCCAGAACTACGGTGTAGATTTGAATAATTACAAAATCAAGTTTATCAGCGGGGCAACTGGGTCGCAGGCATCAGCAAGCATTAATGGCGATACCATTTTAGTCACCAGGGACTGGAATCTTGGCGTTACCACCCCAGCAACAATTGAAAGTGAACTGGAAGATGCAATAAATACTGCTTTGACCGGAAAAGGTTTGGACTCGATAACACTATCAAGCAATCCAGCGATAACAATGCCAGCTGACATAGCTGACTTTAACAATAAAACATTTACGCTAACAGGCGGGCAGGACAAGGTCTCGGCTTCTATCACCGGTCTGACCATTCGCGTAACAGCAGATTGGAACAACACTGGGGCGGCAAAGCCGACACTGGCAGATATTGAAGCCGCCATCAACAAAGTATTGAAGAGTGAAAACCTGGGCGGCATTACGTTAGGGCCGACAGGTACTGTCTTTGACATCAGCAAATTTGCCGGCGCTGGAACCGTCACGCTTGCAGGCGGTGTAACCTCCCTGGATGCCAAAACAGCGACACGCACGATTAATATCTCGACAACGCCACATCAAGACGACGTGTTGACGATTGACGGCAGGAAGATCGGTTTCTGGGATAGCACCAAAGATAAGTATCCAGATGCTGCAGCCGCGAAAACAGCCTTGGGTCTGGGGCCACAGGATGCGATGATCGACATTTTTGATGGCGAGGCGTATAAGTCAACGACAGCGATTGCCTCCAATATCGTTGCTCTGTCATCACAGAACGGCGGCAACTTTTACCAGAATGTGAAATTGCAAGTGTCTGACTCCGGTTCGGATATTGTGATTTCGGCAAAAGTAGCGGGTGCGGCAGGCAATGCTTATCAAACGTCGTTTGCCCAAAGCAAGGAGTCGGGACTGGCCCTGCAAATCGGTACGCATACAGGCCAGAAGCTGATCATCGATATCCCCAACATGCGTGCGCAGGCGATGAACATTACCGGGGTCACACCTGGCGGAACGATTGTCTCCCGGGATGGCAAAATCATGGCGAAGCTGACAACGGTCAAGACCGTTTCTGATGGGGTTAGCGACGTATTGAACGAATATGCTCTCGATGTAACGACACAGGAAAACGCAGGGGCAGCCATCAAAATTTATGACGAGGCGATCAATTACGTCTCCGAAGCGCGTGCAAAACTGGGGGCGTATCAGAACCGTCTGGAGTATACGATCAGCAATTTGGGTATCTCCAACGAGAATCTGACTGCAGCTGAATCGCGCATTCGCGATACGGACATGGCGTTTGAAATGACCAACTATACGAAGAGCAACATCCTCAACCAGGCGGCAACGGCGATGCTGGCGCAAGCGAACCAATTGCCGCAGGGATTGCTTCAGCTGTTGCAGTAGTGGAGCCAAGGAATTTGTGATAAGCTATTGACCATAGAGAACTGAAGAATAATGCACAACATTTAGTAGCCCTTGTATACTCCGAAACGGAACTGCGGGGGCTTTTTTGGTCGAGAGGAATTTATAAAAATTCTTCGCAAAAAGGCTTGGCGTAGCCAGGTTTTCTAAATGAATAGGCGGATGGCAGGTGAACAGCATGGAAGTGAGTAAGGTCGGCAAGGTAGGGCTGGACAGATTGGCAGCAAAACAGGAAAAGAGCATGGAGAGCATTAGCTTTTCCGAGGTCATGGCCAAAGGCAGGGAGAAGATCAACGAAGATAAATTCCGGAAGCTGCTGCAGGATATAGACGAGCAGGGGAAGATCCTCGCGGAGTCGCGCACAGTCGAAGATTTGCGCCGCTACAAGCAGTTGGTCAAGGAATTGATGAACGACGTCGTCAAATACGGAATCGCTTTGGAGGAACGGCGCGGCTTTAATCGCCGCGGGCGGACAAAAATCTATAAAATCATTACGGAAGTAGATAAAAAGCTGCTTGCCTTAACAGATGAAGTATTGAAAAAAGAGAGCAAAGGCTTGAGCATCCTCGATCTCGTCGGTGAAATCAAAGGCTTGCTGATTAATATTTTTGCCTAAAAGGTGGTCGCGCCATGAACAGAATTGAAACCCCGTTGTTTGGTGAAATTGAAATTGACCAGGAGCAAGTAGTTACCTTTCCTCACGGAGTACCCGGATTTGAGCAGGAGCATCAGTATGTGTTTATTCCTTTGGAGGATTCCTTGTTCGTCGTGATGCAATCCATCCAGTCGCCGCTCTACTTTGTCGTGATTAACCCGTTTCAGGTGTTTCCCGACTACGACTTTTCCTTGTCGTCAAGCGATCAGGGACTGCTCGGGATCAATGATCCAAAAGACGTAGTCGTCTACAACATCGTCGTCCTGCGTGACGAACTCGCCCAATCGACGGTCAACATGCAAGCGCCGATTGTCGTCAACATCCGCAGCAAGCAAGCAAAGCAAATTCTGCTGAATCAATACCAGATTAAACAGCCGTTGTTTCCCAACGCATTGATGTCACATGCCGCAAACGGATAGGAGCTAAAAGGATGCTGGTACTTACGCGCAAAAAAAATGAATCCATCATGATTGCCGACAACATTGAGATAAAAATCATTGCCATTGACGGCGATACAGTCCGGATCGGCATAGCGGCGCCGCGTGATGTCGATGTGCACCGCAAGGAAGTCTACCTGGGGATTAAAGAAGAGAACAAGCTGGCCTCGCAGGCGAAGCTGGATCTGAACGCACTGAAGCAATTCACTATCAAAGCCGAAAAGAAGCCATCAGAAGAGTAGAAAAAAAGCTAAAGTAGTATCGGCACTTATCCGATATATAAAATGTGGGGAGAGAAGAGACGAGCGCGCGATTGTTTCGCTCTCCTACACAACTAACCGGCCACATGGATGTGGTAGGAAAATTCAGGGAGGAATTTTTCATGATTATTAATCACAACGTAACCGCGTTGAACACCTATCGTCAATTAGGCATTAACGCAGCAAACGGTGCAAAATCCACTGAGAAACTGTCTTCTGGTCTCCGCATCAACCGTGCAGGCGATGACGCTGCAGGTCTTGCTATCTCCGAAAAAATGCGTGCCCAAATCCGCGGTCTTGACCAAGCTTCCCGCAACGCTCAAGACGGTATCTCCATGATCCAGACAACTGAAGGTGCTTTAGGCGAATCCCACGCTATCCTGCAACGTATGCGCGAATTGGCTGTTCAATCTGCCAACGACACGAACGTAAACGTCGACCGTGAAGAGCTGCAAAAAGAAATCAACCAATTGTCTTCCGAGTTGAACCGTATCGGTAACACTACTGAGTTCAATACGCAGAAAGTGTTGAATGGTAGTGGGAATGAGATTAAAGGGATTGGCACTACGATTACACGTGGTGGAGCTGAAGGTGCTGTTGGACAATTTGCAAAAGTAATTGACAGTAAAGCAGAACAAGTAGGAACTTATACAATACAAGTTTCTACCCAATTTGACGCAGGTCAAATTATTCAAATTGGTGACCAAACATTTACTGCTGTAGCTGGTGTTGCTGATGCTTCTTTAGGGCAATTTAGCATAGGTGCTAATACGGATGATGCAGCAGCTAGTTTAGCGGCTGCGATTAATGCTAATGCTGCATTAAATGGACGCTTCACTAATGCTAGTTTCACAGGTAGCACGATCACTTTAACAGAACGAGTTGGTCAAGCCACAGGAGTAGATTTAGGTGCTTCTAATGTAAAACCTGGCACTGGAAGCGGTGCTGTTACTCTCGGTTTAACTCAAGGTAGCATTAAAGAGGTTCAAGGGAAATACACTTTTAACATTGACAAGGCATTCGAAGTAGTTGGGCAGACGATCAGTATCGCTGGATCTACCTATACAGCTGTTGCTTCTAATGCAACGGGTAGCCAATTTAATGTTGATTCTGACCGTGAAGCTCAAGCAAAAGCTATCGCAAAAGCGATCAATTCTGATACAACTGGTGCAGGTGCTCGTTTTGAGGCAACTGTTAAGGGGACAACCATTACCTTGACCGAACGTGTTGGAAAAGCTACAGGTACTGATCCTGTTAGCACAGATATTTCAAATACTACACCAGGAGCAGTAGCTGGAGAATACAATACAGAGTTCAATACATTGATTGGTAATGGTGGGAAATTCACTGTTGATGGTGTGGATATTCTCGTTACAGACGACCCTAATGATGCACGATTGGCTAATGGAACAGCTATGTTAGCAGGTAAGTCATTAAAACAACAAGCTGACAATTTAGCGGCTGCTATTAATGCCAATGGATTGTTAAGCGCGAAATATACAGCTTCTACAACTGGTGAAAAACTCACGTTAGCCCAAAAAATTGGTAAAGAATCATTGGTAGCACCAACTGTAACTGCCAACACCAGCGCCAAAAACAAATTCGAAGCTACTTTCCAAATCGGTGCTAACTCCGGTCAATCGATGACTATCCAAGTTGAGGACATGCGTGCCAAAGCGTTGGGAGTCACTGGTGAAAAATCCGGTCAAACTGTAAAAGCACAAAATGGAACTGAAGCACAATTTGTACGTGTAGCAAACGTATCCAACGGTTCCGACAACAACAACGTTGAATTCGCTCTCGACATCACTACAAGCAAAAACGCTTCTGGTGCAATCAGCGTAATCAACGACGCGATTGAGAAAGTTTCTGCTCAACGCGCTCAACTCGGTGCATTCCAAAACCGTTTGGAACACACAATCAACAACCTCGGAACATCTGCTGAGAACCTGACAGCTGCTGAGTCCCGTATCCGCGACGCTGATATGGCGAAATCTGTTATGGACAACACCAAAAACAGCATTCTTGCTCAAGCTGCTCAAGCGATGCTCGCTCAAGCAAACCAAACACCGCAACAAGTTCTGCAATTGCTCCGTTAATTGTTTGATACAGGGAGATTCTAGGATTCCTAGAATCTCCTTTTTACTGATTCACTGAAGTGGGAGGAAGAGTGAAGTGAATAAGACTGTCCCTACGCTTGTTCCACAGTATCTCAAGCAATTTAGCTGTATCGGCTCTGCCTGTGAAGATAATTGCTGTTTGACCAATTGGATCATAAATGTCGATCGCTCCACTTATAAAAAGTACAAAAACGAGCGCGACCCTGAGCTGAGTGGTCTGTTAAATAAGTACGTAAAGAGAAATCGTGCTGAAAATGTATCCGATATGAACTATGCTACGATTAAACTGACGGAGTGTGGCTGCGCCTTTTTAACGGAAGACAAGCTGTGTAGTCTTCAATTGAAGAAAGGAGCAGATTATTTGTCACATACGTGTGTACGGTACCCACGGTTTACCAACTTTGCCGCAGGCAGAATGGAGATTTCAGCTAGTGTATCGTGCCCAGAAGTAGCTCGCGTGGCTCTGTTGAATCCGGAACCGATGCAATTTGACATTGAGAATCAGCCGGCAGAAAATAGAATGCTTTATGGTCTAAGAGTTCATGATGGCGACACATTGTTTTGGGATTTGCGTATCTTTACGATTGAAGTGCTGCAAAACCGCAGCTATCCGTTGGCAGACCGTTTAATTCTGCTTGGGCTATTTTATCGGAAAGTGCAGGAAAAGCTTGATACCAAGCAGACGGCAGAGATTCCGGCGCTGATTTCTTCGTTTCGAACACTTGTGGCCCAAAGTGGCTTTGACCAGGAACTGCGTTCTATTTCCCCACAGCTTACAGTTCAGATTGCCTTGATCAAAGAAGTGGCCAGCGGTCGCGGAATGGTGGGTGTGGTTAACGAACGTTACAGCGAATGCTATTCCGAGTTTTTAGCGGGAGTCGGATTAACCGAAGAAGCAACGCTTGGCGAGATCACGAAACGTTATCAGCAAGCCTATGAACAGTATTACCTGCCGTTTATGGGCGATCATGAGTACATTTATGAAAATTACCTGGTAAACTATGTGTTCAAAGAAATGTTTCCCTATTTTCCTCAGGAAGCCAACATGTTTGAACGATTTATGATCATGGTTCTTCATTATGCAATGATTAAGGTACATTTGATTGGCATGGCAGGTTTTCATAAGGGACTGACGATGGAGTTGATTGTGAAATGCATACAATCGTACTCGAAATCCTTTGAGCATAACAAAAAATACATATCCATCATGCTGGATTGGGTGAAGGAAAATCAATTCAACAGCATGCCTTACGTAACGATTTTAATAAAAAATTAAGGGAGGGATACTCCCTTTTCTCATAGAAATTTGTAAATGGATAGTTCCTCGGTGCATTCCAAAAACCGTTGGGGACACAATCAACAACCTGGGAACAGCTGCTGAGTCCCGTATCCGTGACGCTGATATGGCGAAATCTGTTATGGACAACACCAAAAACAGCATTCTTGCTCAAGCTGCTCAAGCGATGCTCGCTCAAGCAAACCAAACACCGCAACAAGTTCTGCAATTGCTGCGTTAATTCTTTTAATCAAGGAGACTCTAGGATTCCTAGGGTCTTCTTTTTTGATTTTTATTAGGTTTTTTTCGCGTTTTTATGTCAAAAAATAAGACTTTAAACTTGGGTTTGTTAAAATTTTACAAAAACCGAAAGGAAGACATTGTTTTCTATACAACTGACCAGTGTTTAGAATTTATAATCACATCTATGACTGTAGGTAGATCTTTTTTGCAAGATTATCAATTAGAATAAGACCTTAGAATCAGATGATATGTATGCAGCTTCATACAAAAATTTTAGAGAGAGGAACGAGGTTTGAATTAAATTAATACATGAGGTTTTAGTTTTTAAAGAAAATGATCGTTTCTCTTATTTATATATAGGTCTAAACTCCTGCACAATCGTTATTGTGGCAAAGGGAAGGCGAAAAACATGCGGGTTTTGATTATTGAACAAGAGAAACGCACATCTTTTCGGTAAAAGAGCAAAATTTTTAAAAAATAGGTCTAAAGTTTTAAAGCAAAATGACGATAACTAATAATAGAAAGGGTGTCACCACAAATGAATATTCATAGTCAAGGATGGCTTATTTAACTCAACTTCACTCGTGCAGGATGCACAAGCGAATTGAGCTATTTAAGCCGTCCTTTTTTTGCGCGAACTATTTTAAGTAAGATTCAAGGAGGAATCTTTCATGCTTGTTGTAGGTAGGAAGCCGGGAGAATATATTATGATTGGGCACGACATCAAAGTCCAGGTTGTGAGGAGCAAGGACGGAGATCTTCGTTTGGCGATTGAAGCTCCGAAGGATATCCGGATTTTGCGGGGCGAAGTGTATGAAGCCGAGAATCCCCAAATAATCGCGAAAAGGAACTAATTGTATTTATAAAAATATTAATGAACAGTCAAGGATGGCTGATAGATCTCATGGATGACCTTTGCAGGAAGCAAGGGAACCGTGAGCTTTATCAGCCATCCTTTTCTTGTTTGCATGCTGCTTTTGGTAATAAACCCTATGGGTTTGTTATATACAGCGGTGAAAAAGGACGTTCGCCGTAAAACACATTCCAAGGAGGAAAAAATCATGATTATCAATCACAACGTATCAGCGCTGAACACGTATCGCCAATTAGGTATCAATGCGGGTAACGGGGCAAAGTCAACAGAAAAACTCTCGTCTGGTCTTCGTATCAACCGTGCAGGGGATGATGCTGCCGGTCTCGCCATCTCCGAAAAAATGCGTGCACAAATCCGCGGGCTTGACCAAGCTTCCCGCAACTCCCAAGATGGTATCTCCATGATCCAAACGACTGAGGGTGCATTGGCTGAAACGCATAGCATCCTGCAACGTATGCGTGAGCTGGCTGTTCAAGCAGCGAACGATACCAACGTTAACGTTGACCGTGAAGAACTGCAAAAAGAGATGAACCAATTGACATCTGAGGTTAACCGTATTGGCAACACCACTGAGTTCAACACACAGGCGTTGTTAAAAGGAAAAGACGCAAAAGTGGTTGCCACAGTTGCAGCTAACAATACGATTAAGCAAGGGGTTACTGGTGTACCTCAAGGAGAGCTTTCTGCATTGCTTACGAATAAAAACAGCGTAGTCGGTGTAAGCTCCTCCACTACGATTCAAGCCTCCAGAAGTGAAGCAACTGGTGCAGTTTCCAAAGTTACTGAAGTTGATGCAAGCGTAAAAGGATTAAAATCTACCGTCACAATTAATAATGGTATCACATTTGAATCAGCTGCAGCCGGAGATGCGTTAAACGGAAAGACAATTGAAGTGAAGCAAGGTGACGCAGCAACTTCCAGCCTTGTTATTGATGCAGTTACCGGTAACTACACATTTACCATTGGGAAAAATGGAGACGGAACATCGCGTGCTTCAAACCGTGGCGAATTGTACAACGAGTTAAAGTATGCCATTGATAATGCTACTTTCGCTCCAGGTCAAGAGATCAAAGTGCTGGTTCCAAGCAATACACAGGAATCAACCAACGGTAACATTGAAACTGCCAGTCCTGCTGCATTGACAGGTGGTCGTAACGAAGCGCCTGGAAAGTATGAATTCGAAATTACATCATTGTTTAAGGAAGCAGGAGACACGATTAAGATTGGTGGAAAAACCTTCACGGCTGTTATTGGTACACCCAACAATGCTAACGGAGAGTTTGCAATAGGTGCTACTGCTAAAGATATCGTGGATGGAACGGCAACACTCGAAACACAAGCTACTGCGTTAAAAGCTGCAATTGATGCAGACAAAGACTTAAGTGCCAGATTTACAGTAGGTCTAAACGTAGGTACTGGTAAACTGACACTTACTGAAAAAGCAGGGGCTGCTACTGGTGTGGCATTAGGAAATCCAATTGTTGCAGGCGCAGGTGCTGACGACAAATTGGTCATTACCGATAACGGCGGTCACAACTTGAAGACCGTAACGATCAAGCAAGCAGCAACTTTGGCTGGGGCAAATGCAACAGGCAATTCTGGTGGTACCGATTACGTCAGTATCTCGGCCGGCTCCACTGGTACAGCGCTAAACGGAGTGACGGTGAAGTTTAATGTAACCAATAACGCGGGCGCAGCCGCATTGACGACACAGTGGGATGCAGAAACAAATACACTTGTAGTTAGCGGTTCAATCGACAATACTGCTACAGCAACAAATAAAACAGCGATTGAAACAGCAATTAAAACCGGTCTTACAAATGTCGGATTTGATTCCACATTAGCCACAGTAACATTGGGTCAAGGTGGTGCAGGTGATTATAATACCGCTACTTTGAATGGAAAATCGGTAACTTTAGGTGGTGGCCAAACAGCGATTGCTTCCGGTGACACCATGACTGTCGACCAAGAGAACGGCAACATTACCATTTACTTGGCAGACACCACCGTTACCAAAAATACTGCTGCAAAAATCGAGGAAGCCATTCATGCATTGGGCAGTTTTAAAGACGGCGTTGACTTTACAAAATTCCAGGTTAAAGCTGAGGGTAACTGGGATACAAAAACGCTGGGTAACTCCATCACAAAGGGTACAGGAACACTCGTCGGCGGTACTGTAGCAGTGAAAGGGGATTACAGTTTCAATATTAACAAAGCATTTGCAGCTGGTGATACAGTTGTCATCAATGGCCAAACCTTTACAGCTGTTGAAAAAGATGCTGTTGCCAGCAAGGGTGAGTTCAATATTGCAGGTGGTAACATTTCTTCCCAAGCTGCTGGTTTAATTGATGCGATTAACCAAAATGCTGCTTTCAAAGGTAAATATACTGCTTCTACAAGCGGTAACACGATTTCCATCGTTGAGACTGCGGCTAGCGGTAAAGACTTGAAAGCATCTGATATGGCTGTCAAAGCTACCGGTATCAAAGGCGAATACTCCATTGGCTTTAATGAATTGGCGAAAGATGGGGCAGCATTCGTAATCGATGGCACAGAAATCAAAGTATCCAGCAAAGAAACACATGTTGGTTATGCGGATGGTTCTGTAATCAAGGAAGCTGCAACGGTAGCTGATCAGACAAAAGCATTGGCAGAAGCAATTAACAAAAATGCTGCGCTGAAAGACAAGTATACTGCATCTGTAAACGATGCTGGAGAACTCATTCTAAGTCAAAAAATTGGTTCATCTACCGATCCGAGTGTGCAAACGAAAAACTCTCCAAAAGGTGACTTTACGGCGACGTTCCAGGTTGGAGCGAACAGTGGTCAAAGCATGACGATTGAAGTGAAGGATATGCGTGCAAATGCTCTGGGGATTTCTGGTGATGGATCCAACGCAACTGTTGCTGCCAAGAACGGAAAAGTGGCTTCTTATTCAGCAATAGCTAACGTAAACAGCGGTTCAGACAACAAAAACGTAGAGTTCGCTCTCGACATCACTTCTGCCGAGAAAGCTTCTGCTGCGATCAGCGTCATCAACGACGCGATCGAGCAAGTTTCCAGCCAACGCTCGAACCTGGGTGCCTTCCAAAACCGCCTGGAGCACACCATCAATAACCTGAACACCTCTTCCGAAAACCTGACAGCTGCTGAATCCCGTATCCGCGATGCAGATATGGCGAAGACTGTTATGGAAAACACGAAGAACAGCATTCTCCAGCAAGCTGCTCAAGCGATGCTGGCGCAAGCAAACCAGGCTCCACAACAAGTTCTGCAATTGCTCCGTTAATCATTTGATTCAGGGGGAGATTCTAGGATTCCTAGAATCTCCTTTCTAAATTTCCGCACATGGCGATTCTTGAAAAAATTAACGGATCGCCGTTTTTTGACGATATAAGTAAAGGACAGAAAGGAAAGGTAGAGGTGAACAGCAGTGGAGAAATACTTGGACGTAATGCGGCGCACGGTTGAATTATCCGAAACGGGACTGGAAGGCTTGGAACATATGAAACAGCAAATAGAGGAAGGGTATTTCGAACAGTCGCTTCCATTGTTTACAGATGTGATAAGCGCCTATCTTGAAATTGAAAAGTCGCTCTCGCTTTTCTCAGATGAACTATCTCCTAATCAGCTAGCAGCAACAGGACAACAATTGTCCGCATCAATAGAAACCGTTGTAGCGGCTTTTGAAAAAGGAGGGGGACGGGAATCCATTTATGATCTCCTAAACAGCCGCGTGATTCCTCAATATCGCGTCTGGCAGGAGGAGCTGCAACGCTGTTTGCAGCCGTATTTCATTTCTTGAACATCTCGTGGCAAAATTGAGTGGCTCCTGACCACTCGTCCCTATACTCTCAAAACTTTATTTTTCCCGATACGCGGCAAGCGTAATTTCTTTCAGGAATCGTTACATTCAAGGGCATCGACTCATCCGGTTTTTAAAGAAGAGACCTCCACTGGCCGTCAAGCTCAAGGGGTCATCTTCTTTTATTTGAGAAAGACCACGAAATAGAGAGAAGGAGTTACATTAGCGCAACAAATGACAACAGACCCCACTTACCTCCGCATTTTCTCCAGCATTCTGCGCATCTCCCGGTTCAAACCTTGTGTGCAGCTCTCGTACAAGTCTGACAGGTCTTCCTGGAAGTTCTTATAAAGAAGCGGATACTTTTTCTTTAGTTGTACGATTGCAAATGCATATTCCTCATCGAGTTCGTCCAAAAGCTCTTCGGGGACCATGTCCAGGAATTCAGCCATCACCTCTTCCGGCATGAATTCACCGTAAAACCATTCCGTTAGTTTGAGGCCAAGCGGTGGAAAGAATATATGCCTGTCTTTCTGATAGCGTTCCAGCTCATTTTGTACTTGTGCGGCTCTTTTGGCCTCTTGCTTAAAGCTGCGAAGGAACACATCTTTCGGATCCAGCTCGCTAGCCAATTGCAAAAAATGTTCCCCCAATTGAAACTCGAGTGACAGCATGTGCTCTTTGCCCAGATGTATCAAAGCCATTTTTACCAAATCGCGCTCTTCACTGTCGGTTATACGCTTTAACAACTTGCGGAAGCGTGCCAGCACCTGGGAGACTATGTTCTTTTTCCCGCTGCGAATTGTGCATGCCAGCCATCCAGCAAACAGCGGCAAATCTTCCGGAGTTTCCTCTCCTGGCTGTGGGAGATGGGAAACAATAAGCGCCAAGGCTTCTTCGAAACGTCCCAGTTCTTGCAGACAGTTGGACAGGAGCGGATCGATCCGTTCGACAAAAGCGGGGAAATCCAGCTTGGTACGGGCCAAGACATCGTATGCAATCTCCGACGAGCCCTCCGCCAAAAGCTGTTCCGCCTGCAAAAGCCGCAAGTCTGCTTTTTTCTCTGCCGTGTTCGCTCGGGCGACAGCTTCGTCAAACAGGTGCAGACAGCGCTGTACGTCACCTTCAAACAGTACCGCTTGGGCAAGACCGAGCTTTGCCTGTTCATTCTCTGAATCGATTCGCAAAATTTCCTCATAAACAGCAATTGCTTCTTGCCACTCTTCCACTTCCATAAAGAACTCTGCTCGTTCCAGTTCCTTTTCCATTTTGTTGCCGTATTTCCGCATGATGTCGTATTGTCGACGTCGATCTGGATCACGCAGCGTTTCATAAGCCAGGCGAATCCGCTGGAATTCTTCCGGATGAGTTTCCGGTGAATTCTGCTTGACAAGTGACACATAGGCTTGTCTAATCTTTTCTGGAGACGCGTTTGCACGTACTCCCAACACCTTGTAGTGATTTTCCAGCTTTGCTTTTCTCGGTCTGCCCCTTCGTTTTGGCGTCTCCATCGTACTTTATTCCTTTCTAAACAAATTGATGAATTTTTTGAACCATGATACATGATTAGTCGTACGGCCTATACATTGTTCGTAGCGGATGATCCGCGGATCGGTCGGACTCAGCTGTTTTGCCCGGAGCAGAGCTTCTCTTGCTTTTCCTGTCTCCTTTGTCTGTATATAGCACAAAGCGAGTAACAACCATCCGTCATGGTCGCCTGCTACAGCTAAACCCTGCCGCAGTAATTCTGCTGCATCAGCCCAAGCCGATTTTCCATTCACAAGGGAGAGGGCCTGGTTGTAATAGGACCGAAATGTTTTATCCTGCTGGACCATCGGACGATAGCGCTGGATGTACTCATCCAAAGGGATGTCGTCAGACAGTCTGTCCCGGTAGTGCTCCGCTGCTGTTTGCAGCAAATGGACACCGTCTGTAATCTCGCCACGCTGAAGGTGCAAGAGCCCCAGCAACACCCAGGCATCTGCATGCGCTTCATCACAAGCGATGGTGCACAGCAGATGCTGTTCTGCCAGATCGTCCTGCCTTTGTTCCAGCTCAAGATAAGCTTGTCCGTAATACCGCGATGCGATCTGTGTCAATTCCATATTCCACCCAATCCTTTGCTACACTTCTGTCTCCAATTCGATAAGCAAATCCGTCAACTCATCACTTGCAAGAACCAAACCTTCCGCGTCTTTTTCTGCAATCGCCTGTTCGGCTTTGGAAATCGCCGCTTCCCAACGTTTGCGCGTCAAGGCAGGCAATTCTGGCAGAAGTGTCTCAGCTTTCCGGAGCATAAGCTGCACTTCCCCAAGAACCGTCTCTTCGTCGGCACTTTGCTCGTCAGCTTCATCGGAAAAATCCAATTCATCCCATTCTTCCTCTAGCC
>CAMIVR010000079.1 GCA_946402065.1 uncultured Brevibacillus sp. | reverse complement strand
GTTCACCTCAAACCGCTGCCGGGCTCCCCGCATTACAAAGGGGAGTCGATCAACGAAATGATCGAGTTCGCCCTCGAGGACGTCCGCCGATTGGAAGCGGGCGGCGTCGACGGTGTGCAAATCGAGAACGCCTGGGATCTGCCGTTTCCCAAGCCGGAAGATTTCGGCTTTGAGACAGTCGCAGCGATGACGGCTGTCGGCGTGGAGATTGCCAAAGCGACAAAGTTGCCGCTCGGTGTAAACTGCCTGGCCAATGCCGTCATTCCGGCGATTGCCATCGCCAAGGCAGCGCAAGCCAAATGGGTGCGCTCGAACCAATGGGTCAACGCCTATATCGCCAACGAAGGCTTTATCGAAGGCGCTTCGGCGAAAGCAATGCGCTACAAGGCCCGGTTGTTCGGCGACGACATCAGCATTATGGCCGACGTCCACGTCAAGCACGGCAGCCATGCGATCGTTGCAGACCGCAGCTTGTCCGAGCAGACGAGAGACAACGAGTTTTTCGATGCCGATATATTGATCGCTACCGGCAATCGCACCGGTGACGAAACCTCGCTGGACGAAATCCTCGGCATTAAAGAGAATGCGTCCCTGCCTGTCATTATCGGCAGCGGCATGACGGAAGGCAATGCGACAAAAATCCTTTCCGTAGCGGATGGCGCGATTGTCGGAAGCTTTTTGAAAGAGAACGGAAATTGGTGGGAACCGGTCGATGTGGAAAAAGTAAAACGCTTCATGGATCAGGTAAATTCCTTACGATAGGTTGGGTCTGTTGATGGCGAAGATTGCTGTACATGGTTTTATCAACACCGACATGATTGGCCGCGTGGATGCCTTTACAGAAATCGACCAGGAAACAGAAATGAACAGCCTGCTCATTTCACCGGGAGGATCAGCAGCCAACGTCGCTGTTGGTCTTTCTCGTTTGGGCGACGAGGTTTATTTTCTCGGGGCGGTCGGTCAACATACGTACACGTCCTTTTTGCTGGACAGTCTGGAAGCTGTCCGGCGCGACTACATTCAGACCGTCCCCAACACAGCGTCCGGCATGGTCATGGTTCTGGTCGACAACGACGGGCTGCGGACGATGTACACGTATGCGGGTGCGAACCTTCTGTATGATGTCAGTCAGGTGCCGCAGCACTTTTGCCGTGAGCTGGATCTGCTGCACTTGAGCAGTCCGCGCTTGCTGCTCGCCGACCAGCTGGTCAAATGGAAAATGGACAATCCCCGGCTGCGCGTTTCCTTTGACCCCAGCTCACTCTTGACCAAAAAAGGCTTGTCTAGTCTGGAGCCGTTGTTTTCCCGGACAGATATTCTGTTTCTCAATCGCTCCGAGCTAAGCGATCTGTTCGGGGCGATGGAAATCGATCAAGCCTTGCAGGTCTTGCACGAAATTGGCGTGAAGGAGATCTTCATCAAGCTCGGCAGCGATGGAGCCGTTTACAGCTCAGTGTCGGACGATGACCGAGATGTGCTGTTTCTGCCGGCGATGAATGTAAAAGCGGTCGACTCGACCGGCTCTGGCGATGCGTTTGCCGTCGGGGTGCTGTACGGCATCTCACGAGGCTGGACAAAAGAACGGATTCTGCAAGCAGGAATTACCCTGGGTGCGCGCGTAGTATCTCATATCGGGGCAAGAAACGGGCTGCCGTATGCCAACGAATGGGGAGGTTAGACAATGATGGAAATGAGTTCGCTGTTTGAGATGATCGACGAAGAGTCGGCCATTTCCTTTCTGCAGTCGCTGATTCAAATAAACAGCGTGAATCCGCCCGGAGCGGAGCGCGCGGTGGCAGAAGCGATCCAACAGCGTCTGGCTGACACACGGCTGCGCGTGGAGCTGGATCAGATTGCGGAGGAACGGGCCAATCTGCTTGTCAGCATGCCTGTCAGCATCTCGTACGAAGCATCTGCCCAAACGCGGAAAACGCTGGTGTACAGCGGCCATTTTGACACAGTGCCGACAGGAACAGTCGAATGGACCTACCCGCCGTTTTCCGGGGTCAAGGTCGGCAATCGCATTTACGGGCGCGGCTCCACCGATATGAAAAGCGGTGTCGCCGCGATGATTGTCGCGATGGAGGTCATCGCCAAAGCAGGTATTGAACTGCCCTGCGACCTGCGTTTTGTCGGTACGGTTGGCGAAGAAGTCGATTGTCTCGGAGCCAAAGCGATAGCCAGCAAAGGGCAAATCGATGACGCTAAAGCGATCGTGGTCAGCGAACCGACGGCGAATCAGCTCATCGTCGCCCATAAAGGAGCACTCTGGCTGGAAGTGACGATGATCGGAAAGACGGCGCACGGTTCCATGCCGCAGCACGGCATTAACGCAATCCAGGCGGTCAACCGCTTCCTCACGGCGTTACATGAGTACACACTGGCGCATACGCCGCATCCCATTCTCGGGAGCGCGACGATGAATATCGGGATGATCAGCGGCGGGGTAAGCCCGAATGTCGTGCCTGACCGGTGCAGTGTGACGATTGACATTCGCACCGTTCCCGGACAAAGTCACCAAGCGATAGTTGCCGAAATCGAACAGCTTGCCAGACAGGTCAGCGAGCGCATGTCTGCCGGCTGTCAGGTAAAGATCATCAACGATATGGCCTGTGTGCATACGCCGGCGGAGCATCCGTTTATTGCGACCGCCCAGCGGACAGCCGCAGTCCACTTTCAGCAAAAACTCGACGCCAAAGGGGTCAATTACTACACAGACGCTTCCGTGTACCAGCCGCATCTGCAGGGGATTCCGGTATTGATCTACGGTCCGGGAGAGCCGGGTATGGCCCATCAACCCGATGAATGGGTGGATGTTGAGAAGTATTTGCATGCCATTCGCTTCTTTATCGCGCTCGCGATGGAGTATGGACAGGACGAGTAACGATAACTGTTTGCATAAGACGACAAGAACAAAAAAGCATCCCGGTTTAACGTTGGTGCACCTAACCCCCGGCTATTTGCCAGGGGAGGGCATTGTGAAATGGGATGCTTTTTTGATTCTAATTCAATGCTGAGGTCTCGCTAACGAATACAGATCGCCGCTGATCGTCATCGCGATTGGCAAGGTGGAGCAACGGCACCAACGCCTGCACTGCACGGCAGATGACGAGCGTTTGCATTGTGGTGGCTGTTCCGCACAGGTCGGAGACAGCACTCAATTACGATTCACGGCGAATCTCCACGATGTCACGAACAAATGTCTCCAGTACAGAAACATCCGTAATGTGCTTGTTGCAAGCGTCGCTGTTCACGCACAAGTAGTTGCCGATCGCCTTGTAGTAATCAGCCGAAGCGTTAGCCGGCTTCGATTTCGTGATCGCCGAGAACAGGGCAACCTCATCGTGCCGGTTGCACAGAAAGCAGGTGCTTTTTTTATGCGTCGGGGTCGATTTCCCTTCGACACCGACGAGCTGCCCATTCAGATGGTAGACGAGGAACGATTTATTCGTAGCGATGTCGGTCCAGCCCAGATACGTGACATAGCGATAATCAATGGTAGCTAGATGGGGAACCTTCAGCTTTTTGTTCTTGGGAAACAGCTTCTTCAGCTGGTTGTCCGTCACGTGCGAAAATTCCGCCATGTAAGGTTCCAGCGAAAGCAAATACTCCTGAAAATCTCCCGCCGTTTTTAACGTGGAGATCTTTCCCAACAGTTGCTTTTCATGCCCGACCGCATCGGGGAACGCCTCGATAACCGCAGCGTGTACGCTATATCTCACCGATTCCACCACTCTCGGATCGGAAACGGTGTTGCAGGCATTCTGCAGCAGGGCAGCCTGCTTTTTAATCAGGTTATATTGATGGTTTCTAATAAATGGTTTGCTCATGCTTTTCAGCCCCTTATTTATGATGAAAGGAAAAATAAGGTGCAAAGCCCATTATTAGAACCGATATCAGCTTTTTCGGGCGAAAAGTTTGCTCATATTGTCCGCCCCCATGCAAAGTATCGCCCTAATAACAGGCTTCGCATGAGGTGTCACCAGTCCCGGCAAAGTGATTTGCCATATCTACCGCCCCCCCTTTTCAAACCATTATAAAGGGAGTGCGGCCCGCGACTCAACTTCCAATATGGGGTAATACCAGCGTAGCTGTCATTAGGAGCAATGTAGATGGATATAATGGTACCAATTGCATTCTGTTCGTTGAACTATCGTGCCCGTTACTTGAATAATTCGTTTCTGAATCTGACCATCGTCTGTTTGGAAAAAGCGCCGGCTCACGATGTTATCATGAAACCGGCGCTTATTCGATCGATTCCACATATACGTTCAAATGGAGTCTCTGATAGGAAGCCCCGTTAATTGATGATATGGAGCTGCTTTAACAACCGTTCCAAGAGCACCTGTTCCATAAAAATAAAGTTGTAGACTGTAAAATAAAGTATTAGACCGAAAAATAAAGTACTAGACTGAGAAATAAGGTGTTAGACTGGCGGTCAGCTATTCAACTAACGGGAGATTAGTTTAAGA
This sequence comes from uncultured Brevibacillus sp., assembly GCA_946402065.1. Lineage (GTDB taxonomy): Bacteria > Bacillota > Bacilli > Brevibacillales > Brevibacillaceae > Brevibacillus_D. Next base: position 20,866 of record CAMIVR010000079.1, on the reverse strand, counting down.
TCAAGCGCGGTGAGCCTTATCATAAGTGACGGCAAGTTTTGTTCCGTGAGTTTCGTTTCGCATTAAGGAACCAGTGGTTTCTGCTTGAGTGGAGAGGATAATACGATAAGCGTGGTGGAATCGCCGAAGGCTCCCAACTGATTGATCGCACTCTCCAGTGTTTGCAGCGATTCGGTGACCAGCTTGACGAGGAAATTATATTGGTGACCGCTGATACGATGCAGCTCGACAACATCGCGCGTTTGCTCACAGTATTCCACGAACCGGTCGCATCCTTTCGTATAGAACAGAACGAACGCGGCGATCGGCTTATTGATTTTCTCCGACGCGACGACGGCACGATAATGGTCAATGATGCCCTTCTCTTCCAGCCTGCGCACTCGCTCGGTGACGGCGGGTTGCGATAAGGAGACGGTTTTGCTCAAATCCGTCATCGAGATGCGTCCTTCCTCCTGCAGCACGAGTAAAATTTGTTTGTCCAAGTCGTCCATATGGCAAGGCCCCTTTATTTTTAAAGTGAATGTTGAGAAAATAAATGATTATTCAAATATTTCAGATGTAATTCCTTTAAACTTCTATGGGATCTATCGAATTAATTATATAAAATTTATTCACGGAAATGAAATCGACAAGGAGAGAGACAAAATGACAAATAAGGAATTACTACAGCCTGTGCGCATCGGACGCTGGCACCTTCGGACGCGCATTGCGATGGCGCCGATGACGCGTAGTTTTGCAGATGATACAACAGGGACAGTCGGTGAAGATATTGTCGCCTATTATCAGCGTAGGGCGCAGGATGGGATCGGCCTGATCATCACGGAGGGTATTACGCCGTCGCCCCGAGGCAAAGGGACATTCGGAGTTCCTGGCTTATATACGAGAGAGCAAGTAAACGCATGGCGTAAAGTAACGGAAGCGGTGCATGAGGCGGGCGGCACGATCATTGCGCAGCTATGGCATGTCGGGAGGCTGACGCATCCTGAGCTGACCGGAGGACATGCACCGCAAGCCCCGTCAGCCGTGCAAGCGGAGGGACTCGTGCACCGACTTCGCAAGCCTTTTGCATTGCCCGAAGCGATGACCATCGGGGAGATCGGGGAAGCTGTCCAACAATATACGCAGGCGGCGAGGTTCGCGATTGAAGCAGGGTTCGATGGTGTAGAACTCCATGGAGCCCACGGCTACTTGATCGACCAATTCGCCTGGGAGGTCACAAATCGCCGGACCGATCGCTACGGAAGAGGGAGATCGGGGCGGCTTCAGTTCATGAAAGAAGTACTTTTCGCCGTTGGAGAAGCTATCGGCATGGATCGTGTTATCGTTCGCTTCTCAGAATTGAAGGACGATCAACCCAACTTCAGGTGGCAGGATCCAAAGGCGGAAATCGAAGCGTATCTGGAGGTGTTTCGCGAGACGGACTTGCGCGTACTCCATCCTTCGACGAATACGTTCACCCAGCCAATGGCTGACGGTATGACGTTGCACGAGCTCATCCGCAAACACTGGGACGGTGCCATAATTGGCGTAGGTGGGTTGACCCCGAGTTCTGCGGCGGATGCGATTCGCACAGGTGTCATCGACATAGCCGCATTTGGAAAGCCATTGTTAGCAAATCCAGATTTCGTGTGGCGACTTCGGAATGATCAACCGTTAATCCCTTACGAGCCGGAAATTCATTTGAAGCAGCTACTTTAATACTTCAGTAAGCCGAAAAGGTTTTGGTGAAGGTCATCCATGGAGTGGATGGCCTTAAAACTTGCCGTTGCAGACAGCACGGTGAGCCCTACCACAAGTAACGGCGAAAATTTAGGCATTAGTCGCAAGGGGGGGAGGTGCCCTAGAACTGGAAAATACAGATGACGTTCAGTTCTTGAGACGCGAACTTTAGTTCATTGGGCAGTTGATTCAGGTCGAGTCACTATTCTAACATAGGGAGGAAGCCTCTTCTGTGCGATAGCCTGTGACTTCAATACCCTCACGCGCCACTTATACAAGTCTACTTTCAGGAGATGAATGCCTATGGCACCAACAAATGAATGGCTGTCCCAGTGGGAGCAGCAGCGTGACAAATTGAAATGCTCTGTAGATTTGAATGACTATTTTGCTTTGCCTGAAATTGCAGGCAAGCAGCTGGAAATTATAGATATCGGTCCCACCTCTATTCCTACCGGCCAAATTCTTGTCCGCGATCCGCTATGTTATTTGGGGCATATTGAGGAGCAGCCTTATTTCCAAACGGCGCCAGTTGGAACCTACTCAGCCGAAGTCTGTGTGGTGAAGCCGGACGAGGATGGTGACTGTGCCCGCTATGCCGCCGTTCGTCTGCGGTTTTCCGATGTTCCTGCCGTCCGGTTTGAAGAAGCTCTGATTGGACATGAAGATATTTTGGAGATGGGGGACGGAGAGTTTTTTGGCTTCAATGTAGATGCCGGTCTGGCATGTATTTGCGATAAGCAGGCGCATCAAGCTTTTTGCGACTTTGCTAGTCATTGGCATCAAGAACATCCTGATGGCAATCTTTACGATGATTATTTTGCTGCCCTGTTTGCCAAGAGTTTTCGCGAAAATCCGCAGTATCAGCGCGATGCCGGCGATTGGCTGAACTGGAAGATTCCTAATACCGAGTATCATGTCCCCATGTTTCAATCCGGTTTTGGCGATGGCGCTTATCCGGTTTATTGGGGCTACGACCAAGCGGGTGAAATTTGCCAAATCGTCGTTCAGTTTATTGACATTCAATTGGCATACACGTAAGCCAGTTCAAAGGAGAACGACCGTATTCGAGTGTGAAGGGCTCGATCAATGATCCCGATTTTACAAAGGTGGGATTCGCAAACTACGAAATACGTCATGAAATTTACGCTCTGACCCAGGTTGTAAACTTTATACTTTGTGGGAAGAAGCACGGTAGTCTATGGTAAGAGTCAAGGACTACGCAGGAGACATGCTTCCTGTCGTTCAGCCAACCGCCTGCCGTTTACTTTGATACAAGAAGGTTCTCAACTTCAACTTCCCCCATCTCGTGTACGATGTTCCTCATTTCGTCCAGATTTTTCTCAGCCAATGCTCTTAAGCGAATTAACTGATCTTTGGCCTCGGTAGGCTTGCTATCCATAAGGGCAATAGAAGCATCAAGGCTCAGGCTGAGCGAGGTAAAGAAATGCCCCAGCGTATCATGAAGCTCCTTGGACATTCGGTTGCGCTCTTCGAGCAAAGTCATTTTCTCGATCTCGGCCGAGTAGTGAGTTAACAGCTTATTTTGCTCCACTTCCGCTACCAGTTTATTCTTCTGGTCATACTCATTGGCGACGAAGCTTGCCCACATCCCGATAAGCAGAACAGCAGATTGTCTGTTCCATTACTTAGGGTTTGCTCCCAAGATAATCTTAGACAAGATTGAAAGGAGAAAGGAATGAAAACAAGCAAGGGAATGATCCAAAGGGTTTGCTTAGTCAATAAGTACCCCATTGCAAGACTCGGCAGCAAATAGTCCGCTTGAAGTCAGCTCCGGATGAATGACTGAATTCACATAATAAGAACCGCCAAGCAATAGCTCCAGTACGTAAAACCAGACTTTATTCTCACGGCGCCCAGGAAACCAGAACAGCAAAGGGACGACAAGGGCTATGCTCAGCCAGATCATGTTTAATAATGTTCGGTTCGAAAACTCGCTTACTGCCAGAACCCGGGATAACAGCAAAATATAATGGTATAAACGAAGAGCGAATATACCCCAATCCATGAAAGATAAGATGACAGTCATTGACAAACAGGGGAGGATAGCTGTAATATAACATCGTTATATAAATATAACTTAGTTAAAATGAGGGATTATATGAAATCACTATCTGTAGTTATTATCGGTGGCGGTCTCGGAGGACTTGCATTGGCACAAAGTTTGAAAAAAAATCACATTGACTTTCATGTTTGTGAACGGGAGCATGAAGACAATTTTGTTCAAACAGGCTATCGAATCAAAATAAATGAGAATGGATCCAATGCGCTGCGGTTTTGTCTTCCTGAAAAACTTTACGATCTCTATATTGAAACATCCGTTATAGGACCGGCACATCCTGTCTTCTTAGATCCGATCTCTCTGGAACCCACAGAAGAACAGCACCCGATGTACAACAAAGCGGAAGCCACACCAGCTGTAAACCGGTTTACCTTTCGTGAAGTGTTGCTTGGCGAACTAAGTGACAAGATCCGTTACGGATACCGGTTTACCCATTATGAAAGGTTAGAAAACGGACGCTTAAGAGCGTGGTTCGATAATGGGGAGCATATGGATGCGGATGTCCTGGTTGGTGCTGACGGGGGAGGATCCAAAGTTCGCCATCAGTACAAACCTGGGGTGAAAATTTTCGATACTGGGGGCAGGGCTCTTTATACCAAGGTATTTCTGAATGATGGGCGGAGAAAGGAACTGAATAGGCTCATTGGGGATGGCAGCATGAGAGGCCTTCTAAATCCGGAAGGAGATGCTCCGGTTTCCCTTCTTCTTGAAGACATGGCCTTCAAGCCGAATATTGAACATTTACCGGAATCCATGTTCCTTAATGTGAAGATTTCTCCTCAACAGGATTACCTGTACGCTGTGCTTGCGTGCTCGCCCGAGTGGTTTGGAATTCCTGACGAGCAGCTCTTCCAATTGAACGGTTTTGAATTGTTGTCTTTTGCTCAAGCGAAAACCAAACATTGGCATCCGCAAGTAAAACGGATGCTGGAATTAGCGGAGCCAGAGAAAACGGCTGTTTATCACCTCCGTAATGTTCTGCCGTATAAGCCTTGGAAAGAAACGACCTCTCTGGTTTTGCTGGGAGACGCTCTGCACCCCATGACACCGGCAGGGATCGGCGGGAACGCGGCACTCTTTGATGCCTATGAGCTCTCGAAGGAATTAATCAACGTGAAAAACGGTGAAAAGGAACTTTTGACCGCGTTACGAGATTATGAAGTGAGCGCCATTGAACGTGGGATGAGGGATGTTCGGCTCTCCTCAAAAGCAGGAGAAAGCATGTTCAACCAGAAGCCGTTGCCCGCTGAAGATGTAGAATTGGAGGAATAGCTTGGTTTCTTTATTCATCCCATTTGGATCCGTGTTGTTTTTAAGTACATCCTTGACTAAGTTCCCCTCTATATAGAGTATAATAAGTCATATAAGAATTTTTGGAATGGAGTTGGATTGCTTTTTATGCCTCAACGCAGGCCACATATCAGCGAGGAGAAGATAATAGCAGCCTCGTGGCGGCTTCTCTCCGACCAAGGAATCGAAAATTTTACAATAAGAAACCTCTGCAAGGAATTGAATGTTCAAGCCCCCACTATCTATTGGTACTTCGAGAGTAAGCAGGTCATTTATCAAACGTTAGCCAACCTGGTTTCAAGAGAGATCATAAGCGATCTTCCCAAGCAAGGAGACTGGCGAGAAAGGCTTCAGATAAGCGCAACTGTTATTCGGAGGAAGCTCCAGCAGTTTCCTTGCTCCGGTCAACTTCTGATGAAGTCAAGGCCAGAGGCTGATTTTATGGAACTGTTCGAATTCCTATTGCAGATGATCGAACCTACTTCATTGACGGATAAACAAAAATTTTCATATACGACCCATTTGTTTAACTACGTCATCAATTTCGTCGTTGAAGAATATGAACAACGTATGTTACAGATATCGTTAGAGGAGGGTAAAAAGGAGAATACTCATGCGGATCTATCGCAATTCAAATTGCTTCAACGGATGCACGAAGAAGGTATGTTTAAATTAATGGGTTCTGATGAACTGTTTAATTCCGGAATTCACTTATTACTTGATGGAATAGAGCAGAGGGTGAAAAAGGTTTGACGAAAGGCCACTCATTTAGTTGCTCGAGTCCTGATATCTTGGGATTGTTGTTGACGCCGTCCGCCTGATCAGATTTGAATCATCCAACGGGGGGATTCTGGAGTTAGTTTACTTACCTCATTCAGTGTGGCCAACTCCTCGTCAGTAAGAGTTAGGTTCACTGAATTTATATTATCTTTGAATTGCTCCATGTTTTTTGCTCCTAGAATGACGCTTGTCACATGCGGTTGATGCAGCAGCCATGCGAGCGAGATTTGCGCTACAGTAGCCTGTTTCCGCTTGGCTAAATCCTGTAAATGTTCAATGATGGCATACAAGTTGGATTCCAGGCCGAAACTGGAAGGAGACAGTAATCTCAGTAGTATCATTCAGGAGCACGAAGATCACCATAATGAGTTAGATGTCTTATATATCGGCGCTGGCATAGTGCCACCAAGAGTTCGGATTATCAACCACAGGTAGTGTACTTTCGGCATGAAAAAGCTCCCCTTTTAGTAGCAGGTTTTATTATTTCACCTGTCTACTTAAAGGGGAGCATATCAATCGCGCTGTTGAGGGCTAGTTTCAAGTTATTTGAGACTCTAATTGTCTAAATGCAAGTACCGATGCCTAGCAAGAATATAACGAGGTTGTCAATAAATTCCCTATATAATACCATCTACATTGCCCCTGATGACAGCTACGCTGGTATTGCCCCAATATCTATGAAGGGATCGAAGAGCTTGCCGCATCATCTGAGACTTTGTGTTGAAGAGAGCGGTATCGCGGAATACGCTCCGATCTGCTTTGTTTGGCAGGGTATAGACGGGCTGGAATGAAAACTGCACAAAAATTTTCAAAAAACAGTTGTCATCTATCGATTCAATGTCATATAATCTCACATATAAATAAAATGTTAGTTTTTCTAACACAAAAGGAGTGGGATGTTATGGATCTGACATTGGAGCACGTGGCCTCTGCAGTGGATGCGACGTGGGTGATGGTTGCCGCTGTTCTGGTAATCTTCATGCAGGCAGGCTTTGCTTTGCTTGAGACAGGGTCGACGCGAACCAAAAATGCCGGGCACGTCGCCGGCAAGACGATCCTTACTTTCGGGATTTGCTCGTTGGCGTTCTGGGCACTTGGATTTGGCTTGACGTTTGGCGAGGGCAATTCCTTTGTCGGCTTGAGCGGTTTCTTTTTTAACGGAACCGAAGAACAAGCGGCTGTGGCATATCAATCCCTCTCCGGTGCAGCGATTCCGATCGGCATCAAGTTTCTCTTTCAGCTCGGATTCGTCGGTGTTTCGCTGGCGATCGCCTGGGGCGGCTTTGCAGAACGCGCGAAATTATCTGTTTATTTCATTTTCGGAATTCTCTTTACAGTCCTGGTCTATCCGGTAGTTGGCCACTGGGTTTGGGGTGGCGGCTGGTTGGCGGAATTGGGCATGCAGGATTTTGCCGGTTCGACGGTTGTCCACTTGCAAGGTGCGATAGCGGCATTGGCTGCGACCATTCTGCTCAAGCCGCGGATTGGCAAATACAACAGAGACGGCAGCGCGAATGTCATCCCCGGCCATAACCAAGTCTACACGGTGCTGGGGGTCATGATTATCTGGATCGGCTGGTTTGGCTTCAACGCGGGCTCGACGTTAGGCTCGATATCCGGGTTTTTCGGCTACGTGGCGGTTACGACCAACCTTGCTGCTGCGGCTGGTGGGGTAGCTGCGATGCTCGTCTCCTGGGCGCGGATGGGAAAAGCAGACATTCCCAGCATGCTGAACGGGGTATTGTCTGCTCTCGTGGCGATTACGGCTTCGTGCGCGTTTGTCGATGTGTGGGCATCGATCGTAATCGGCGCAGTGTCAGGAATACTGACATTCTATACTTCCTTGTATTTTGACCGCAAAGGCATCGATGATCCGGTGTTTGCCTTTTCCGTGCACGGTATCGCCGGGATTTGGGGAACGCTTTCGACTGGCTTGTTCGCTACGCCAGAGTTGGTTGGCAAAGTCGGTGTAGGAGCAGCGGGGCTGTTCTACGGCGGCGGTCTGCATCAGCTTGGCGTGCAGGCACTGGGTTTGATCGGTTCGATTGTGTACGTCATGCTCGTATCGTTTATCGTGCTTTCCTTGATCAAGGCAACGACTGGCTTGCGTGTGTCTGAGGAAGAAGAGGTCGTCGGACTCGACGTGAGCGAGCACGGCAGCTATGGCTACCCGGAGCTGTTGCACGAGAATCGCGTCGTGGTCAAACAAGCCAAAGAAGTTAAAGAAGGAGGCGGTGTTTCTGCTAACTCCTCCCACTCTCTCACTTGAGCAAAAGGACCGGATTGCCGAAGCCGAGTCGTTTCACGAGCTGAACCTGCTGCGGCGGGAGCTGCTCAACCCGAATGCGCTGCAAGCGTGCACGACAGCAGGTGAGCTATCCTGCTTTGTCGTTATCGTCAACATGATTCACGATCAGCTGATTATGAGAAGTATTCAGCTTTCGTCTCAACTGCTAGAAAAGATGGGCATGGGAAAACCTCCTGTGCCTTATGCTTTTCTGCAATTTGGCAGTGGCGGACGTCAGGAGCAGGCGTTTGTCAGCGATCAGGATAACGGATTGCTGTACCAGCTGCCCGATCACCTCGGGAACCATGAACGGGAAGAGGTTGCCCAGTACTTTCAGCTATTCGTCGCATCCATCGTACAGGGACTTGAGGAAGCAGGTTATCCTCCCTGCCACGGCAATGTGATTTGCTCGAACCGCCGCTGGTACGGGTCGCTGGAGGGCTGGAAGCGCACGATTGATTTTTGGCATGAACAGCCAGCCTGGGAAAACGTGCGCTACCTTTTGCTTGCCAGCGACGCCCGGATGCTGGTCGGGAGCGGAGAGCTGTACAGCGAACTGATGAGCCACTTCCATCAGAAAATCGCCGGCAATCCGGAGATTGTCCAACGGCTCGTCAGCAACACGAGCGCCTACCACGTGCCGGTGGGCTTGTTTGGTCGGCTGTTGACAGAGGTTCAGGGAAAATACCGCGGAGGCATCAATATCAAAAACGGCCTATACTTGCCCTATGTCAATTGCATTCGTCTGTTTGCCCTGGCAAGTGGAATACAGGCGAATTCGACGTTGGGGAGACTTGCTGGACTGCGTCAAAAGAAAATCTGGGCGAATGGCTTTTGTGAGCAGGTGGAGAGCCATTTTCGGCAAATCATCGGGCTTCGGCTAATTCCGCCTCTTCACTGGCAGGGAGATTCGTATGTCAACAACAGCTACGTAAAATTGACAGCAGTGTCCAAAGAAATGGAGATGACCCTGAAAAACGGCATGAGGCTTGCCGTGCAGCTGCAAAAGCTGTCGGAAAAGCTGGGTGACAAGCAATCGGAGTGGTTCGGATGAGCAAGAAAGACTGGAATCCGCTGCGACGATTTTGGCCGTTGAATCGCGATAGCGACGTGCCTCCACCTCTTGCAACTGCCGGTACCGAAAGCGACCCGCGCCATCTGGCGTTTTTGCGTTCGCTCAGCAAAGAAATGCGCCACCCAAGCCAAACCACTCAGCCGCTGGATAGCCTGGAGGTGGTTGCGATCGATTTGGAGACGACCGGCTTTCACCCCCAGCGCGGCGATGAAATCATCTCTGTCGGGGCCGTTGCCGTACGCGGTTGCGAGGTGCTTGAGAACGAGTGCTTTTACACGCTGGTCCAATCCAATCGAACCGTTCCTGAGCATATCGAGCTGCTCACCGGTATCACTAATGACGCATTGCGGGAGGCTCCAGACCTGCGTTCGGCGATGCTCCGGCTGTTTCAATTTGTCGGAAGCCGGCCGATGGTAGCCCATCATTCCCGGCACGAGCGCGATTTTTTGCGGGCTGCACTCTGGAAGACAAGCCGCTTGCCATTTACCCATCGCTTGATCGATACGATGATGATGGTTCAACTGTCCGCCGGTTCCCTCGGTAACGCGACATTGGACACACTCTGCGCAATCAATGGCATCGAGATCAGGAAGCGGCACAACGCGTTCTATGATGCGCTGGCGACGGCGCATTTATGGTCCGTCTATGTGCAGAAAGCGATTGTGCTCGGCTATCAGGATCTGTCCCAGGTCTATGAAAGCCACCGCTGATTCGCGGAACAACTACCTCCAGGATGAGCTGGGGGTATTTTTGTGTCCGCTGATTTGCCAGGATGTGTACATAATGAAAGAGAAATTGTTTATTTTTATTTCGAAATGGGTACTTGTAGAGAGGATGAAAATACTTTTTGAAATAATTCAACAACAGCGAAGGTGATTCAATGAGAGTGACATTAGGAAAGAAAATCACGGGCGGGTTTTTACTCGTGGCTCTGCTTCTTGCAATTGTGGGCGGTATCTCATATGTTCAACAGCTTAAAACGCAGGCAGCGTATTCAGATTTGCTGAATCGACAGTCTACCGCACTCTTTTATACGAAGGATGCCGGCTCGCAAATCAATTTGCAAAATGCTTCGCTAAGCGGGTATTTATTGACGATTGACAAGGGGCAGCTGGATACACTGCAAAAGACGATGCCGCAAACGGTCGATACGATCAAACAGCTGGAAAGTCTAATCATCAATCCCGAGCAAAAAGCAAACGTGAATAAGCTGTCCGAGTTGAACAAGCAATTTCGCGAAATCACCTATCAGGTGGTCCAGCTCGTGCAAGCGAAAAAACTCGATCAAGCGATTGCTTTGAATAACGATCAGGTAAGTCCATTGGGGATCCAAATCCAGGATTTGGCCAACAAGATCGTTGCCAAGCAAACAGAACTTATTAAAGAAGCGGATCAGTCCGTGAAAAGCGAAATCAGATTCATGACGACGCTGGTCGTATTGCTGAGCGCCGGGGCAGTCGTCCTGGCGATTATCATCGGCATGGGCATCTCACGGATCATCTCCAGCCCGATGGTTCGCCTGTCGGCAGCGGCAAAACAGATTGCCAGCGGGGATTTGACCGGAACGGCGATCCATCTGAAGCGGCGTGATGAGATTGGCGAGTTGGCCGATTCGTTTCAGCAAATGAAAGAGAATTTGCGGACACTGCTGGTGCAAATTCATGCCAGCTCTGAACAAGTGGCCGCATCCGCGGAACAACTGTTTGCGGGAACAGAGCAGGTTTCGCAGGCTACAAACCACGTTGCCGCGACCATTCAAGGGATAGCTGCCGGCTCAAATGCGGCAGCACACGCAGTCAAGGAAAGCACTATCGGCATGGATGAGGTTGCCAGAGGGTTCCAGTACATAGCCAAATCGACTGCAATTGTCTCGGAGACGTCGCTTGAATCGAAGACGGTAGCGGAACAAGGCAATGCCGCGATCCAACAGGCGATCAACCAGATGAATACGATTCAGGAATCCGTTCAGTCCTCAAGCGAGTTGGCCAAAAGCCTCGGCGAGCGCTCGACGGAAATTGGCAAGTTCATCGATGTGATTACGGATATTAGTGCGCAGACCAATCTGTTGGCCCTGAATGCAGCGATCGAAGCAGCGCGGGCAGGAGAACACGGACGGGGCTTTGCTGTCGTGGCAGACGAAGTAAGGAAGCTGGCTGAGGAGTCGAGAAATTCAGCGGAGCAGATCGTCCAACTGGTGAATGGCATTCAACAGGATACGGCCCGCATCATCGGCGGGATGGAGGCCGGGACGCAGGAAGTCGAGTCCGGTGTCGAGATGATCCATCACGCTGGGGAAGCGTTTAAGCGGATCATGCAATCCGTACAAACCGTAACCAGTCAGGCGCAGGAGGTTTTGGCTTCTACCGAACAAATTGCGGCAAGTGCCGACCAGGTCTCAGCCTCGATGGATGAAATGTCAACGATTGCCGATAAAAATGCAAGTGAGTCGGACAGTATTGCGTCAGTGACAGAAGAGCAGCTCGCCTCGATGGAGGAGATTGCTACTTCGGCGTCAGCGTTGACTGATTTGGCGGAAGAAATGCAGCAGCAGGTGAAGAAGTTTATCTTGTAATGAACAGAGACAGCCAGCTCCAATTCGTTTGGACTGGCTGTTTTTTTCCTCATGCAAAAGCTGGGGCCAACATTACCGCGCTTTTACATTGATCAAGTGATCCTCTACTGCTTGCTGAAGCGTTCCTTTCGTTATCGCCTTCGTTTCAAAGCTCATGCCGGAGCGAATCATTGTTTTCGCGATTTCCGGTCTCAACCCTGTAACGACGGTCTCGCACCCCATCATTTTGATTCCATCGATAACGCCGATCAGCTGAGTAATAATCGGGGACTCCATTGCCATCACGCTTGACAGGTCGATGATTAACGTTTCGAGGCGATTGTTGCCGATTTCCGCAATGACTTTTTCCTCGATTGTGTCGGCTCGGGATTCATCGATGTAACCGATCAACGGCAGGATGGACGTAGTCTTTGTAAGCGGGATGATCGGAACCGATAAATCTTCGACCATTTCCCGCTGCGTCCGAATCAGATCGTCCTTAAACTGGGAGTAGCTCATGAAGAAGTTGTTGAGAAACAGATCCATCAGCTCGTTTACGCGTTTTTCCTGACTGTAAAATTGTTCCCGGTTGGTCGGAAGATTGGTCATTCGATCGTAGTTGTACAAAAAATCCCAAAGTACCCGCCTTACCGCCTGGATCCATTCCAGCTTAAAGGCGAGGGTTAACGAGTGTTTCGCCCAGGAGACGCCTTCTGTCTTGGCAAAAGGGATCAATTCATGCTCCCTGTCTTCCGAGACGTACAGCACGAGTTTGTGGGCGTTTTCCAGCAGATTGATATTGCCGATAGTGAGAATTTCATCGATTTTATCGCGAACGTTGACCGCTTCCATCAGCAAACGCTGCTCGAATTTTTCCCTGTTTATGAAAAAATAGTCTTTTAAAGAATCTGCTTTTTCTAATTCCAGCTGAACTACCTCTTTTCTTTTGATAATCCCTGTCGCTCTTGGAAAGGTGATCGTGAATTTCGTGCCGACGTTTTCCTCGCTTTCAACCTCAATCGTGCCGTTATGCTGATAGATGACGGAGAAGACGAGAGTCAGTCCCATCCCTGTTCCGTTCTCCTTGGTCGTAAAAAACGGGGTGCCCAGCAATTCTAGCCGCTCTTCGGGAATACCGGTTCCGCTGTCTTGTATGTAAACGGTAATTTCTTCCTCAGTGGAAGTATGGCCGATCGTAATCGTCCCTTCGCCGGGAATCGCTTCAAACGCGTTTTTCAGTAAGTTAAAAAACACTTTCTTTAATTGATTCTTTTTTCCGAATATGTAATGGCCCGGGTTCTCCAGCTGCTTGATGAGTGTGACGCGGTAAAGCTGATCCTGGAACAATTGCGTTAACGATTCCAATTCCACCGTCAAATCAATCGATTCGAACGTCTCGTCTTCCAAATCGGGCTTGGACACTTGAAGCAAATTTTGCAAAATGCCTATGGCATTGTCCAGCTCCGTCTGGGCGATTTCGATATACTGTTTTTCGTTGCGTTCTTTTAACAGCTGCAAAAACCCTTTGACAGCGGTTAGCGGGTTTTTCACCTCGTGGGCAATGCCGGCTGCAATTTGTCCGACGGATGCCAGTTGACTTAAATGCGCATCGCTTCTTTTGTTTTGCTGCGTTTTCTGGTTGGTCTGCATGTACATTTCCTCCAGTCTCGAGGTGTGATTTGCTTGTATTCCTTCTTCATAGCTGGCCCCCTCTTGTTCTTTGATAGCGGGGCGTCTATTCCTCATGATTGGAATGATGACCTCCATTTTCGTCGTAAACGGAAAGAGGGGATTTGAAAAATGGCGGCCATTTCATTCGAAGATGTCCCAGGTTATCCATATATATGCAAGTAAGTCTAGTTTAAACTGTACCGTTTACCTTGTATAGACTTTCATGGGCGCGGCAATGGAAGCATGTGTCTCTGCGCCGTTCAGACAGCCATAAAAAAATAATACACCGCCAATTGTTAAGTAAGTCTAACAAATGGGGTGCAGTTCACTATTGATTGAGTGGCTTCTCCGATTTCCCCACTTCAATATTCAGCCGCTTCATTTTCTGATACAGCAGCGGTCGAGGGATTTGCAGCATTTTCGCCGCCTCGCTTTTATTGCCGCCACACAGCTCAAGCACTTGCAAAATTGCTTCCCGTTCCGCCCTGTCCCTGATTTCGTCCAACGGCTTTCCCTTTGTCGGGGGCAGCAGAAACGGCTTGTTGACGGACAGGTTCTCTTCGATAAAATTTTCGAAATGGCTGACCTCCAGCGTGTCGACATGCTGATCGATCCCGTTCACCATCCGCTCCAGCGTATTCTGCAGCTCCCGGACGTTCCCCGGCCAATCATACGCTTTCAGCATGGCCAGCACCTCGGGCGAGACAGTTTTGACATTGCGGCTGAGCAGGTGGTTGAGATTGTCGATGCAGGCATTCACCAGTAATGGAATGTCCTCTTTGTGCTCGCGCAGCGGGGGAACGCGGATGTGAATGACATTCAGCCGGTAGTAAAGGTCTTCGCGGAACTTGCCTTTTTTCACGAGCTCTTTCAAATCCTGATTGGTTGCGCAAATGACACGCACGTTGATGGGGATGCTGTACTTGCTGCCGATCTTGTCGATCTCCTTCTCCTGCAGGGCGCGGAGGATTTTCGGCTGAAGCTCCAGAGGCATCTGATTGATCTCATCCAAAAACAGCGTTCCGCCGTTGGCGAGCTGAAACTTGCCGGTCTGGCCGCCTTTGCGGGCATTGGTAAACGTGCCCTCCTCAAAGCCAAACAGCTCGGATTCAAACAGCTCAAACGGGATGGCGGAACAGTTGAGCGGCACGAAGATTTCCCTGCTGCGCTCACTCAGTGCATGGATGGAGTGGGCGACCAGCTCTTTGCCGCTCCCCGACTCGCCTGTAATCAAGACAGTGGAATTCGTCCGGGCGGCAGCGGCAATTTCTTTTCGCAGCTTATTGATTTGCGGACTTTCCCCGACGATTTGCTCGATCGAGTAGCGGTTGCCCTGCATGCGCTTTGCTTCCTGCTTGAAAAAGCTCAGCTCATTGGGCAGACTCTCCGCTTTTTTCAAAAAGTTTTTCAGTTGCTTGTAATCTTCAAACAGGTCGTACTCGATCGCGCCGATAAATTTGGACTTTCGATAAAGCGGAAAGCGGCTGCTGACTATCGTCGACTCGCGGACAAAATAAAAATCAGCGATGGAAGGTTCGCGCGTTTCCACCGTCTTGTGCACTTTCGTTGAAGAAATAACGTCTTGGATATACTTTCCGATCACATCTTCCGGTTCAATGCCCATCATTTCGGCAACCCGTCTGTTGATAAACACAATCCGCGCCTGATCATCGACAACCACCAGGCCGTTGATCTGCTCCAGAATGGTCAGGCAGTCTTCCAGTGTAAGCAAGCAATAATTCCTCCTTCGACGGCAAAGATAGGCTTTCCCTATTGTAGCACAGATAGCGGGCGAGGAGAGTCCCATCCAGGCCGACGAAGCGGGGCGTGTTAAGCGACTTGCGATTTCTTGCTCAGCACCGACTGGAAGTTTTTCAAATCAAACAGGACGATGCCGAGCAGAATGCAGACGCCGCCCAAAATTTGCGAAAGACCGAGGTGTTCGTGCAAAAATAAAAAGGCGAACATAACGGTCAAAGGCAGCTCAAAAATGCTGATGATGGAAAAGCGTGCGGCACCGATGAATTTCATCCCGGCAAACATCAGCACCATCGCCAGAACAGAATTGACCACTCCGAAGAAGAGCGACCAGGACACGACCGGCAGCGTAATCTTTGCAGTGAGCAAATAAGTCGGCGGCAGGATGAAAAAGTAAAACAGCGTCCCGATGGCTGTCGTATACCCGGAGACGAAGGTCGTGGAAAAGGTCGACAGTGTTTTGTTTGTCCAGTAAATCATGAAGCCCCAGGTGAGACCTGAAGCGGCGCCGAGCAGCGTGCCGATGACAGACAGTGTGCCGAACTCTCCCTGAAAGAGTTTCAGGACGAGCATTTCGCCAATGATTGTACAGATGAGTCCGAGTGTCTGGGAAACGCTGAGCTTCTTTTTGTCGATGAGAAACTCCAGCAGCAGCACGACGGCCGGATACATGAAATTGAGCGTCAGGACGAGCGAGACATCCATGTGCATGATCGCGTTGTACACACACAGGCCGGTGAGCGCCTTGGCCATGCTGGAAATCAGGAAGTCGCGCTGGTTCGGCCGCGTCAGCTTGGGAATTTTCTCACCGAGCAGCCGCATGTAGACGAACAGAATGACCGTTCCGACCAGGCTGTGGTAAAAGATCAGGCTGTTCGGCGTCAAGCCGTCCCTGAAGGCAAAGACGGTAAAAACGGAAGGAAGGGCGTAACATAATGTTGCCAAGAGGGAGTACAAGTAACCCTTAAACATGGTGAAAGACCTCCATTTGTAAGCGCAAAGCGAGCGATAGCCGGACTTACATGCGGTTGTACTGCTTCATCACGGCTACCAGTTCGTCGTGGTTAATTGCGGAAACGACCTTTCCCGCCGGTTTGACCGTCGTCATGTCGGAGGCAGCCAGCATGGCGTTGATAATCGCCTCGTCGACAGCCTGGCAGGCAGCTTCGTAGATCGGGTCAAACGCTTCGTCATTGATGAATGTCATGTTCAGCTTTGTTTGCGAGATTTGATGCAGCTCCATCGCGTTGGCTACGGAAAAAGCGAGAAAAATATCGCCGGAGTTGTTTCCGCCGGGCGTACCGCTGCGGCTGATGCCGATCGCAGCCCGTTTGGCCAGACGCGTCAGTTGATGGGGCAGCATCGGGATGTCTGTCGCCAGGATCGCGATAATCGAGCCGCGTTCGCTCTCGAACAGCTGATTGTCGCGCAGGTGCTTGCCGACGGGAACCCCAAGAACGGTAAACCAGTCGCGTATCCCGTGATTGGCTTGCACGAGCGAGCCGATATGGTACTGTTCACCGGCGATTTCGACCGCGCGCGAGGATGTCCCCGTTCCGCCTTTGAACTCATAGCAGATCATTCCGGTTCCGCCGCCGACATTTCCTTCGGCTACTGGACCGGACTGAGCGGATTGCAGGGCTTGCAGCACGTGCTCCTCCTTGATGTGCAATCCGTTAATATCGTTCAGTGTTCCGTCGTATGTCTCGGCAATTACCGGCATCGCCCATATATGCTCCTTGCCGAACTGCTCGGCATATTGATTGATCATCCACTTTGTCGTGGCATGATGTGCCGTGCCGACAGCGTGTGTATTGGTGATGCAGATCGGGCTCAGAAAATAGCCGCCGTCGTTGATCCAATGCGTACCGGTCATTTCGCCGTTGCCGTTCAATCCGTAATATCCCGCCCAGATCGGCTGCATGGTCGTTTGCTTGCCGCGCGGCAGAATGGCCGTAACACCTGTACGGACCGGTCCCTTGCCGATGTCTGCCGGCCCTTCGCCACTGATCAACGTCGAATAGCCTACCTCTACGCCGGGAACGTCCGTAATGGCATTATTGCGCCCGGTCACACCGGGAAATGGCAGGCCAAGCTCGCGACCGCGTTTTTTCTGTTGCATGTGCAATTCTCCTCCACTCTGTCTGATTTCTCATTCCTGCTGCCATGAGCGCGGGAACATTTCACTTATCTCTTCATTTATGCAAGTTTGATGCCATCCTTCGAACAATCTATGGACACTGTCAGGAACAAGGGTTTTCATATGCCGCACTCGTTTTGGGCAGAAAGCAGCTCGCCGAATGTGTAAGTTTTCGCTTACAGCACCCGCGAGCCGATGCAGCTTTCCTGCTGATTGGCAAGATACGCGGCAAGACGAATGAATTGACTGTCAGCTATAACTTACATTGTCAGTTTTAGCTGACAATGCGGTCGCTGCCATTCCCGTCTGCTGCCGCAGCCGGTTTCCGCCGGTTGATCCATTCAGGCAGAGTTACCCCTACCAGGATTACGACGACACCGAACCACTGCAGCGGACTGACGATTTCATGCAGGACAAAGCTGGACAGCAGCACAGAGGTGGGCAATTCCGCAGCTCCAAGGATGGAGGATAGCCCGACGCCGATGCGGGGAACGCCGATGTTGAACAGCAACGTCGTAATCACCGTACCAAACAGGGCGAGCAGAATTCCCCAGAAAAGCAGCCCGTGGAGCAGCGAGCCATCCACCAGGAAGCCGGGAGGAAAGATGAGAAAGACCGTGATAGTCGAGCCGGTCATCATGATCGCGCTGCGCGACCAGGAGTTGACTCGCAGGGCAACCTTTCCGCTAAAGGCGATTTGCAAGGCGTAGCTGATCCCGGACAGGAACCCGAGAGCAAGACCTGTGAAAGAAAATTGCTGGATGCCACCTTCGATGACACCCCCGGCCAGCACTGTTCCCGACAACAGCAGCGCGAGTGCCAGCAGCTTCTCCCATCCCGGCCGCTTCCGTTCCATAAGCGAATCGATCAGCACGCCGATCCACGTAAATTGAAACAGCATGACAATCGCGATGGAAGCGGACAGATACTGCAGGCAGGCAAAATAGAATAACCCTGTCAAGCCGGCTGTAATGCCGACGGCAAGCAACTGTCCCCATTCTTTTGCCGTCGCACGGTTCGTCGCTTTGAAGCCGGCAAGAATCCATAGCATGACTGCTCCGAGAAACATCTGGCTGCCGGTGACTTCGCCTACGTGAAAGCCTTCGCGATAGGCAAAGACGACGAACGTGGAGAGAACCCCGTAGCTGCAAGCACCGAGAAAAACCGCGATGATCCAACGCACTTGTGTACCCCTTCTC
Organism: uncultured Brevibacillus sp.; assembly: GCA_946402065.1. Taxonomy (GTDB): domain Bacteria; phylum Bacillota; class Bacilli; order Brevibacillales; family Brevibacillaceae; genus Brevibacillus_D. Next base: position 2,316 of record CAMIVR010000079.1, on the reverse strand, counting down.
CCGTCTGTAACGTTGCAATACCCGAATGTGCTGGGGCTCCACCAGCCAACGTGCCGGTGACAGCCTCCGTCACGTAGTCAGTATAGTCGGATGCATCTGTACCTTCAACTAATTAATGGGAAAATTTCTAGTATTTACACTTGTTTTTGCAGATATGATAAGATTTTAAAGGTAATTAGGCAAAATATTGAAAGTTATTGTTAGAAAATTATTTATAATCAAAATAAAAACACAACAAGGACCTAGGGGGTTTCGGATGAGAAGAAATCAGCTTTTCAATGTTGTCGCATCTTTATCAGTGGCCATGGCACTCGTCGCAACAGGTTGTTCCGGCTCACAGACAGGCACATCCGGTGGAGGCGGCACCGACGGCGGAACAGCAAGTACAGACAAGGGCGGAGACACAGGTGGCAAATCGGGCGGAACGCTTACGTTTGCGCTCGATTCAGACATTGTTTCGCTTGATCCTGCATTTAACTACGACTTTTCGACCAGCCCGGTAGACAATGAAATTGCCGAAGGGCTGCTGAAATTCGATGAAAACATGCAGCTGGCGCCAAACCTTGCGGAAAAATGGGAAATGAAGGACGACAAGACGTATGTGTACACGATCCGCAAAGACGTCAAATTCCATGACGGCAGCCCGATGACCGTAGACGATGTCGTGTTCTCGATGGAGCGGACGCGTGATCCCAAAACGGCCTCCTACCTCGGCTGGATGTACGATAACGTAGACAAAATCGAGAAAGTCGACGACTCAACCGTCAAAGTCACGTTGAAAGAGCCGGATGCGATGTGGCGATATGTAACGGCGACGTCTGCCTGTCACGTCATCAGCAAAAAGTACTTTGAAGAGCATAAAGACAACTTCGGCAAGCCGGATGGCGGCGTGATGGCGACAGGTCCGTTTAAGTACGTTAGCTGGCAGACAGGTTCGGAAATCGTCCTGGAAAAGAACGAGAACTACTGGAACAAGGAGGGCGGACCGTACCTCGACAAAATCGTCTACAAGGTGATTCCCGAAGGCACGACGCGTGTGACAGGCTTGAAGACGGGACAGATCAACATGACGGTCAACTTGCCGCTGGACCTGGTAAAAGTCGTGGAGAGCATGGATTCCATCAAGCTGCAAAAAGCAGACAGCTACATGAATGATACGATTGCTTTCAATACACAGCGCAAGCCGTTTGACGACAAAAAAGTGCGCCAAGCGATGAACTACGCGCTGGACAAGAAAAAGATCATCGATCAGTTGGTCCAGGACAACGGGATAGCCGCACGGGCGATTCCGGTCCCGCCGGCCCTGTGGACATTCTCCAAGGAGAAGTGGGAAGCGGCGTACAAGGAAATTCCCGACTACGCTTATGATCTGGAGAAGGCCAGGCAGTTGATGGCTGAATCAAGCGTGCCGAACGGCTTCAGCGCCAAAATTTTGACGGACAACGACAGTCTGCGGATCAATTCCGCACTCGCGCTGCAAGCGGCGGTAAAACCGCTCGGGATTAAACTCGAGATTGAGAAAGTAACCGGAGAAGAGCTGACGACCCGCGGCTTTGGCGGTGCGAGAGATTACGATATGATCGCCAACAACTGGGGCTCCGATTACCCTGACCCGTCAGGAAACCTGCTCCCGCTCTTCCATTCAGCCAACGTCGGCGACGGCGGCGCGAACTACGCCAACTACAGAAATCCTGAGGTGGACAAGCTCCTGTCCGAGCAAATACATCTGTCAGACGATGACAAGCGTGCCGATCTGATGATTCAGGCAGAAAAAATCATCGCAGAGGATTCTCCGTGGATCATGCTTGGACATGCCAAGCAAATGCTCGCCACGACCAGCAATGTCGAAGGCTATAACATTACGCCGCTGTGGTACTTCCAGGACATGCTGACGAATGTAAAGCTGAAGTAACTTAAGGAAGTGCGACGAAGACGGCAGGGGAGGTGTCCCCTGCCTCTTTGCAAGACGCAAAGAGACAATAGGAATGAAAATTCTAAATGATAGGATTTTGAAGAAAAGTGGGTCAAATAATAGAAAAAATATGTTCCGCATTCTTTATAATTTTGGTTAGGAATGATTTTAAGCAACAGGAGGAACCAAGGATGACCAACAGCAGAATGAAACATCTTGTCGTAACTGTAAGCGCTGTCTTCGCATTGGCAATGGCAGGCTGTTCAAGCTCATCGAACGGCAGCTCGAATGCAGCAGGCGGCTCCGGCGGGGAGGGAGCAGCATCAGGTGGAACGCTCACATTTGCCTTGAACGCCGACATCGTTTCACTTGACCCGGCGTTTGCCTACGACTTTGTCACACTT